>JAGDCN010000068.1 GCA_017958525.1 Bacteroidales bacterium
GACCTCCTCAAGGTCGTCGCAGCTGAGGAACGCCTCACTGCCAATTTCGGTGGGACCGAGGATGCTCACTTTGCGAAGCCTGTCGCAATATTGGAATGCTTTGCTTTCAATCAGTGTGACACTTTTCGGAATGACGACGCTCTCTATCTCGTCTATGCCTTTATAGTCGTCGGGTTTCTTGAATGCTCTATAGGCTATTGTCTTGACACCGTCGGGAATGACGACATCGGGCTGGTTAACGGTGCAGCGCACCAATACGCCGTCTTGGATTTCGAATACGTTGTTTTTCATAATATTAATGTTAAAGTTTGACTACAATCGTCATTTGGAGTGAAATGTATGGTTTTACTTCTGAAAGATAGTTGTTTATTTGTCGATAGCGAGTCTTATCGAGAGGTCGAAGGTGGCGTAGTCTATCCCTTCTGTGGCTGTGAATGGTTTGTCGGGCGTAATTGTCACTTTGCGGTCGCCATAACTGATTGTCATACTATCGCTGTCGTAATACAGTATTTGGGGTATGCCGAAAAGGCCGGCCCCTCGACTGGGGACGTCCATATCGTCAATACGTATGGGATGGAGCGAGTAGATGACTGGGTGCTTGAAGGCGGCGAATGTGCCTGGACGCGCGTAGCATTTGCTGTCGCCATAGCTGTTGTGGTCGGCCCGCCAGTCAAAGTCAACCTTGCAGACATCCCATTTCGGAGGATAGTCGTCGGGGAGGGAATAGGTGTAAGTGCGCTGAAATGTGTGGATGGATGTCTTGACAGCGGCATCGATTTGAATTGATGTTACATCGTTCAACAAACCTTTCGCATCGTCGTCCTTCAAATGCTCAATCAGCTTTTCGGGAAATTCTCGGGCATCGATGTCGCAATAAATGCCGGTCGCCTTTTGATAGTTGCGCCCCAACGAGATTGTCAGCCGTGTGTCTAAATGCGAGCTGTGGAAAAGCGTGGCCTGTTCGGTGCGGTTCAGCGGATAGCCATCGCTGAGGTCGAAGTTCGCAGGTTCGTTCCACTCTTCTTTCTCCTTTGCCATCAACAAAAGCAGGGCTATGTGCGGGCTGCCTGGATAAGAAGGGTGCCCCGTCATATAACTATTTAGCATAAATGTTTTTCCGCTATCGCTAAGCTGCGAGCAGTCATTTACGCATCCATTAGGATAAACGGATGATGCACAGGCTTGGACGAACATACCTCTCGCTGTCATTGCATCGTTTTTGTAGTCAGCCATTTGCCGAAACAGGGCATTGGGAAAATCGCAATGTTCGAATTCGGCGAATAGAGTGGGCCGGTCCTCGTCGAATTGGTATATATAAACCTTGTAGAAAAGCCTGGTGACGCGGGTGCCTTCGGGTGCCATCACCCATTTCGCGATATTGGCTTCGGGCATAGATTGCCAGTCGATATCAGCCTCCTGTAGCATTTTAAGGCACATTTCCAATCTTTTGTCGCCTTTCCAGTCGATGCCGGGCTGGGCTCCTGTCAGATCTATTTCGGCAGGTGTTGTGCGGTACTCGCGGATAATTTTTTCCATCTCTGGGCTTTTCATTAAGGGTGTAATAATGTTTTCTATTTTTTTTCGGTCATCGTGAAACTGCGGAAGCGCGAAGTGGTGGATGAGGTCTCGCGGACCCGTATCAGCTTGTCTCCGAAGTGCATAGTCTTGTCGTCGCTGTCAGGATTCTCGGTACGATAGACTTGGAACAGGCGGTTGAAGTCGCGCAAGAAATCGGCGCTGCGAATGTCGATGATTATCTCGTAGCAGATTTCTTCTTTGGGATCCATCTTGAAAGTGCATCGGTAGTCGGCGGTGTTGATAATCATCACGCCTTCCACGCGGTTGCCGGCAGGCATATATGTGATGTCGAACTGCTGACTTTCAGCGCGTTCGTTGCCGACAAAAGCACCCAGCGACTGCACTATGTGGTGTGCGTCGCGTCCCAGCTGCTCGGCGATGTAAGATGTCTGGGCGTTTGCTGCAAGCGCACTGAATGTCAATAGTATGACTAAAAGATGCTTCCTCATTTAGCCATCCTTTCCATTATTTTAACTATCGTGTCGCGCATCTGGCTATGATATTCATTGAGGAAGGTTCCGTCGGCTCGGTTGGCGATGATGAGGCAAACGGTCAAAGCGTTGTGTCCCATTATCTTGCCAAGACCGTAGATTGCCGAGGTCTCCATTTCAAGGTTTGTGACTTTCAAGCCGTCCCATTTGAATGTGGCCAGTTTTTCGTTGAGGTTTTTCACGCTCGGTGCAATGCGTATGTGGCGACCTTGCGGAGCGTAGAATCCGGGTGCCGTAGCCGTGATGCCTTTGACGGTGATATCGGCCACATTTGCCAACAGCTCCTCACTGCCTTTCACGCAATAGGGACGTGCCAGTCGTGCAGGGAATTGTATATGTTTTTCGAAAGCTTGGGTCATCTTTTCCTCCAATTGGCTGTCGTCGTGCTCGTAGTAGTTGAGCAGGCCATCCAAACCAATGGCATAGGCCGATGCCACTAGCGAACCGCAGGGAATATCGCTGTGCAGCGACCCGGAGGTACCGATGCGTATCATATTCAGTGTACGGTGGTTGGCTTTGGCGGTGCGTGTCTTCAGATTGATATTTGCAGCGGCATCCAGTTCGGAGACGACGATGTCGATGTTGTCGCAACCCATACCGGTGCTGAGAGCTGTGAAACGATGACCCTTGTAATGACCTGTAAGGGCGTGCAACTCGCGGTTGGTGCTCTCGTATTCAACGCTGTCGAACAACTCTTTGAACATATTCACGCGCTCAGGGTCTCCGACCAGGAAGATTTCGTCGGCCAGCTCGTCGCCAGTCATATTAATATGGTAGAGCTTGCCGGAAGAATTCAGTACCAGTTCGCTCGATTTTAATTCGTTCATCATTGATGGGGATAAAATAGACAGGCGGCGCACATTGCGTCGCCTGTCATAGGTTATTCTTGTTTTATCTGGTTGGACGTGATCCGGTGTTGGTCGTCGAGTTTCCGCGACTACTGGTGCCGGTGTTGGTTGTTGTCGAGGTTCCGCGGCTGCTGGTGCCAGTGTTGGTTGTTGCCGAGGTTCCGCGGCTGCTGGTGCCAGTGTTGGTCGTTGTCGAGGTTCCGCGGCTGCTGGTGCCAGTGTTGGTTGTTGCCGAGGTTCCGCGGCTGCTGGTGCCGGTGTTGGTCGTTGTTGAAGTTCCGCGGCTGCTGGTGCCGGTGTTAGTCGTTGTTGAAGTTCCGCGGCTGCTGGTGCCGGTGTTAGTCGTTGTCGAGGTTCCGCGGCTGCTGGTGCCGGTGTTAGTCGTTGTCGAAGTTCCGCGGCTGCTGGTACCAGTGTTGGTTGTTGTCGAGGTTCCACGGCTGCTGGTGCCGGTGTTGGTCGTTGTCGAGGTTCCGCGGCTGCTGGTGCCGGTGTTGGTTGTTGTCGAGGTTCCGCGGCTACTGTTTGCCGGAGTGTTTGCTGTACTGTTGCGGCTTGATGTTCCGGGGTTGCCAGTGTTGTTCATATTGTTGCCCGAGCGTGCTCCGCCAGCGTTGTTGAATGTTGCGGGGCGAGTGCCTATCGTGGTGCGGCTGCTGCCTCCGATATATCCGTGTCCGTCAGGAGTTTGCGGGTAGTTCACACCGGGGGTGAAGGGCTTCACGGGTACTGGCGCCGGAGTGTGCGGAGTGCGCATATAGTAGGGGTGATATGGCCAGGGGCCGTGAGGCGGCGGCATCGGCGGACGCCATCCAAAGCGGTGGATTTCATAGTGGTATGTGTATCCGTGGTTGAAGTGCGGATCGTGGAAGTGGCGTACGAAAGGATTGTAGGGCGGCATTGTCCAGTAGAAGTTGGGCGTTGCCACGGTGCTGCGGAAGCGCAGGAATTGTGCAGCACTGTACATTCTGTTGCCATAGGCATTGTAGAGCCAGATGCACGAAAGGTCGATGGGCATATAAATCTCTTCGCCGGTGTAGGCATCGTAGCCGTACAGCCAGATTTCATAGTATTTGCTGTTTACGCGTTCGGTCCATACCTCGTTGACAATCACGTAGGTGGCCAGCTCATATTCGTAGCCGCAGTATATCATCAGTTCGTTTTGTGCGTCGAGCGTGTTGGCTACACGGTTAGCTTGTGAGCGGGTGAAGTAGCGCACCGAGCTGGCTGAGGCTGCGAAGACTGTCGCTACCATCATTAATGTCAAAATCAGTTTTTTCATTGTTTACTCCTTCCTGTTTTATTCGTTGGCCTTCCGGCCACCGAGGGTTTATTGTTATTTTTATTTTTTTGTATTCTTTTATGAAAAAATCTTTCCGTATTTAACTTATTTTAGCAATTGAGCAGCATTAAATGCTTTGTATATATATAAATTATCTCCTCACTCGTCGCGTCGGTACAAAATGCAAAGATAACAATACCTACACAAATGGCAAAATTTTTTGTGAAAAAATAAAAAAATCTTGCATATCAAAAAAAGTTTGTATCTTTGCACTCCGAAAACAGAGGTCTGGATGCATTGAAAAATGCTGCAAACCACTGAAAAACAAGGAAAGATGCCGGAGTGGTCGATCGGGGCGGTCTCGAAAACCGTTGACCAGCTTGCCTGGTCCCAGGGTTCGAATCCCTGTCTTTCCGCTGGATGAAAGAGAGAAATCGGATAAAACCGGTTTCTCTTTTTCTTTTTATACATTTTGGAAGAACGATTTTAGATCGCAAGCGAACTTGCGTGCCAATTGTTTTACTTTCATTGTAGGAACGGCTTTATCTGTCTGCTCGTCAATTGGTTTTGTCTGTTTGCGTTGTAATTAGAATTATTTCGTATATTTGCAGTTTGGAAAAAATAAAAAAACAAAGATATGAAACGTTTAACTCTTTTACTTTCAATGTTTGCGGCTATGAATTGTATTTTTGCGCAAGCAACAAAACAAATCACACTTGAGGATATTTGGGCTAAGGGCACCTTTGCCCCTCGCGGCATCCAGAGCATCCGCTCGATGCAGGACGGTGAGCACTATTGTGTGCTGACCCGCACGGGCATCGAGAAATTCTCGTACAAAACCGGTGAAAGCGAAGGAATGGTCTGTTCTTTCGGCGGTCCGGCAATGGCCAAAAAGGCAAAGCCTCTGCCTCCAATCGAAAGTTATGAGTTCTCGGCTGACGAGCAAAAAATCTTGCTCAGCAGCGGTTTTGAACCTATCTATCGCCACAGCGGTGTGTCGGACTACTATATTTTCAGCGTCGCTGACGGTTCCTTCACCAAGATTTCGAACGACGGCAAGCAGCGCCTGACGACCCTC
>JAGDCN010000005.1 GCA_017958525.1 Bacteroidales bacterium
AGTCGAAATATCTCTTGCCTTCGCAGTCCCACACAAAAGCACCTTCGCCTTTGGCAAGCACAACGGGTAGCGGATGGTAATTATGGGCGCCATACTTGGCTTCCATTTCCATAAATTGCTCTGATTTTGTCATAATTATGTTGTTTTTTGATAATAATTTCCTTTGAAAAATCGCTGCAAATATACATATTTTTTTCGATTTCATCACTGTCGGATGAAACTTTTTGATATGCTGGCGCCCTCGCCTGCCATTATCGATTTTTGCGATTTGCTGATTTCTGTTGCCACTTTTGTGTCCTGTGTTTTGGCCCGTTATCTGTAATTATCCAGTTATTTTGTTGCCTCTTTTTGTTGTAATTCAAATTATTTTGTGTAATTTTGTGCCGATTTGGAGCGGCACTCCAAATCGGTGGAAAGTATAGATAAAGGTATGATTAATAGAGAACTTGCAGTGTGATTGCTGAAAGAGTGAAGACTGTTCTTGTGTCAGAATACTTATTCTTTTTGAGTATGCAGTGAAAAGCGGATTGAAATGGATGAAAAAAACATTATTCTCGAAATTAAGGACTTGACCGTTGCCTTCGACGGGCGCAAGGTGGTGGACAGTATATGTTACACCTTGCGTCACGGGCAGACGCTTGGCATTGTGGGCGAGTCGGGCTCTGGCAAGTCGGTCAGCACGCTGGCCATTATGGGTCTTCTGCCTGGCAAGAAGCACTGCACGGTGGAAGGTTCCATCCGCTTTTACGGTGGCGACGGCAAGGGCGTGGATATTGTGGGTATGGATGAAGAGAAGATGCGCCAACTGCGTGGCAACCATATCTCTATGATTTTTCAGGAGCCGATGACATCGCTCAATCCAGTGCAGCGGTGCGGCGAACAGGTGGTAGAAATGTTGCGGTTGCACGAGGATGTGGATTATGACGAGGCACGGCGACGTACCATCGAGCTCTTCAAAGAAGTGCTTCTGCCGCGTCCGGAGAAGATTTTCGACAGCTATCCCTTCGAAATCAGCGGTGGACAGAAACAACGCGTGATGATAGCTATGGCGCTGATTTGCAATCCCGACATAATCATCGCCGACGAACCGACGACGGCTCTCGATGTAACGGTGCAGAAGACCATTCTCGACGTGATGCGACAGCTGCAGAAAAACCGCAATATATCAATTATTTTCATCACCCACGACCTCGGTGTGATTGCTCAGATAGCGGATGATATCGCTGTGATGTATCAAGGCCGGATTGTCGAATATGGTGATGCGAAAAGTATTCTCACTAATCCGCAACAGCCTTATACCAAGGGACTTCTGGCCTGCCGTCCGCCTCTTGAAGGCCGTCCGCAACGACTGCCGACGGTTGATGAGTTCTTGAACGGCGAGCGGAAAACGGAAAACAGGGAGCGGAAAGCGGTAAGCAGAGAGCGGAAGGTATTGTTGGAGGTTCGCAATCTTGACGTGACATATACTCTTGAGAAAACCCTATTCGGCAAGCCAAGAAAGCAGCTTAAGGCCGTCGATGGCATCAACTTCGATGTCTATCGCGGCGAAACTCTGGGTCTGGTCGGCGAATCGGGATGCGGCAAGACAACATTGGGCCGCGCCATAATGCGTCTGGTGGAATCGTCGTCGGGCAGCATCATTTATGACGGAAAGCGGCTGGACACTCTGTCACAGAGCGAGATGCGCCGGCTCCGTCCACGCATACAGATTATCTTTCAGGATCCGTACTCGTCGCTCAACCCGCGAATGACAGTGGGTCAGACGATTATGGAACCGCTAAATGTGCATAATCCTTCGGGGCTTACGGCTTCGGAAATCAAAATGAAGGCGCTTGAGCTGATGAATCGGGTTGATCTCAAGGCGGAGTGGTTTGACCGCTATCCGCACGAGTTTTCGGGTGGTCAGCGGCAACGCGTCTGCATTGCAAGGGCGTTGATACTCAATCCCGAATTGGTCATCTGCGACGAGTCGGTGTCGGCTCTCGACGTGTCGGTGCAGGCGCAGGTGCTCAATCTCCTCAACGAGTTGAAGGAGCAGTTTGGCTATACATATATATTTATATCGCACGACCTTTCGGTGGTGCATTTCCTTTCCGACCGTATAATGGTGATGCAATCAGGACGTCTCGTCGAGCTCGATGATGCCGACGCCCTCTTTGCGCATCCGAAGAACCCCTACACCCAAACCCTCCTCGACGCGATACCTAGGATTTAGTGTGGCGAACAAAAAAACCGTCATTGTGACGGTTTTTTATGGGGTTATTTTCTCTTGCTTTGCATTTCTTTCGCCTCGATGGTCATCGTGGTGTGCGGCACGGCACGCAGGCGCTCTTTGGGTATCAGCTTGCCGGTCACTTTGCAGATGCCGTAGGTCTTGTTTTCAATGCGTATCAAAGCGGCTTCAAGGTCTTTGATGAATTTCTGCTGGCGGGCGGCCAGTTTGGAATTCTCCTCTTTTGAAAGTACCGAGTTGCCTTCTTCAAGGGTCTTGAACGTCGGCGAAGTGTCTGTCACGTCGTTGCCTTCGTTGGCCACGGCAGCGTTCAGCAGTTCCAGGTTGCGTTTTGCTTCATCTATCTTCTTGAGAATTATCTCTTTGAACTCCTGCAGCTCCTCGTTGGTATAGTACTTTTTCTCTTGTGTATGCTCTGTTGTTGCCATAGTGCGTGTTTTTATTGTTTTGAATTGCAAAGATACACATTATTTCCTTTGGTTGGAATTAATTAATCAACAAAAAATGTTCTTAACTTATAAGTATAAGTCAATTAAGCCATTAGGCGCTTCTATGAACATCTTTTTTTCTTTGCGATCGACCTTTTTTATCACTTGGTCGATTATTGGAATCAATATTTCCTTGTCGTTTTTCATAATTTGAAACAGGGCCTGCGCAGGATAGTCGATGACCGACGCGATGGTGCCAATATCGCCCTTTTCGCTGTCAATAACCTGCCAACCAATGACTTCGTGATAGTAGAATTTGTTGCCCGTCAGTTTGGGCAGCACTTCGAGGGGCAGGTACAGGTTGCATCCTACAAGCGACTGCGCTTCGTCGGCACTGATATCCTCGAATGTGACGGTGGCTTTGTTGCCGCTGATTTTGAGGTCTTTGATAAAGTAGGGGAGGAGGGCGCCTTTCACTTCGACAAAGACGGTGTCGAGACCGGCATAGTTGTCGGGTTCATCTACGTCGAGGAAAAAAATGACCTGCCCTTTGTAGCCAAAGGGTTTTGTGATTTTTCCGAGTTGGAAACATTGTTCTTTTGTCATTGCTGTTTTGTTTGAGTAGGTGTTTCAAAAAAAGGACACACATTTCTGTATGTCCTTTTTTTCTGCGGTTGTTGACAAACCAATTATGCTTCGGCGTTTTCGGTTGTCTCTTCGGCAGCGGGGGCTTCGCCCTCGGCCTCAGCCTTTGCAGCGGCTTCAGCCTCGGCGGCAGCGCGACGCTTGGCGTCGATAGCGGCAGCTTTGGTCTCGTTGGCTTTCTTCTCGGCCTCGAGACGGCTCTTGGCCTCGTTGCGGCTGTTGTTGGCGATTTCGCTGACCTTGTTGGCAATCTTGGCGTCTTTGGCTTGTTTCCATTCGTTGAACTTGACATCGGCCTGTTCCTGGCTGATGGCTCCCTTTTCAACGCCGATCTGGAGGTGGCGTTTCAGAAGAACACCCTTGTACGAAAGGATGCGACGGCAGGTGGTGCTGGGCTGAGCACCGTTCTTGAGCCATTCGCAGGCTTTGTCTTCGTTGAGTACGATCTGAGCGGGGTTCGTCATTGGGTTGTAGGTGCCTAACTTCTCAATAAATTTACCATCCCGAGGTGCACGACCATCCGCTACGACGATGTGATAAAAAGGCTGACCCTTTTTACCGTGACGTTGTAATCTGATTCTTGCAGGCATAATTAATTGTTTTAAAAGATTTTAAATAAAAAATTGGTTTTAATTTGAGATTGCAAAATTACATCTTTTTTTTATACTGACAAAATTTTTTGTAATTTTGTATTTTCTTTTTTAGTTGATGAATGTATTCAATATAGATAATATCAATGCGTTAGGCGACAAAACCGTTGTCACGGTGGGTATGTTTGACGGTCTGCATTTGGGGCACCGGCATCTGCTGGCACGATTGCTTTCAACTGCGGTCGAGGAGGGGCTGCTTCCTGTGGTGGTCACCTTCGACACCCACCCGCGCCAGGTGCTCGACCCCGCAATGACTATGCCTCTGCTTTCGACGCGCAGCGAGCGTCTGTCGCTGCTTGAAGGCTGCGGCGTGACTAATGTGGCAATGGTTCATTTCGATGTCAATACGGCGTCGCTGTCGGCTTGCGCTTTTGCACGTCGTTTTCTTTGCGAACGCCTTAATATGAGTATGTTGCTGCTGGGCTACGACAATATGTTCGGCAGTCGTGCCAATAACGATTTCGACCGTCTGCCAGAGCTGGCGGCAGAGAAAGGCTTTGCCATCCGACGCGACGAGGCTGTGCTGCTCGACGGCATCGAAGTCAGTTCGACCAAGATACGCAAGGCGTTGCAGGAGGGCAATTTAGTCCGTGCCAACGCGATGCTCGGTGCACCCTACGGTGTCTGTGGCACTGTTGTTCACGGCCGCCACGTGGGCACCTCGCTGGGGTTCCCAACGGCGAATATCCGCCTTGACGAGAATGCCAAAATACTGCCTGCCGACGGAGTTTATGCTCTTCGCGTTATGGTGGATGGCTCCGCCTACGCCGCTATGGCCAATCTGGGCAACCAGCCGACGTTCAATCAGCAACATAAAGAGCTGGAAGTGCATCTGATAGGCTTCGACGGCAATCTGTACGGGCGCGAGCTGCGTGTTGAATTCATAGGCCGCATCCGCGACATCAGGGCTTTTGGCTCGCCCGACGAACTGGTCGCCCAGCTGCGTCGCGACAAACAAGAGGCAATAGCCATCACTTGCACAAATCATAACCAATAAATATAGTTTTATGAGACGGTTTTTCAAGTTTTTCATAGTCATCGTTCTGTTTTCAATTGTCAATTTTGAATTATCAGTTTCCTTTGCCCAGCGGGACCGTGTCTATAAGTCGCTCAAAGAGGTGCGCAACCCTGATTCAGTCTATGTTTTGCAGCTAAACTACAAGCGACTGAAGGAGATACCGCCAAAGGTCTTTGCAATGCACAACCTGCGGAAACTGGATCTGGGACGCAACTTCATCGACAGCATTCCGCCGGAAATAGGAAGCCTGGTGCATCTGGAGGAACTGGACCTGCGCCGCAACCGCATACGGGTTGTTCCGCCAGAGATAGGGCAGCTGACCCGCTTGCGCCGTATCAACTTAAGCCGCAATCCGATACTGGACCTTCCCGATGCTATGGGCAACCTTGTAAACCTTGAGGAACTGATACTGTGGATGACTGGCATAGTTGCCTTTCCGCCAACCTTTGTTGCACTCAACGAGAGTTTGAAACTCATCGACTTGCGCGTTTGTCCTTTGTCATACGACGACCAGCAGGCCATCGAGGAACTGCTGCCATCGCCACGCAAACGGTGGGACTATGTGTGCAATTGCCAGTGAGAGCGGAAAACGGAGAGCGGAGAATGTTCACAAGTGCGCTGATGGACCAGATAAACTAAATACTATTTATGTTGTGGAAAAAAAAGACACTTTAAATATAGCACTTTACCAGCAGAACATCGTCTGGGAGAACCCCGAAGCCAATTATGTCAAGGTCGAAAGGGCTTTTGACAAATATGTTGATGGTCAACCCGATGGAAGCCAAAAACTGGATATCCTTGTCGTTCCAGAGACGTTCAGCACTGGTTTTGGCGACCATATGGCGCGTCAGGCGGAACCGCCCAAAGGTGCGACTTACGATTTCGCATTAAAGATGGCGCGCAAATTCGACGCCCTCTTTGCCGGCAGCTGGACAGTGCGCGAGAACGGCGTAGTTTTCAATCGCTTGCACCTTGTCCGTCCCGACGGCTCTTACGACTGCTATGACAAGGCTCACACTTTCCGTATGAGCAGCGAAGCTTCGCAGCTGGGACGCGGCACGCAGCGTGTAACCACCGAATGGCGCGGATGGCGCATCCGTCCG
>JAGDCN010000069.1 GCA_017958525.1 Bacteroidales bacterium
GCCCTTGCTCATATAGGTGTAGCCTTTCATCAGGCCTGTGTTGGCACTGCCTATGAAACTGAGCACCACCTTACCTTCGTCGGTATTGCCATACTGCTCCTTGATAAGCTCTACGGCGTGCGAAACAATAAGGCCTTTCTGGTAGATGATACGATAGATGTCCTGAATGTTTTCAATCTGTTTGGGCGAGAAACCGCGACGCTGGAGACCCAGCGCATTGACACCCGCAAAGGAGATGGGATAGCGTGCCGCCTTGACAAAAGGAGGAATGTCCTTGTTGACCAGCGAACCGCCCATCGTGATGACGTGCGAGCCGATATGTACAAACTGCAGGATGGCAGTCTTGCCGCCCAGAACAACCCAGTCGCCAACAATGATATGGCCGGCCAGCGTTGTATTGTTGGCAAACACACAGTTGCTACCGACCACACAGTCGTGGGCCACGTGGACGTAAGCCATAATCAGGTTGTTGTCGCCAATAACAGTCTTACCCGATGCCGACGTGCCGCGATTGATGGTGCAGCACTCACGGATAACGTTATTGTCGCCAATCTCACAAGTGGTGTATTCGCCGTTAAATTTCAAGTCTTGCGGAATGGCCGATATCACCGAGCCGGGGAAAATCTTGCAGTTCTTTCCGATGCGGGCACCAGGAAAAATGGTGACATTAGGACCGATCCAAGTGTTGTCGCCAATGACGACATCCTCATATATCGTTGTGAAATTTGAAATCTTTACGTTGTTTCCGATTTTCGCTTCGGGATGCAAGTCGTATAAGATCATAGTTTTACAGTGGTTTATTATTACTTAAGTGTTGATTTTCTAATTAATTGGGCCAAAGCGACATTGGCACGGTGACCGGGGCATTTCAGCGTAAAATGGCCTTTGATAGGCTTACCGACCAAGTATATGTCGCCTACAAAGTCGAGCAGTTTGTGGCGTGCCGGCTCGTTGGGGAAGAACGGCTCGATGGTGTTGAGTACGCCATTGGTAACGTTAATACTCTCTTTGTCACGATTGTACAACGCTGCAAGGCGCGTTTTCTCCTCGTCGGTCAGAGGCTTATCGACAAACACCAGCGCGTTGTCAAGATCGCCGCCCTTGATGAGGTTCAGTGCCAGCAGGGCCTCCACTTCACGCAGAAAGACAAAGGTGCGGCACTTGGCGTATTCTTCAACATATTGCTCATAGGAAGTCAGACGGGCAGACTGGCTGCCAATCAGTTCGCTCTTGAACTCGATACTGCTGTCAACAACAAAATCCTCCGCCGGTTCCGCTTTCATCTCGATTCCGGAGGCCTCGTCGTACCACACAACAGGTTGCGTCAGCCGCAAATAGTTTCGCTCGGCATCCAACTGGGTGATGCCGGCTTTTGCTATCTGCTCCACCCACAGCCGCGCACTGCCGTCAAGAATCGGCAGCTCCGGCCCATCGACCTCGACAATGGCATTGTCTATGCGCATACCGTGCAACGCCGACATCAAGTGCTCAATGGTGGATACCGACAGATTTCCGGATGTAATGGTGGTGCCGTGATTGGTATCAGTCACATTTTCAGCCACCGCAGCAATATCACCGCTTCCTTCAACATCAGTGCGTCTGAAAACAATACCGCTGTTTGCCGGTGCAGGTTTTATAGTGGTGTGCGTGAATTTTCCAGTATGCAATCCTGGTCCCGATAGAGTGAATGGTGTATTTATTGTTGTTTGGAATTCCATAAATTAGCTCTCTCTTTTCTGTCTGTTGAAAATGGTGTTAGTTGTTCAAATTCAATTGGCTGGTATTAGTTTGAAATTACTCATACGATAGATGTCCGGCAACTGGTTCTCATATCCTCCTGTGGACGACGACTGCCTGAATCCGAACGGGAACAGCATACCGTTGGGAGCCTTGAACTTCTGCGGATTACGCCAAAATTCAGCACCCTGCGTCCACAATGCGGTGCAGAAATAAAGCATTATATCGTGCGCCACACCGGCATAGAGTGTGTTGGGTTCCGTGCGGAACTTGTCTTTGTATGTATCTATAAATTTCTTGTGTTTCAGATTATTGTAATCCAGATAGCCCATCGTGACAGTCGTATAGTTCAAATGCTGCAACTGTTCGAAATCGACATTGGGGTATTCGGTCAGATAGTTGGTCGTCGTCATCAACTCAGGCACATTCTTGTTAATCGCCGACAAACGGTTCAGCAGCGTGGTTGAATAGACAGTGTTTTTGTTCTTGTCCTGATCGAAAATACTGATAATCACGTTGTCGTTGGTAGTTTTGAGCGTCGGCACCAGCTTGGCATTGGCACTCCAGTCGAAGAAGGTGTATTTGATGTCCTTGCGTGCTTCAAGTTGTCGCTGCAACTCGTCGTGGAACTCTTTCTCGTCGGTAGCGGCACTCTTGTTGTTGGAATGAAGCACGTACAGATTGCCACCGCGATGGCGCTTGGCAACGATGTCAAGCATACCTTTGACGGTGCCCTCTATAGAAGGCATACACTTGACAACGTATGGGTTGTCCTTCACAACCTCGACACGCGACGAGAACGGGTTGATGACGAACACCTGATGCTGTTTGGCCAATTCTGCAAGTTTTGCAAACGGTTTCTTGACCAGCAGCGCCACAACGAAATCCGAATTGGCCACGTTATGCGAATTGAAGGCCGCCACAACATCCTCGTCCTTGTCGGAAGTCAGATCGACGACATTCAGGACAACATCGACGCCATTGTTTTGCAACTCTTCAAGGGCCATCAGTATGCCCTCATAGAATTGGATGAATTCAAAGACCTTATACTCCTTTTTGCCACGTTGCTCAATATCGAACTTAGATGTGGAAATCTCGTTCATCCTGCTCAAATTGAGCGGCATTATCACCGTAACAAACAGGCGGGAGACATTTTGGCGGTCACGCACCTGATAGTTGAACGACGACACCGTCGAGAAATTGTAATAGGGAGCCTGCGTCAGGGGGAATTCCTGCGGCACCTCGGCAAAAGGATAGGGATTGACCACCGGGCGGCGCATCGGCGCAGCCGACGCATCGGGATTGTCGATATTTTCGACGCTGACGGTCGGCTGGACAGCGGCATCACGCTTCGCATTTTCAGCCGCCTGTTTCTTGGCAGCTTCAGCCCTTGCCTGCTCCTCGCGAGCTTTCTGTTCGGCCTGACGCTGAGCCTCAATCCTTGCCCGCTCCTCACGAGCCTTCTGCTCGGCCTGACGCTGAGCCTCAGCCCTTGCCTGTTCCTCACGAGCCTTCTGTTCGGCCTGACGCTGAGCCTCGGCTTCACGAGCGACGTTCTCCGTTTTCCGTTCTCCGTTCTCCGTTACCTTCGGTGGAATCTTCAGCATCTGGCCCGCTTTCAGCTGTTCGGTGCGCAATTCAGGATTGGCATCGATAATCTGATCCACGGTGACACCATATTCGCGCGACAGGCCATAGAGCGTCTGACCGGCTTCTATTTTGATGTAATGCACTCTGTTTGAAGGCGACGCAACAGCATTCGCATTGGCCATAACCGCCGCAACGCTCTGCTCGTTCTTGGGCAGCCACACCGTGTCGCCGACCTTCATCAGGTGGATATCTGTCTTGATTACTGCGTCATAGTATTTCAAACCGTATGCACGGGCTATCGAAAACACAGTCTGACCCTGTTCCACAATATGGACATAGTATTCCTTGTTGTTCAATATCTGCGTTTGGTTCGACACCTTCACAGCCACCGTCTTAGTACCCTGAGCCGACGCCATCCCAACGAAGAACGACATCAGGAGAGCACAGACACACAGCGTTTTTTTAGCGGTAATTCGAGACATATTATTCAGTTTCAATTCCAACTTTCAATTTTTGATTATCGATTGAAATCATTCCCACTCGATTGTTGCCGGCGGCTTCGAGCTGATATCGTAAACCACTCTGTTTACGCCCTTTACACGATTGATGATTTCATTCGACACCTTGGCCATAAAATCGTAGGGCAGGTGCGACCAGTCGGCAGTCATACCATCGACCGACTCGACAGCGCGCAGCGCTACAACACTTTCGTACGTGCGTTCGTCGCCCATCACACCGACCGACTGGACAGGCAGCAGCATTGCGCCAGCCTGCCACACCTTGTCGTAAAGGTCGTTGTCGCGCAAGCCGCGGATGAAAATGTCATCAACCTCTTGCAAGATACGCACCTTTTCGGGGGTGACGTCGCTCAGAATGCGGATTGCCAATCCCGGACCGGGGAAAGGATGACGGCCTATAAGTTCCTGTTTTATACCCAACTGGCGACCCACGCGGCGCACCTCGTCTTTGAACAGGCTACGCAGAGGCTCGACCAGTTTCAGCTTCATATAGTCGGGCAAACCGCCTACGTTGTGATGCGACTTGATGGTTTGCGACGGACCCTTGACCGAACTCGATTCAATCACATCGGGATAAATCGTACCCTGTGCCAGCCATTTGGCATCAACAACCTCCTTCGAGGCATCGTCAAACACATCGATAAACGTCTTGCCAATGGCTTTGCGTTTCTTCTCAGGGTCGGTCACACCGGCCAAAACCGAATAGAAACGGTCTTTGGCATCGACACCTTTCACATTGAGACCCATATCCTTGTACGACTCCAGAACGCTCTCAAACTCGTTTTTGCGCAGCAGACCGTTATCGACGAAGATGCATTGCAGATTGTGACCGATGGCTTTGTTGAGCAACACAGCGGCAACCGACGAATCAACACCGCCCGAAAGACCCAGGATGACCTTGTCGTCGCCCACCTGCTCACGTATCTGCTTGACAGTCATATCAATGAACGATTCCGGCGTCCAACTCTGGTCGCAATGGCAAATATCGACCACAAAATTGCGCAGCAGCGTCAATCCGTCGGTCGAATGGTGCACCTCAGGATGGAACTGGATGGCGTAAGTCTGCTCGCCCTCAATCTGGTAGCCGGCATATTTGACATTGTCCGTCGAGCAGATGCAGCGATAGCCTTCCGGCACACGCTCTATCGTGTCGCCGTGGCTCATCCACACCTGCGAACCGACAGGGATGCCCTTCATCAGAGGCGACTCAGTATCAATCCATTGCAGGTTGGCACGGCCATACTCGCGAATCTTGGACTGCTGCACGCTTCCACCGCCCCATTTGGCCAGATACTGAGCGCCATAGCATACTGCCAAAAGCGGCAAACGGCCTTTTATATTGCTCATATCAGGCACCGGCGCATCAGCGGCATTGCAGGAGTAAGGACTGCCCGAAAAAACAACGCCCTTGACGTCGCTGCCGAGGGCTGGAATCTTGTTGTAAGGATGTATTTCGCAGTAAATATTCAACTCGCGAATCTTTCGCGCGATAAGCTGAGTGTATTGAGAACCAAAGTCTAAGACAATAATTGTGTCCATATATTAGTTTTTAAATAAAGTACAAAATTACATATTTTTTTCAAACCGTGAAAATAAGTTTTCAACACCCGTTCAGAAACCTCCCTGCCCCCACCAAAAACACCTCCAATTTTTCATCCCAAATCCCCTCCAAATCCCCCTCCGAATTTCCTCCAAAATCCCTTTCAAAGACGCCTCCGAAAATCCTCCCAAACCATCCCCAAATTGCCCTCCGAAATTCCTCTACACCCCCAACCAAAATCACTTCCAAATTCCCCTCCGAAATTCCTCCACTCCCCCAACCAAAATCACTTCCAAATTCCCCTCCGAAATTCCTCCACTCCCCCAACCAAAATCACTTCCAAATTCCCC
>JAGDCN010000070.1 GCA_017958525.1 Bacteroidales bacterium
ACACCACGTGGCTGTTGTCGGTGCTGTTTTCCCAGCCATAGCTGCCGGTCGGCATATTGGCGATGTTGTCGTTGAGAGCGTTACTCAGGCTTGTCTCTTCAACTCCACTGATGGCGATGGCACTGCTAAGGGTATTGTTGTCTCTCAAATTGTCACCGTCGTTTCCGCATAGATTCGTGTTTTCAGGATGGTAGCAGTGGTCGATTTGGAAATTGAATGAGCTGCTTGAAGCTCCGGCAATGCCATATTTGTTTGTTCCTGTAAGTGTTCCGTAGAAATAACAGTTTGAAATACTGACGTTGGAAAACAAATCACTGCCTTTTGCAACAATTCCAGCAACGGTATTGCCTTGGATGGTGCAAAAGGCAAAACAGTTTTTAATGGCCATTTTTTTGTCAGTGCCTAACAACCCTGCTGCAGTCATACTGGCCTTTCCTTCAACAGCTGTAATATTGCCGGTGTTGGAGCAATTAAGCATTGTACTGAGACTTGATGTGTTTGTGTATCCTCCAACAACACCGCCAACATATTTTGTATTGCTTCCTGTATTGTTGCAGGCAATATTTCCTTCGTTACTGCATCCGGAAATATTGCAATTAACACGGCCGAAAACGCCGCCAATATATGTGGTTGAAGCAGATGCTTTCTGTAGAACAATATCGCCATAATTGTGGCAGTCTGTAGCGTAACCGCTGTTGTCGGACAAATCGGTATGTCCGGCTATGCCACCGAGGTATTGTGTTTTGACCGTTCCCGATGAAGAGGTCGTTGTTATTGTTCCATAGTTGGAACAGCCGCTAAAGGAATTTAGGTCTACGGTTTCTCCGACAATGCCTCCAACGTAGTGTGAGTTGGAATTAATACTTCCCCTATTGGTACACTTTTTCAACGTACAACCGTTGGCCAGTCCGATTAATCCACCTACTTTTAGGCCGGAAGATTCTTGGTTGCAGGTTATGTTGGTCAGGTTGGTGCAATTGTCAAGTGTTGCATTCTCTTTGGCTATTCCAGCCAATGCCCCATAACAATAACTACCATTGTAAACAAACTCCGGAGTCGTCACATCATTTGTTGCCGCAATAGTCAAATTCTTGACTGTGCCGCCGTTGATGATGGAGAAGAGCGAAATGTTTTGGGTTGTCAAGGTTATTTTGTGACCGTTGCCGTCGAGGGTGGCTTTGAAATCGTTCGCGAAGGTGCTGCTGGCATCGATGTCGCTGGCCAGGGTGATATGGTTGTCGGCATCTCCCATAATGGCATTGGTGGCGATGTGGCTCCAGCTGGTGCTTGAATAGACAAGGTATGGGTGATCCTCCGTACCGTCCATTGTGTTGGGCGAGACATCAGCACCGCCGTATTTCATCACACTGCCGGTGTAGGTATTGGCATCGGTGAAATTGTATAGCTCTCTGTTCTCGAATATAATCTCACCGGTACGGGTCTTTTCGAATACTTTTACAGTACCGTCGGCATCCTCGACGGTCATTCGCATAGTGAACGTTGTCGCTCCGCTGACGGGCGGGACGATAAGATACACATCCTGCAGCGAAGAGGATAGGGTCAACGGTGTGGCAAAACGCATCGTGCGCTTGTTGCCATCCGGGACCGTCAGTGTTGTGTTCCACTTCGAGGTCGATTCGTTATAGTTTGACGTAAGGGTGCCGCACATCGGCTGGTCGCTCTCCACTTCGACAGAATGCAGCTTTGCCCCTATGCCACTGCCACTTGCGTTGACTTTGAAATGAAGCAGTGCGCACACATTTTGGAATTTCATAATGTTCTCCTCGTTCGACACGGCGGCCATCACGCTGTGTATCACTTGGCGACCGCCCGACGTGGTGTATATTTCTTCGGCAGGCAGGTCGAAGGTTATCTGCCCGTTGGCGGCTATCGTGGAGATATTGGCCGGATAGGCGGCATAGTAGTTGCCGTTAATGGCTGTCGCACCCTCGGCATTGACGGTCGCTTTGTGACGGTCGCCGCTTTCAACGGCAATGGCATAAACACCGTCGTTGATGCGCAACGCATCGTTGTCGTTCCAATAGACGATTGTGTCGGCGATATAGTCTTTGGTATTGCCAAAACTGGGGGTGATGACGGTGAATACTTTCGTGTCCTTGTCCTTGTGGCATCCGGTGCTGAATGCTGCACCTAACAGTATTGCACATACAAGTGTTGTCTTCTTGATGAAACAAGCAGATGTTTTTTTCATAAGCAGTAAATTTGGATCAATAATATACGGTTTTTTGTTCGTCAAATGTGGTGGGGGCGGGGAGACCTGCGCCAATGACAGCATCGCTGCGGAAAATGCGCACTTCGTCGTACAGCCCTTCGGTGATGAAGGCGTCGAGTATCTTCCTTCCGCCCTCGACTATGAGCGACTGGATTTTCTTTTCGAAAAGTATATGCATCACCTCGTCAAGTGTTTTGCACCCTAGATGCAGCCAGTGGGCGGGGACGTCGGTCAGCCGTCCGCGACGGTCGAGCACTATTGGCTGAGGCTGGCGGCCGCCGAACAGGCGTGCCGTCAGTTGCGGATGGTCGTCGAGGTAGGTCTGCGATCCAACAAGGATGGCAGCCTCTTCGGTGCGCATACGGTGACTTTCAATCGTTTGGCTTTCGTTGCTTATCCAATAGGCTCGTTCTCCATTTTCCGTTTGGCACCTTTCGGGTGCCATAAAGCCATCGGCGCTTTGCGCCCATTTCAGAATTATATATGGCCGTTGTTTCTCCATAAAGGTGAAAAAGCGGCGGTTCAGCTGGCGTCCTTCGTTTTCAAGGATGTGGCGCACCACCTCGATGCCGGCGGCTTCGAGCTTGGCAAATCCGCGTCCGGCAACCAGAGGATTGGGGTCGTCGTTGCAGCACACCACGCGGCTTATGCCCTTCTCGGCGACAAGGTCGGCGCACGGTGGCGTCAGACCCTGGTGCGAACAGGGCTCCAGATTGACATAAAGTGTGGCCCCATCGAGCGGAACATTGCCCTTCTCGGCATTCAGAATGGCGTTGCGCTCGGCGTGCCAGCCACCGTGGTACTGGTGGAAACCCTCGCTGACGATGCGGCCATCCCTGACGATGACGCATCCCACCATCGGGTTGGGCCTCACGTGTCCCAATCCGCAGGCAGCCAGCTGCAGGCAGCGTCGCATAAATCTTTCGTCAGTGCTTTCGTGCATCTTTCAGAGGGTTAAATTCTGTCCGTCAAGTTTGGCGGACACAAGGTCGTCGCCGCGATAAACCAGTTTGAGCGAGAAAAAAGGCTGGTCGGCATCCATAAGCAGACGCAGGAAAATGCGGTCGCCAGGCCATAGGGTAAGGTCGAAAAGACGCTCTTTGTCAATCCATTGCAAGTCGCCTTCGTCGCAGACTGTTTCGTTGCCGTCCCAGCGGTCGGCAGTGAAAAGGTGCATATACTCGCAGGGCCAGATGTCGGAAATGAACGTGACGATGCCGCGGTAGCGCCACGAGGTGACCGTCAGACCCGTTTCCTCCTTCACTTCGCGCAGCATACATTCGTCGGGACTTTCGTCGGCCTCGCATTTGCCGCCCACACCAATCCACTTGCCCTGGCTGGCGTCGTTCTCCTTCTTAACGCGATGCAGCATCAAGTACTTTCTTCCTCGTTCCATATAGCACAGGGTCGTCTGCTTCATATCTTCCTTACTGTTTTTTGAGTTTTTGTTTTTTTGAAAAAGTGATTTGACAGCTTTTGTAAATCGCTAATTTTTAGTTGCTTTGTTGTGTCTGTTAATTATTAATACATCTGTGTCGTGATGCAAAATTACTATTTTTTTTTCAGAGACAGAGTTTTTTTTCAAAAAAGGTGGCGATGACAAGGCCCGGACAATGATAAAACCCTTGAAAACAAGCCCGGACGAATGCCTTTTCACGGATACAGCGGACAACGCTGCGCGAATCTGAAAATGCCTTCCGAATTCCATTGTAATTCAGCGGACAACGCTACGCAAATCTGAAAATGCCTTCCGAATTCTGTTCGTGTTGGTTTCCTTTTTTTTGTCAGTTTTTGTCAGAAAATCTGCCACAGCAAAAACCGTGCCAAAATTTTGCCTTTTTCTGAAAACACCCGCTTAACCCTGTTGATAACTCCCCCCAAAAGGCCCAAAAACGGGCTATATTAACTCCCTGTTTTCCAGGTATCATCTTCTTACCAAATTCTACCCAAATTCTTATCAAATTCTACCCAAATTTTACTGTTGAAAAATATAATTAGATTTTTGTTAGATTGTAATATGAATTTAACCCGGAGAAGTGACACGGTTCTATCGTTAGCCATAATACAAAAAGGGAATGTCCGGTCAATAAACATTCGGATGATGTTCGATGAAAACAACCGAGAAATACTGATGAAGGTTTTCGCTTGGCAATAAACTTACCCTCTGAAATGCACAGCCAGCGCTTTAAAGCAAGGCTGTGGAATGAAAAAAAACGGTATATTTGCAAACGGAATTGACGATGGAACTATCGATTAAATGATTGATTTGTAGTGTACGACCACTGTTTGAACTTGGTTGGCTCACCGATGGAACCATCGCATTTTTTGCAATACAAACCAATATGACACATCATTTTGCAGCCACAATTATACAGAATGACAATATTGATGCCGCTTACATTGTCGTACCCATTGACATCCGAAAGGAATACGGCAAAGGACGGCTAAAGGTGTCGGCAACTTTCGACGGAGCGCCCTACAACGGCAGTGTGGTGAATATGGGCGTGAAAGACAGCCACGGCGACCCCTGCTATATCATCGGCGTTCCCAAGGCCATCCGCAAACAGATTGGAAAAACTTTCGGCGACAGTGTTGACGTAACGCTCTGGGCAATATGACCTTGTATAAACAATTCTACAAATAGCTTTAAAATAATTCGAAATCAAATGATAAGCTTTGTTGAAATTTTCAGTACATTCCTTGTGATGTTCGCCATCATCGACATCACTGGTTCCATCCCCATCTTTGTCTCGATGCGCGACAAGGGGTCGAAAATCAAACCCTTCCAGGCAACTCTCGCCGCCTTGATTCTCTTCATCGGTTTCTATTTTCTGGGTGACGCGTTGCTGCACCTCTTCGGCATCGATATGCCATCGTTTGCCGTTGCCGGCTCGGTGGTGCTGTTCATCCTTGCCTTCGAGATGATTCTGGGTCGCGACATCATCAAGAACGAACCCACGTCGTCGGGTGCCAGCATCGTTCCTATCGCCTTTCCGCTCATAGCAGG
>JAGDCN010000071.1 GCA_017958525.1 Bacteroidales bacterium
CTGCGATTTCGCCCTTTGGAAAAAGGCTCAACCTGAACACATTATGCGCTGGCCATCGCCTTGGAGCGACGGCTTCCCTGGCTGGCACGCAGAATGCACGGCTATGGGAGCCAAGTATTTGGGCTCGCCGTTCGACATCCACGGCGGCGGTATGGACCTTGTCTTTCCGCATCACGAGAGCGAGATTGCGCAGTGTGTCGCATCCACCGGTCACGGTCCCTGCAAATATTGGATGCACAACAATATGATAACCATTGAAGGTCAGAAGATGGGCAAGTCGCTTGGCAATTTCATCACCCTCGACGAGTTCTTCAATGGCAGCCACATCAATCCCAAGAATGGTGAGGAAATGCTGGCGCAACCTTACGGTCCGATGACTATCCGCTTCTTCATCCTTCAGGCCCACTATCGCAGCACGGTAGATTTCAGCAACGAAGCACTTCAGGCTGCCGAGAAGGGTTACAGCCGCCTGATGCAGGCCTACAAGACGCTCTGCTCGCTGCAACCTTCCAAGAACAGTTCGGTGGATGTCAAGGGATATCGCCAACTGTGCTACGATGCTATGAACGACGATATGAATACACCTATCGTTATATCGCATCTGTTTGATGCAGCAAGAGTTATCAATACCGTCAACGACCATAAGGCAACATTGACGCAAGCCGATATCGACGAGCTGAAGTCGGTGTTCCAGACGTTTGTTTTTGATGTCCTGGGTCTTCGCGACGAAGCGGCGTCGGACAATACGGCGCTGATTGACGGCCTGATGCAGATGATTCTGGATGTTCGCGCCACCGCCAAGGCCAACAAGGACTGGACCACCAGCGACAAGATTCGCGACAGCCTGTCGGCTCTCGGCATCGCCGTCAAGGACGGCAAAGACGGTGCCACGTGGGAGATGAAATGAGGTTTTAACAAAATAATATTCTTGACAGATGGAAATGAAAAAAGAGCTTGTCGATCTTATCTTCTCGAAAGGGGAGATGAAGCACGACATATATTATTCGACAAAAGATACTTTTGAACTTTTCCGCAGTACGGCGAAGGAGATGATATGCCAGCTTAAAGAGCGCAACAAGCAGACGGAAAAGGATATGCGATTCGATTTCATCGACCGGGGCGATTTTGAGTTTGAAATCCGTTTTGCAAGCGACACGTTGGTCTTTATGATGCACACCAACATCTTCGAGTTCTCGCGCAACCACGAGGTGATGAAGTCGCCCTACATCCGCGAGAACCCCGACCGCTCATATTGCGGAGTCATCCATATCTATAATTTTCTCACCGACTCGTTCCTCTACCAGCGCGACAGCGACCTGGGCTATTTGATTGGTCGTGTGTTTATTAACAAAGAGAAGCACTATTTTATCGAAGGCAAACGCGAGCTGGGTATGCTGTACAATAATTTCAATACTTCGCTGATTTCCAATGAGTCGGTGCAAAGTATCATAGAGTCGGCTATCGAATACACCACCAATTTTGATCTTTTGAGTCCTCCGTATGACGAAATCAAGGTGGTTTCGGTGGGAGAAATGCGCAATAATTTTGACAAAAAGTCAATGGTTACTGCCAAACGTTTAGGTTTTCGTTTTCAAGCAGATACAGATGTTTGAGTATGAATATCGACAACTGGCGGTGAAAAAAAATTTTGCCAGTTCAAAAAATGTTTGTACTTTTGCATCCGCTTTTGAGGGGTAAAAAGGCAAAAACAGAGTAGAAAATAATCCGTTTTTGACACCGCTCAAAACAGCAGGCTCCGTTCGTCTAGCTGGCCCAGGACGTGAGATTTTCATTCTCAAAATCGCGGGTTCGAATCCCGCACGGAGTACCAAACAAGACAAAAAAGAAGATAGTAACAATTATGGCACATCACAAGTCAGCAAAAAAAAGAATCCGCTCCAACGAGAAAAGAAGAGTAGAGAACCGCTATTACGCAATGACTATGCGCAACGCGCTGCGTGATTTCCGCGCTCTCGAGGACAAGGCCGTGGCCGTCGAGCGTCTGCCCAAAATGGTCTCCATCATCGACAAACTGGCAAAACGTTCCGTGATCCACAAGAACAAAGCCTCCAACCTCAAATCGAAACTTATGAAGCAGGTCAACGCTATGTAATTCAAAGCGTTGTTTGAATAAAAAAGAGGACACCCGAACGGTGTCCTCTTTTTTGTTGGGATCCCTTTGCAGAATGCCAAGAGTCTTTTGTTTTAGGCTTCATTCTAACGCTGCCTTGAGTTTCCCTTCGTTGTCAAACAGGTCGAGGATGGTACCGTTGGCGAGATGCAGGCCGTGGATGCCGACGGCGCGGGCACCGTCGAGGTTTTTGGCGATGTCGTCGATGAAGATGGTTTTGTCGGGGTCGAGGTGCTGCTCGGCGATGATTTGGCGGAATCCGTCGGGTGAGGGTTTGCGGCAGTGCATAAATTGCGAGAAGTAAGCCGCGTCAAAGCATCGCTCGAAGATGTCGAATCCGAACTTTGCCTTGAGCCTGACAGTGAAGCAGTCGTAGTTGATTTGGTTGGTGTTGCTGAAGAGATAAACGCTGTATTTGTCGCGCAGCTGGATCAACAGTTCGACGCGTTCGGCAGGGACATCGATAAGTATGGCGTTGACAATGTCGTCGATATCGCTGTCGCTGAGGTCGTGCCCTGTCATACGGCGTATGTAGTCGCGGTATTCAGCAGGGGAGAGGAGGCCTTTCTCGAAAAGATCCATCTCCTCAGTTTGGAAGTCCTTGCTGTAAAAATTGCCGAGGTTGGTGATGCCGTGACGGACGAAGGCTTCACCAACATTTTCGTAGCGTATGTCGTGGATGACGCCTCCAAAGTCAAATATGATGTTTTTTATTTCTTTCATTGTTCTGGTAATGAGTAATATACAGTATATTGCTTGTTTTTATTATTTGCAAAGGTACGAATTTTGTTGAAAATGTTAGTTTTTCCCCAAAAAGACGATCAAAAGCCATCGAAATGATATTTTATTGTTTGTTTGAAAATCACTATGTTAAGAATTATTTTCGCCGAAAAATGAAAAAAAATTTGTCAGTATAAAAAAAAGTCGTACTTTTGCACTCGCAAATAAGGAAAGGTCTTTCAAATTTTGCAAACGGTCCGGTAGTTCAGTTTGGTTAGAATACATGCCTGTCACGCATGGGGTCGCGAGTTCGAGTCTCGTCCGGACCGCCAAACAATGAAGCTCTCAATTGGAGGGCTTTTTTTGTGTCGAAAAATCCAATGAGTTGGATGTTGATTTGTTAGATGTTGATAGGGAAGGTTTGTTTTAGTTTTCAGCATTCAATTCTCAATTAATCCGGGGCTGACTGGTTTTGACAGCAAGGTTAATGGATTTGTAAGCAAGCAGGCTCACGCATCAGCAGCCTTGAAAACCGATGCAGAACAATAATTGGCGAAAATAACTACGCTCTTGCTGCCTAACCGAAGTATAGTAGGTTAGCTTAATTCCCGCAATAGTTGCGGGAACAAGACATCTCCCACAGGCCCTGACCGTCGGCGTGTGATTCGGAGGTGCTCGGAAAGACGGGATAGCCGGCATAAGGCCTCGAAGTGCCGGTGAAGATTTAGAGGATAAGGGTGGCCTTGGGTGTCCGCGTCCAGAGCCGCTTCGAAAACCAATCACGGAATAAGCTTGTAGAAAGCACATCAGTTACTTGTATGGACGGCGGTTCGAACCCGCCCAGCTCCACTTGGAACGGGGAAAACACTCCCCGAAATACGAAGAAAGACATTGATAATTAAAAGATTGTTGATGTCTTTTTATTTTTTCCAAGAGGGATTTCGAATTTCGGGATAAATTCTACGAAGGCAAATGCGCGAAGATAACTCGGATTGTTTTAATATATCTTTGGGGAGTATAACACAAACTGACATCAAGCGCATCGGGAGGACTACTCTCTATCGACACTGCGCCACATTTCATACTCGTCAATAAATAGTGTCCAAATCTGCTTTGGTTTTTAAAGATTTTGGACAGGAATGCTTGTCAGTGCATTAGAATACCAAGGGATAAGCTCCTTCCTGCTCCACAAAAAGAGGCGGCAAAACATTTGTTTTGCCGCCTCTTTTATTGCAGTTGGCTATTTGCTCAGACTGTAGGGCTTTGTATCGGGTTTTTGGAAGAGACGTTTGTTGGGCTTGCTGCCCATATCAAACTCGAGAGTGCCGCCTTGCATCAGCATTTGGTATGTGACGTAGGCCTGGTTGTAGGGCTTGCCGTTCCATTTTATCTGCTGTATGTAGCGGTTATGGTCGCTTACGTTGGGGGCTTTGATCTCGAGATACTTGCCACTGCCCATACGCACACGCATATAGGGAAGGTAAGGGGCGCCGATAACATACTGTCCGCTGGCGGGGCAGACGGGATAGAAGCCCATAGCGGAAAAGATATACCAGGCTGACATCTGTCCGCAGTCGTCGTTGCCGCAGAGGCCGTCGATGTGGTTGCGGTACATACGGTTCATCACCTCGCGCACCCAATATTGCGTTTTCCACGGCTGCGAAGTCCACATATAGAGGTAGGGGATATGGTGGGAAGGCTCGTTGCCGTGGACGTAGCCGCCCAGCATACCCTCGCGGGTGACATCCTCGGTCTCGGCAAAGAACTCGTCGGGTACATTCATAGTGAAGAGGGTGTCCAACTTGCGGACGAAGGCCTTCTCGCCGCCCATCATCTGCATCATGCCGTTCACGTCGTGCGGCACATAGAAGCTGTAGTTCCAGGCATTGCCCTCAATCAAGCCTTCACCACTGGTGGAGAGGAAGCTGTAAGGGGTTTTCCAGCTGCCGTCACTGTAGCGTGCGCGGACAAAACCGTCCTTATACACGTTGCGGTAGTTCAATGCCCGCTGGCGGTAGCTCTCCATCACCGATTCGGGATAACCTGGCTCGTCGGGCAGTTCGTAGTCCAATCCGTGCGACATCGCCCAATAAACACACCAGTCCTCGTAAGCATTCTCCAGTGTGACGGAGGTGCCGTTGCGGCTCTTGTCGAAAGGTACATATCCCAGCTCTTTGTAGAGTTTGGTGAAGTCGTAGTAGTCCTTATTGGAGGTGGAGAAGATGGCATTCATAGTTTCCAGTTCCCACTCGATATCGGGCTCGGGCAGAATCGTGTTGACGGCGGCATCCACCAGCACCGACACGCCGTGGTAGCCTATCATGCACCAGTTCTCACCCCCGTGGTGGCTCCACACGGGCAGCATGTGGTGGAGACTGCGGCCGTAGTGCTGAAGGAGGGAGTAGGCCATA
>JAGDCN010000072.1 GCA_017958525.1 Bacteroidales bacterium
AAAGGTATGGCCAAATACGGCAGTTTCAGAGGCGTAAGTAACTATATAGCACTAATTTGCAAGAAAGGCGAAGATGAACTGATAGGCTATCGAGGAGAGCGTATAGTCCTGCTGGCACAAACTCTGGGGCTTAACAGCTGCTGGGTTGGCTTGACATTCCGCAAGCAGCCCGACCGCTACACCATCGCAGATGGCGAAGTGATGCTCGGCGTTATCGCGCTTGGCTACGGCAAGACACAAGGTGTGCAACACGTTGTTCGTCCTATGGAGAAATACTATAAATCGTCCGTAAGCCCGACGCCCCTATGGTTTATCAAGGGTATGGAAGCGGCTATGCTTGCCCCGACGGCAATGCATATGCAGAAATTCAAGTTCGAGTTGAAAGAGGGTAATAAGGTCAGTGCACGCACAAAACATACTCTCGTAGGTAGTTATCTACGACTTGACTTAGGCATTGTCAAATGCCATTTCGAACTTGCCGCTGGAAACGATAACTTCCAGTGGGATTAGAATTTACCCTATAATTGATTACGAACAGACGATTCGACAAGCGCCATTCTGTCGTCAGGTTCGAAACGGCGCACAACATTACCTTCGCGATCTATTAGAAACTTGGTGAAATTCCATTGAATATCACCAGGTTTCTTCGTTTTAAGCCATTTATACAACGGAGCTGTCAGCACACCATTGACATAAATCTTGCCAAATTGAGTGAAGGTGATACCGTAGTGGTCTGTGCAAAAATCGTGGATATCATCGTATGAACCAGGAGCCTGACCGCCAAACTGATTGCAAGGAAAATCCAGAATCTCAAAACCTTCGTCGTGATACAGCTCATAAATACGCTGCAAGTCAGTATATTGAGGCGTATATCCACATTGCGTTGCCGTATTCACCACCAGCAGCACCTGTCCACGATAAATTGACAGCGACACCGAGTCGCCCTGTCCGTCGACTACTTTAAACTGGTAGATATCGTCTGCCGGTTCCTCGGCAACAGTATCATTTTGAGACACAATCGGTGCCTCTTCAGTTTTGCCGCAAGACCATATAAGTGTAACGACAACCATTGACAAAAGTAAAAATCTAAGTCCTTTCATTTGGATTTTATAATTATTATTTTATTTTCAAGCAATTAGAGGATTATTTGTCTTCATTTCCAATTGTCTTACAATCTCTCAATCATTACCCAATCACATTCCAAAACACTTGCGGCAGATAGACATTGTCCAACGAGGCGGCTTCCTTGAACAGCGGTGCCACCTCTTCAGGCGAATAGCCGGCAATGCCGCAGCCCACGGCAGTGACCAAAAACGTCAGTTCTTTGTGTTGTTTTGCACAAGCGATGAAATTCTGCACAGCGTGACGCAACGACGCTTCACCCTCCATTGTCGGAAGAGCGTAAGTACGACCGGTAAGACCCTCACCAACACCCCATTCAGCACCAAAATTCTTGTGTGCATACCACGCAGCACCGCCGCCGTGCATACCTTGTATATTGCTTCCGAAAACAAAAACCTCGTTTTGTTCCAATTGTGCTATACGGTCAGATGCAACTCTATGACCATTAATAATTTGTGCATTTTCCATAACAAGTCCAAATTTTTGCAAAGATAACAATTTTATTTTGTTTCGCTCGTTATTAACATAAATTTATCATTTTATGAAAGTACATTTCATCGCCATCGGTGGCAGCGCAATGCACAATTTAGCGCTGGCACTCAAGCAAAAAGGATATACCGTCACTGGTTCGGACGACGAGATTTTCGACCCTGCACGCACACGTCTCCAGCAGGCAGGTCTGCTACCTGAAAAGGAAGGTTGGCATCCCGACCGCATCACCACCGACCTCGATGCCGTGGTACTGGGTATGCACGCCCGTATCGACAATCCCGAACTACTTCGCGCACAAGAACTTGGATTAAAAATATACAGCTATCCCGAATACCTGTATGAGCAGTCCAAGGACAAGCTTCGCATTGTAATCGGCGGCAGCCACGGCAAGACAACAACCACAGCAATGATACTGCACGTACTGCAACACGTCGGCATCGAAGCCGACTATATGGTTGGTGCACAGCTCAAAGGTTTTGACGTTATGGTGCGCCTGTCGGAGACTGCGAAGGTTATGGTGCTTGAAGGCGACGAATATCTCACCTCGCCCATCGACCGACGACCCAAGTTTCACCTCTACCGCCCCAACGTCGGTATTATCACAGGCATCGAATGGGACCACATCAATGTCTTTCCCACATTCGACATCTACCGCGAGCAGTTTGCCAAATACATCGACCTTATCGAGCCAAAAGGCACGCTGATATACTGCGACGACGATGCCGAGGTGCACCGTGTAGCGACAGAGAACCACCGCACCGACATACAGAAACTCCCGTATGTCTGCCCCGATTATGTAGTCGAAGACGGCATCACATATCTCCGCAGTGGCTTACACGGGAATACACCCCTACGTGTGTTTGGCCGTCACAACCTGCTGAACCTCACTGCCGCACGACTGGCTTGCCGACAGGTGGGAGTGACCGACGAACAGTTTGACGCGGCCATCAGCTCATTCGACGGGGCCAGCAAACGCCTCGAACTGGTCAAATCAAACGCCAACTGCGCCGTCTATAAAGACTTCGCCCACGCACCGTCGAAGCTCCGCGCAACCATACACGCAATGCGTGAACAATATCCCGACCGCAAACTCATAGCCTGTATGGAGCTGCACACCTTCAGCTCGCTGACACAAGAGTTTCTGCAGCAGTACCGCGGCACAATGGACAAGGCTGACATACGCTTCGTATATTACAGCAAACACGCACTGCAACTCAAAAAACTCCCCGACCTCGACCCTGTACAGGTCAAAGCAGCTTTCGGCAACAACATCGAAGTCTTTACCGACAGTAAAATAATGGTGGATAAAATATTGTCTTTATTCCGCACAAACGGCAATATGCCAACCAACCTATTAATGATGTCGAGCGGCAACTTCGACGGCATCGACTTCAACCAACTGGCAAACACAATAATAACCGACTAACAATGAAATCAAAATTTGAACCAGGCGATAAAGTAAAATTCCTTAACCAGACAGGTGGCGGCATCGTCACCAAAGTGACCGACGACTTCATATTTGTGCAGGACGACACAGGTTTCGACATACCGATGCAGCCCGAAGAGCTGATACGTATGGCCGACCAGCAAGGTGCCGCCAAAATGTTCAATGCCACGATGGAGGAACACCTAAAAGGCAAAGGCACTCCCCTGCCCTCAGGGCTGCCTGGCGTTGCACCCAAGGTAACAGTACCCCTCACCCCCGAAGAGGAAATCAAGCAGCTCAAAAACCAGGTCGCCAACCTTAAAGACCAGATTGCCAAGCTGAAAAAGCAACTCAGCAACATACAGCAGCACAATACACAAAGCCTTACCGACAACATACTGCTGCAGCATCAGGTGGCTCCCGGCGAGGCAGAGGTTGACCTGCATATCGATATGCTCACCGAGCGTCCCGCCGACCTCACACCGCACGAGGCATTCGAAATCCAGATGCACTACTTCCGTCTCTGTATGAACCACGCCTTCGCCAACAAGATGAAGAAAGTGACCTTCATCCACGGCGTGGGCAAAGGCATCCTTAAAGATGAAATCAACAAAGAGCTGAAACAATACGACAACATCCATTTCTTCGATGCCCCGATGTCGAAATACGGCGTCGGCGCCACGGAAGTCTATTTCAGATAATCCGACTGGAAACAATTGCGAGAATGGATTGATCAAAAGGAACGGCAAATCTAATAAATGAAGTAATCATCGCTTATGGAAGACCTTAACATTGTAACTCCACAAAACATCAACCCCGATAATAAAAAGGGTGGATTCTGGAAACAACTCGGTATGCTTGTGCTCGGCACCACCGTGTCGCTGATACTCACCTTCGGCACAGCTCAAATCGTCGAAAAAAGCAGACGGGCGAAAGACCGGCGACTGACTGTCCTGATGGTGATGAGCAACATAGAGACCTTTGCTCAGCAGCTCGACAGCCTCTATGTCAAAATGGGACAGGCGGATACTGCGGCCACCTGGCTGCTCACCCGACCAGTGGAGAATATAGAACAGATGCCTGAAGAGCTTTTGGCCGAGATAATCTCGAATGTCCATATCAGGGATGCCATCACTTACGACAAGTCAGCCGAAAACATCTTCTCCGACAATATCGACACGTGGAAGAACCTGGGCAACTTCCAGTTTATCGACAACGTGGGCAAATGCTTCTCGACTATGCGTTTTTGCGAAGAATACTGGAACAAATCTGTTGCCGGGTTTGAATCCGATGCAAAAGAAGTGTCAAACCGATACGGAGCAAATCCCGACGGGGGAAACGTCTATGTCTGGTACGTTAAAGACCCGAAACTACGGCGTACCTTCCTGGCACTGCACCAATGGCGCAACTGGCTCCGCTGCAGCGCAGAGGAATTGCGCTACTATAACCGCCAGAATATGGCCGCTATCGGCATCAGCGAACAAGAGGTTATTGATTTTCTCTCGGCACGTCAGCAGGAAATCAATGCCGGTGTAGAGCCGCCCAACGACGAAGAACTCAAGGTGCCAAGACCCGATCCTCACAACCTGACAACATATAGCAAGTACGACTCCATCCTTTTCTACAACACTTCGAAATAAAACAACACACTGATGAGCAGACAAATCACCATAGGCAACCTCACTCTTGGCGGCGGCGCCCCGGTGCGCGTCCAGTCGATGACCAACACCGACACGATGGATACCCGTGCCACCGTCGAGCAGACACTGCGCCTCGTCGAAGCAGGCTGCGAACTGGTGCGCATCACCGCCCCCGATGTCAAAGCCGCCGAAAACCTGTACAACATCAAGAACGAGCTGGCAAAACACGGATGCACGGTGCCGCTGGTAGCCGACATACACTTCAACCCGCTCGCAGCCGAAACAGCAGCAGCCATCGTCGAAAAGGTACGCGTCAACCCCGGCAACTACACCGACCGCAACACTGGCCGCACACAATGGAGCGACAGCGAATATGCCGACGACATCAAGCGCATAGGCGACAAGATGTCGCGTCTGATTGAAATCTGTAAAAAACACGGCACCGCAATGCGCATCGGCACCAACCACGGCAGCCTCAGCGAACGCATCGTGTGCCGCTACGGCAACTCGGCAGAAGGTATGGCCCAATCGGCCATCGAGTTTGCCGAAGTGTGCCGCCAGCAAGGGTTCGACAAGCTCGTATTCTCGATGAAGGCCAGCAACGTCAAAGTGATGGTGCAAAGCACGCGGCTCTTCGTTCAGAAAATGAAAGCCCTCGGAATGGACTATCCCATCCACCTCGGCGTCACCGAAGCGGGCGACGCAATGCAGGGACGTCTCAAGAGCGCCGCCGGCATCGGAGCCCTGCTCATTGACGGCATTGGCGACACCATACGCGTGTCGCTGACCGAAGACCCCGTGGCCGAAATACCTGTTGCCTACGACATACTGCAGGCCGTGGGCGTCCGCATCACGCAGCCCGAATACATCGCCTGCCCTTCGTGCGGCAGAACGCAATACGACATACAGGAGGCCCTGCAACGCATCAAGAAGGCAACGGCACAATTCACCGGCGTGAAAATCGGCGTGATGGGATGCATCGTCAACGGTCCCGGCGAGATGGCCGACGCCGACTACGGATACGTGGGCAGCGGCGCAGGCAAGATAACACTCTACAAAGGCAAGGAAATTGTCAAACGCAACATCGACCAAAAGGACGCCGTCGAAGAACTAGTACGGCTGATCGAGAGCGACCGGCAATAGGCCCCACATCACCTTTATCCGGCTCCGGGCGTTATGGAGATGTCGTCAGCAACGGAGTCAGCCAAGCCTTCAGAACTTGCAAAAGAAACTGGTTCTGAAGGCTTTTCTGTTCTTTCACAATCAAAAGGATAATCCGTTTCTTCCGGCAAAACGGCCTCGAAATCGCCGTTGCCGAGATACTGGCTCTGCGAAGCACGACCTGCGCGGTCAACCACAAAACCCCACAGATACATCTCTTTTCCAGCCAGATAGGATGGGAACTCTACTTCGGCATATTTCTGTCCGCGATAGAAAGGCTGCGAGATGATGAACGCCTCTTTTTCAGGAATATATGCCACCAGATAGACCTTGTCGTCACGGTGCACGGTGCGATGCAGCGGATTAGGCTCGAAATCAACGCCCACCGTTGTCTCCTCGACCATCCGCGGCGCTGCGAAAGCCACCGGAGCCACCGGCCCGTCGGCGAGGATAAGATTCTCGTAGTCAACCGACAACACATTCTGATTTGCTGCCGCATCCTCCCCGCCGCCTTCCACTATGGAAAAGCAGCCCTTATTCAGGCGCATAAAATAGTTGCTTTCAGTCATCTGCGCATTGATGCTGGCCGTTTGAAGACCTATGCGCAACACATCGCCCGCCCTCGAAGCGAAGCGCACAACAGCCTTGAACAAAGCGCGTTGCGCCAGCTGACGCGGCGTCTTGGCGTCGTTGTATTGACCGGGCATCGAGCGCACGCACATCTTTCCGCGCCACTCGTACCCGATGACATTGCCCAGCCGTCCGCTGAAACCGCCCAAAAATCCATTGCCAGTTTTCCCCATAGCCGTAATCGTATTAATAATAGCCGTAATCGTATTAATAATTATCAGTCCAAAAGCCTGCAAACAAAACCGTTGCGCTGTTCGCCAGCCCCCTCCTCCGCACATAACTTTTATTATAACGCTATCAAAGTTTAATTATTGTTTACTGAAGTAAAATTTTATAAAAGTTAAATAAAACTTTAAGTGAACTTTGATAAGAAGATTGTACTGATTTGGTGGCTGTTAGGGTGGGCGTTTGGAGGGTTATAAAATGGGGGAAGCCCGAAAAAAGAAGATGAACAAAAGTACAAAAAAAAGGCGCCCCCGAAAAGGGACGCCTGACACCATTATGAATTCAACAAAACAATCTACAAATTCAAATTTAGTTTCAATTAGTTAACCTAGTAAATTTAGTGATTGTAGTCAGTGTCTTCTTATATTAAAAATGGTAGTTGATTCCAATACGGAAGTTGCCAAGGTGGGCGTTGAGGTCCTGAGCGCTGGCGTTGCAGATCAGGCCGAAGTAGTTGGTCACATCGGTCGAAACCAATGCATCGGGATCGGTGATGGTACCGTAGTTCTTGGTTGCAGTATGTGTAAAAGCAAGACCGGCAAGGTCGATGTAGCAGTCAGCCGACCACTTGCCGCTGAACTTGTAGTTCACACCGGGGACAATCGAGAAATCGATGATGGAGTACGAAGTCGGACCATCATCCTCTATATCGATAACGGGGTTAACGCTGTTGTCATAGGTGTGGGTGTGGGCACGGCCGCTCGAGATGAATGTCAAAGTTGCCTCGCAGAAGAAATTGAATTTGCCAGCCTGAGCAAAATAGTAACGGAAATAGGGGGCTATACCAAAAGCGCCGCCTTTACCTTTTACCCAGTCTTCCTGACCAGCATAATATGTTGCAATAGCTCCGTAGTTGACCGAAGAACCTCTAACATACATCAGGCTCAAACCAACCTGCATATTGTCATTCAGCACATAACTGATCGTAGGTGCAATTCTGAGGTCGGTGGTTTTGGTGGCAGGGTAGTCGAAAGCATTGGCGGGAGCAATTGCCTCATAGTGTGTATTGCCGCCGGTGGTGGTGAAACCGAACTGACCGCCGAGGATGAACTGAGCGTTTGCAGCCATTGCAAAAGCAACCATAGCAAGGGTTAAAAATACTTTTTTCATTGTTCTAAATTTTTAATTTGACTGTTAGTTTTTTCGTTTGATTTATGTATTCGAAATATACGAAAAACGTTCAATTATGTTTCATTTTGTTTTGCAAAAATACATCAAATCAACCATTTCGCGCTGAAAAAGGCGGATGAAACGTCATTTTCCACAGCCGAAATGCGTTTTTTCGGTGCTTCAGAAGTACAGGTCGCGTTCGCCCTCGCCGATCTTGCAGAGGTTGCCTTCCACCTTTTTCTTCAATTCTTCCTTGCTGAAAGTCTGTGTCAGCTGCTTGAGCAGGGCAAGACCTTTGGCTTTGGTTTCGGGGCTGGCATAGTCTTCAAGGTATTCGCGGAAGGTGAACATTGCGTTGGGCTTGCAGTATTCCTTGATGAGGCCGGGCTTGGCGAGGTCCATAAAGTCGGCTCCGACACGGCCTTTGCGGTAGCAGCCGGTGCAGAACGAAGGTATGTAGCCGCCGTCAATCATCATACTGATGACCTCGTCGAGCGAGCGGTGGTCGCCGAGGGTGAACTGTGCGCCGGTGTCGCCGGTCTTCTCGTAGGGCTTTGCCTCGTTGCTGTTGTTGTCCTCGTCATAGCCGCCGGGGTTGGTCTCGCTGGCAGCGGAGATCTGGCTGACGCCGTATTTCACCAGCTGGTCGCGCAGTTCGGGACGCTCGCGGGTGCTGATGATGATGCCGGTGTAAGGCATAGCGATGCGGATGATGGCGATAATCTTCATAAAGTCGGCGTCGCTGACGGGGTGCGGAATGTTTTCAGGCAGCGAGAAGGGCGTGCCCTCGGCAGGTTCGATGCGCGGGAAGCTGACGGTGTGGGGACCGCAGCCGTACTCCTCTTCCAGATGGCGTGCGTGCTCCATAATGGCAAGAATCTCGAAACGGTAGTCGACCAGTCCGAACAGGGCGCCGACACCCACATCGTTGATGCCGCCTTCCATGGCGCGGTCCATGCAGGTGAGACGGTAGAGGTAGTCGGCCTTGGGTGTGCCGGCGGGATGGAACTTCTT
>JAGDCN010000006.1 GCA_017958525.1 Bacteroidales bacterium
TACTAAGTCTACTAAAAATGTCGGACCTTTGGGGTATATTTCTTCTATCTTGGCCCGCACAGCCACAGTGTCACCGGCATTGTAGCCAGAAGGAATATGCCCAGATATGCAATACGGCGTTATCAGTCTGTCTCGATGTGGCAAAGACTCCCCTTCTACAAATATGACGGCTTTGATGGTGATATCGGAAGCATACGGGTGCTTGTAGGGTTCTTCCAAAACCACAAACTTACCATTTTCTATATTAAGGACGTACTCGTCCTCTTCGCATCCAGGCAGCATAAGCACTGTCATCGCCATAATGACTAGTAAAACAAACTTTTTTTTCTTCATATTCATATTGCGTTGTTTAGTTACACCTATATAACGCACAACAGGATTAAATGTCACAAAAAAAAATTTTTCTTTTGCTGTGACATTCTACGAATTTGTGCGTTATTATAGTGAACAAAAAATAATCACCATGAAACAGACACGAATATTGGCTGCAGCCACAATCATCATCGCCCTACTTTGGGCCTGCGAAAAGGAGAACAGCTCCTCACCCTTCATATCCGATGTCCATACGTCGGACTGCCACACCAACACCGACAAACTGGCTGCAAAGGATATGACAACCGACTCCATCGTCTATTCGTGGGCGAGCGACGGCAACTCGCTGCAAATCACTCACTACAATATGATGCTCGACTGCGGGGAGCAGAACATCACAACCACTGTCGAAACAGAAGGCAACGTCGTGACTGTAGTGGAACACGTGGGCGAGCAGGGCTTGACCAACTGCATCTGCCTTTACGACAACTCGTTCACTATCAACGACCTTCCGCAAGGTGAGTTCACGCTGAGAATCAAAGTTGAAAGCATCTACGCCGGCACGCCGCATCAAACAACCGTATTCGAAGAGACAATCACACATCAAATTTAATAACAGTATTATGAAACGGATTAATCTTTTTCTCTTACCGCTCCTCGTTTTGGTTGCAGGATGCAATCCGCAGCATTACACCGACAGCGAACAGAATGCCTTTGAAGGCAAATATTCCACCTCGCTGCCGATTACGGGGATGGTGCACGAAATATATGAAGTGGGCGAAGGCGGCACAAGCGACAGGACCGTCAACGACGTATGGACGTGGAACCGCGACCGCCAGCTGGTTACGGTGCACTACGGCAATGGCTATTACGATGGTATCCAAAGTCCCATCTACGACACCTACCACTACAACAGCAACGGCCAGATTGACAGCATTGTATATCATAGCGACACCGAGGCTCGGCGCACATTCAAATTCCACTACGACAACGGTTTGCTGCAGCGCATCACATATCAGTCTCGCAGCACCGAATTCCGCTACTCCGACTGCAGCCGGTATCCATACGCAATAGTGCTCGTGCGACCCGTAGCAGACTGGCGCCGCGACATTTACCACACCGACACCCTCGTGCAATGCTGGACGCTGCAGTGGAGCAACGGCAACCTGGTGCGCGCCACAGCCGATTCGATGGCTCATTATTGCACCGGCATCACGCAAATCGACTACCAGTACGACAACCACTACAACCCGCTGCAAGGGCACTTCACATCAAATTCTATCTTTGAGAACAGATTTATCGACAACCCCACCTTCCTAAGCCGGAACAATTTGATTCAGAGCACCGTATACAGTTCAATTCCTACCACAAACAACTGGGTCTACCAATACCGCAGCAACGACGGCTACCCGCTCAGCTTAACGTACACAATCCACACACTGATCTACTCTACCATCAACATTACCACCACTTTCCAATACGGCGAACCTTTTATGGATGAATAGCCTCATAGCACCCCAACCGACATAAATACAGAACAATTCATACAGGACATCGTATCGCTGCAACCGACTATGAAACAGACGGCTGCGGCGATACTGCACGACGACGATCTTGCGGCCGACGCCGTTCAGGACACTGTTGTGCAGCTGTGGAGCCACCGCTGGCGGCTGGGACTTGTCAAGGACAAACGCGGTTTTTGCTTCAAGGCACTGAAAAACCGATGTATCGACATCCTGCGACAGCAGCAACGCATCCGACGGCATCAGACCTGTCTGGAGTATGAATTCCAGACCATCTCGGAGGAAACAGACAGCATTCTGGAGGAACGCAACCAAATTCTTGAAAAAACCATATCTGCACTACCGCCACAACAGCGAAGGCTGATAGAGATGAAATACATAGAGCAACACAGCATTCGTGAAATATCACAGCTCACCGACCTCAGCGAGACCAACATCCGGACCATCCTGAGCCGCGCCTACGCAACAATCAGAGAGGCCCTTCAAACTAGCTACAACACACAATGAATCAGAATAATATAGAAGACATACTAGAGCAATACAGCGAAGACAAACGGCAGCAGCAACAGCTGTCTGCACACCTGCGCCACCTGGCTCGCAGACAGGCACGGATCCGTGTCGGCATAGTCGGCACGATTGCCGCTCTTTTCTGCGTCGTGGCAGTTGCAAAGATCCTTTCGCCGTCACGTCAGGCAGCACCTATGCTGACTTCTTTGCACACAACTCCAACGACCACCGACTCCATTATCCACCCCTCCACCGACAGCGTCGTCCAACAGCCGAAGAACTACATACACCATTCTCCACGTCACCACATTGCGCAAACAGACATCACAAACAATCAAGCAGAACCGACCCTTCTGGCAGACATCAGTCTACCGATTGCGAATTTGGAATTTGACACCATTGCCGACAACACCACAACACCCATTTCAGACACCACAGCCGAGCCACGCCCCTTTCCGGCAGCCGATATCATTGCCGAACATATTATTACAACAGGATTTGAAGACAACTCCACAAACGTCATACTCACACCAACAACGCACGACAGTCGCATAAAACTCATCAGCTCTCTAAACGCTTCGGCAATCCCGAGTGTCGGTATGAGCTATGCGAATGTTGTAAATAATTTTAATTGCGTGTCCGGAGACCCGATTGGAGAAACTTTCACAACACTCGATCCTAAATTCTCATTATCAGCAGATATCGGTGCCGCATATACTATAACATCCTCACCCACCTCCAGACTCGACATAGGCCTGTCACTCAGTGGATACACGCAACAGGGCATTGCAAACAAATACATTGCAAGTTCCAATGGACCTTCATTTGTCACCGAAGGAGACGCCACCTCACTCCAGCACACCGATAATTATACATACAACGCTTTCTGTCTCTTTGCCAACTTCCCTATCCAATTGGAACTATTCCCTTTAGGCAGCGACAAAACAGGTTGGAGTCTCAGCCTTACGCCAGCGCACAGCATCGCCCAAACACATCCTCTGGGAGCAGGCAATAAAAGCCCTTACGAAATCAACCGTTGGAAACTGACCGTAGGTCTGGGCATCGTCATCCCTCACCGCATCATCCGCCACATAGGGTTCACTGCCAATCTACTGCCGATATACACTTCAAAATCAGTCCGTGAGATAGGTATCAGAATCGGTTTTTGAGAAAATAATGCCTCAAAAATAAAAATAAGGCATATTTTTTTTCTTCTATCGAAGAAAAATGTGTAATTTTGCACTCTCAAAATTTAAAACAATATGAATTACCAATATTTAAAACTCGCTGAAAATGGCACCATTTGCACAGCCACCATCAGCGCTCCTCAAAGCCTCAACGCACTCAACTCGACAATTCTTGGCGAGTTGGATGACTTCATAAGCCACCTCGACTGCAACAAATACCGCTGCCTCATCATCACTGGCGACGGCGAGAAATCATTCGTTGCCGGAGCCGACATCAAGGAGATGGCCGACCTCAATGTTGCGCAAGGACAGACTTTTGGCGCAAAAGGTGCTATGGTGTTCCGCAAAATCGAGACCCTGCCCATCCCCGTCATCGCCGCCGTCAACGGCTTTGCCTTGGGTGGAGGCTGCGAGCTGGCAATGGCCTGCGACATACGCATCTGCAGCAACAACGCACGCTTCGGCCAGCCCGAAGTCGGACTGGGCATCATCCCCGGCTTCAGCGGCACCGTGCGTATGGCCCGCCTGGTGGGTATGGGTATCGCCAAAGAACTCATTTTCAGCGGCCGCACGATGAAAGCCGACGAGGCTCTGCGCATCGGACTGGTCAACGCCGTCTACGAGCCCGCCGAGTTGATGGCCAAAGCTATGGAGATGGCCGAGCACATCGCCGCCAACGCACCGATAGCAGTGCGCTACGCCAAGCAGTGCATCAACAACGAGTTCGATATGAACGCCGACTACGCCATCACCTACGAGAGCGGTATGTTCGGACAGTGCTTCGCCACCAAGGACCAGAAAGAAGGTATGAAGGCCTTCATCAACAAGTCAAAAGCTGTTGTCCCAGGCGAATAACCCTTTCGGCAGGCACCACGCCTTCAAAAAAAGACAACAATAATCTTTAAAACAATATCATACAATGAAAATCTACGTTATCGGAACCGGCACAATGGCCAAAGGCATCGTCAAAGCCTTTGCCGCAAAGATGCCCGTAGTAATGAAAAGCCGCACCCAGGCCAGCCTTGACAAGGCTATGGCCTCCATCGCCAACGGTTATGGCAAACTCGTAGAGAAAGGCAAGATGACCCAGGAGGCTGTCGATGCCCTGCTGGCCAACATCACACCCACCACCGACTACGCAACCGTCGCCGATGCTGACCTCGTCATAGAGGCTGCCGTCGAAGA
>JAGDCN010000073.1 GCA_017958525.1 Bacteroidales bacterium
CTGTCCCCAAGAGACGATTTTGCCCATGTCGGGTTCAAAGATTCCGGGAGTGTAGTCCATCGGGCCGCCCTGCAATCGTGTGAAAGGCAGGATGGAGGTGTGCCCTGGATGTATGCGCTCGCGGAACTCGGTACCCATGGCGCTCTCGTTGCCAATCATATTGGGCCACGTGCGGCACAGGCCCGTGGGACGCACCGCCTCGTGGGCGTTGACCATGATGTGGTGCTTGGCAGCCTCGACAATGGCGTAGTGGTAGTGGTTGTTGATGGGCTGGCTATAATGGCCCTCGGCGAAGGGGATGATGGTGCCGACATAGCCGCTCTTCACGGCGTCGTAGCCATATTTATTCATAAGGTTGTAGGCCTTCTCCATCCAGCGTTCGTAATTGACGGTGGAAGCCGAGCTCTCGTGGTGCATGATGAGGCGTATGCCCTTCTCATGGGCGTACTTGTTGAGCGCCGGCAAATCGAAGTCGGGATAGGGCGTGAGGAAGTCAAATACAAAATCCTTCTGTTTGCCGTACCAGTCCTCCCAGCCGATGTTCCAGCCCTCAATGAGGAGAGCGTCGAAGCCGTGCTTGGCAGCGAAGTCAATGTAGCGGCGCACGTTGGCGTTGTTGGCACCATGGGTGCCGTTGGAAATGGCATGCTCGAAATCGGTCTCGCCAAGCTTCACGGAGGGGTATTCATTGGTGTAGTTCCATGTGCTCTTGCCGCTAATCATCTCCCACCAGACACCCATATACTTCACTGGGTGAATCCAGCTGACATCCTCCAACGCGCAGGGTTCATTCAAATTCAATATCAACCTCGATCGCAGCACGTCGGTGGCCTTGTCGCACACCATCACGGTGCGCCACGGCGTGTGGCAGGGCGCCTGCAAACGACCTTTGTAACCGGCAGCATCTGGGCAAAGCCAGGTGCGGAAGACGAATTTTGAATTTTGATTTTTGAATTTTGAATTTGATGCGTCAGCCTTTTCAAAATTCGAATTTCGTAATTCTGAATTGTCCGTGAGGAGCAGGTGCATAGTCGGGTAATCAAGTGTCGCAGCCTCGTGGATGTTGATATAGAGTCCGTCGTCAGTCTTCATCTGCAGTGCTGTCTGCACGCCGGTGCGCGAGAAAGCCGTCCAGGGCCAGCCACCATGCTCGTGGCTTTTCTCCCAAAGGCTGTCGATCTGCGACAGGCGGCTCTGCGTGTAGTTGTACTCCTGAGTATCATAGTCGCCTGGAATCCACCACGCCGTGTGGTCGCCAGCCATAACGAATTCCGTCAGCTCCTCCTTAATCCAGAAGCAGACCAATGCGTTATCTTTTGGGGGTGGATTTTCTTGTCGCAATATCATCGGCAGGGTTTCCTGTGGGAACTCGTAGCGGAAGCCCAATCCGTCGTCGTAGAGGCGGAAACGTATCTGCATCACGGTGGCCATGGTCTTGGAACGTCCGTCGGCACTCTCGACTGCTCCTGCAGGCTGCTCCAGCGTCACCAGCATCTCATTGTAGTGGTTGCGGATGTTGGCCTCCTCACCCCAGACGGGCTGCCAGGTCTCGTCAAAAGAACTATGTTTAACATTTTTAATCACAAAGGCATGCGCCAAGTCGTCGCGCCACTCCAGGGTGAATCCCATTTTCGAAGGCAGCACGACACATTTGCCATCGCAGGTCAAAGAGTAGTATGGCACACCGTCTGACAAAGTAAAAGAAGCCTTAAGCCTTCCATTGGGGCTGCTGACAGAAAAGGTCGAGGAGTCAGTGCAATGGCCCACAGCGCTGTAAAGCAATAAACACAGGATGATACTATTCCTAAGGATTCGCATATCGCAATTGTTTTGGTTTGACTTATTTTGAAAGTTGCAATCAATAATGGCAACAAACAACGACAACATAATGATTACCAACATTGACAACAATTCGAACAATTATTTATCTTGTGCAAAGGTAATAAAAAAACCATTATTCACCAACATCTTTTTTTCACAATAAAAAAATCCGTGTTCGACATTTGACGAATTATTTGTATTTTTGTATTTCGCATTTATAATGAACACATCTCTATTTAAGAGATATAAAACTATCAGACAACATATTAATCACACTTATCATATTCACCCAATGGCTAGAAAATCATTTTCAAAACGACTCACTTGGCATATTATAGTGATAGTTTCTGTGATATTCATAACCATGTTGTTTTTTGTGTCATGGACATCAACCCTACTGACCGAAACCGAAGCGACACGGTCGGCTCAGTATATGTTGCATGGCACCATCAGCGACATTGAGCAGCCTTTGACCGAACTTGAGGTGCAGACCAAAACCATTGGCATACATGTATTGATGCAAATAGACAACACCGACAATCTTGACAAAATAAGCAATTCTGTTGTCTTGAGCAGCGCCTTGATTAATGGATGTTCCATAATTATCCCCGACAAAGAGGGAAAGGAAGAATACATCATTTACAACTACCGTGACGAAAACGACTCCATTGTAACCCGCAGACAGAGAAATGCCAACATGATGGAGGCGGAGTGGTTGCAAAACATTGTCAAAAAAAAATCCCCGTCATGGACTCCTCCCTACTATGCTGTACACAGAGGTGGAACAAAAGCGCCACGAGTGACCACTTATGGGCTTCCAGTGTTTGACGCCGACAGCAACGTTGTTGCCATCGTCGCCTCCGATTTATCAGTGAAATGGATTGAGGAGAAAGTGGCTTCCATAAGACCCTATCCCAACGCTCTGACCTCTATATCTTGCAGCGAGGATGTCATTTTAGGTATCGACGACAGCCTCATGCTGGCGCAAATCAAGAAAGCTTTCGCGGAAAACAAAGAGCTGCAAGAACTTGGCGACGATATGCGTCAGGGCAAAGACAGCATCCGGCGCCGCATAGGCAGAGGCCGCAACATGGCTTTTGTTGTCTACGGCCCTATCCATAACGGATGGATGATGTCGATATCATGCCTTTACCGCGATGTTATGAGACAGACCAACATCATGAACCTATTCCTAATATTTTTAGGTTTAGTGGGCACCTCTCTGTCTTTTCTTGCTTGCCGCCGAACCATAAAGAAAATGACACGCCCCATCACCGAGCTTTCCGACGCCGCCCTCAACCTGGCCAAAGGCAATTTTGACGCCCAAATGCCCGAAATAAACAGCCAGGACGAAATGAAGGACTTGCGTGACAGTTTCGTTTACATGCAAAACTCTATTGTCGACTATATTGAAGAGCTGAAGAACACCACTCGCACCAACGAGCGTATGGAGTCGGAGCTCAACGTGGCGCGCAACATTCAGATGGGCATGCTCCGCAGCGACTTCCCCGACCATTTGCACGCGTTTCTCTCTCCCGCCAGAGAAGTGGGCGGCGACCTCTACGATTTCTTTGTAAACGACAAAAAACTATACTTTTCCATTGGCGATGTCTCCGGCAAAGGGGTACCCGCATCGCTGATGATGGCCATAACCCGTGCGGCGCTTCGCTTTGTAGCCAGTCTTAACATACCCATGGATAAAACACTTGAACGCATCAACAGAAGTGTCACCGACAGCAACAGCAATAACATGTTTGTCACACTTTTCGTTGGTCGTATCGACCTTGAGACGGGTCACATGGAATTCTGCAACGCCGGCCACAACCCTATCATTATCATCCCTCCTGACGGAAAGCCATACTTCCTCCACGCAAAAGCCAATATTGCTGTTGGACTCTTCGAAGACTTTGTTTTCCAAGATGAAAGCATAGATCTTGTACCAGGCACCCGTATCGTCGCCTACACCGACGGAGTAACCGAAGCCGAAAAAGAGGACAAAACACTCTTCGGCAACGAAAGACTACTCGCTTGGGCCGACGATCCCAGGACAAAAAATACTGAGACATCCGACAAAGATGTTGTAGAGTCACTCTATTCCGCCGTCAAAACATTCACAAACGGCAACACACAGAATGATGATATCACTATACTAAGCCTAACAATATAAAATCGAAATATCGATCCCTGATGACAAAAAAACGCTTCAACCCAATAAAAGACAAAAGCAGCGAAATCATTGAGTTTCTTATGTCTTCACCCGACATTCCCGATGACGACGCATTGCAATTCAAGCTGCGCCTGTCGATAGAAGAAGCCGTCGACAACGTGGTGCGTTACGCATACGATGGCGGCATTGGATGGCTTGAGGTGGGTACGAATATAGATGGCGCAAATCCCGTACTCACTATCGAGCTGCGCGATGCCGGCATAAAATTCAATCCCCTGGATCATGAAGACCCCGATATATCGCTTAACGCCGAAGAGCGTCAAATAGGCGGCCTTGGCATCTTCCTGTGCAAGAAAATGATGGACAGCATATCCTATCGCTATGAAGACGGCAACAACGTGCTGACAATGACAAAAAAACTCAACTGATTAACACATCTCTACAAATATGGAAGTCACTATCAACAAACAAGACAACAAAACCCTGGTCTCTTTAAACGGCCGCATTGACACCTCCAATGTTGAGAAATTCCAACATGATATAGAGCCACTGATGCAAGGTGACAATCCCGACATAGTTCTCGACTGCAGCAATCTGACCTACACCTCATCACAAGGTTTAAGGATGTTCCTGATGTTGCAAAAGAGCGTCTTGGCCCGCAGCGGCAAAATGGTTATGACCAACATGAGACCTCAAGTCAAAGAGGTTTTCGACATCACCGGTTTCTCCAACATCATCACAATACTGTAGAACCATGAAACTCGACATGCATTGCGAAATGATACTCGACCAGTATCGCGAGAGAATACCGCTATTTGAACGCATAAAGGATGTTGTCATTAATACGCTCAAACAAAAGCTGAGCGAAAACAACCTCTTTGTCAATGGCCTGGAAGGCCGTATTAAGACCGAGGCAAGCCTGACCGGCAAACTTGAGCTGAAAGGTTATAAATACCGCACCATCGATGATATCACCGACATCGTCGGCGTTCGTATCATCACCTACTTCTGCGACGAGGTTGACATCATCTCCGCAATTGTCGAGAAAACATTTGAAATTGACTGGGAAAACTCGGTGGACAAGCGTAAAATGCTTGAGATAGACCGCTTTGGCTATATGTCGCTCCACTACATTTGCCGCATCCCCGCCTCTCTCTACAACGACCCTGAAATGCCCATGCTGAACCAGGTTCGCTTCGAGCTGCAAATGCGCAGCATACTGCAGCATGTATGGGCCAATATGCAGCACGACATTGGATATAAGAGCACTGTGGAAATCCCTGTCGAGCACCAACGCAGCCTCAACCGGCTGGCAGGCATTTTGGAACTCGCCGACGAGCAGTTCAGCATTATCCGCAAAGAAATCAACGATTATCGCCGTAATGTGCAGTCGATGGTAGCCAGCGGGAACTTCGATGAGGTACCTCTCAACGGCGACACTTTCCGCAGCTATTGCAATCTGAAACCATTCAAACACCTTGCCTACAAAATCACCACCATCAACCAGGCCGAGATGTATGAAGACAGTCTTATGCCTTATTACAACGTACTGGTTCATATGGGCATGAAAACCATTGGAGATATAGAGCGCATGCGTATCGAAAGCAGCGACAGCGCCTATCAGCTCGCCCTGCTACAATTAGCCGGCACCGGCCTTGACATTGTGGCATACTCTGTAACCCTTCAGAATCTATGCATAGTGCACATCCTGAAAATGGGCTTCGGTGAAGCAGGACTGACACGCATGTTCGCCTCTCTCTATGGCGAAAACGACTATAACGCCCAACGCGCATCACGTATTTTCAAACAAGCACAAAAAATCAATATAATATGAATCTACCCCTTGAAACCCAATTCTTTGACCGTGCAGCCATGTTTGCCATCAAAGCACATACCGGCACAGAACGACGCGGCAAAGCAACCCCTTACATAATCCATCCTATGGAAGCCGCCTCTATTGTCGCCACAATCACCAACGACCAAGAGATGCTGGCAGCCGCTGTGCTGCACGACACTTTAGAGGACACCGATACAACCGAGGAACAGCTACGCAGTGAATTCGGCGACCGTGTCTTAAGACTGGTAAAAACCGACACCTCTCAGGCGCCTAAAGGGATCCCTTGGCGTGAAAAACGACAATTGCAAATCGACACCATCGCCGCATCACCCCGCGACGGCAAGATTGTGGCCATAGGCGACAAACTGTCGAACATTCGAACCATTGCCAACGACTACGGCGTTATCGGCGACGAAGTATGGAATCGATTCCACGCCCCCAACGGCAAAGAAGATATTGGATGGTACTACCGTGGGCTGGCCAAAGCGTTGCAAGAGATTTCCGACACCTTACCCTACAAAGAATTCGTGAGCCTAATAGACAAAACATTCTCCAATTAGCGCCACCTCACCTTTCTCATCCAACAGACAACCCTCTGAATACAAAAAAAAATCAATGAAAAGAAACATTGTCGTCCTCATATTACTTCTCTCCTTTATACCAGCGGTGAGAGCACAGCACAAGGTCTTTCCTCCATCGCTGTCCGACTCGGCTTTCGCCAGCATACTCACCTGTGGCCCCGGTCAGGATTTCTACGAGTCTTTCGGTCACACAGCCCTTCGCATTTGCGACAGCAACCGCAATTTCGATGTCGTATTCAACTATGGCACCTTCAATTTCGGACAGCCGAACTTTTACCTGATGTTCGCCCTGGGACAACTGGACTATTATCTTGCCGTGCAGTCATACAACAGTTTCCTGGATGATTACATATTCGAGGGCCGCGCAGTTATGCAGCAACGGTTGCTGCTTTCAAAACATGAGCTCGACACCCTTTATCAGATGCTGCTGGTAAACATGCGTCCCGAAAACAAAAACTACAAATATGACTTCTTCCGTGACAACTGCGCGACTCGTGTCGTAGACATGGTGGCAGCCTCGCTCGAAGAACGGCAGCTTATGAACGACACCCTTGTTGTTCCAAAGGCGACCTATCGTGACATGATTCACACCTATACCGACACAGCGTTACTATGGTGGCGTCTCGGCATTGACTTGATTCTTGGAGCCCGCTGCGACCAAAGTATGACAGGAAGACAGAACATGTATATGCCTATTGAGCTAATGTGCCAACTCGACACCTCTTTACTATCCACGGGTAAGAGACTGACTGAAAAGCCAAGCCAGCTACTTGAGGAAGAAAAAGAGCCACCCAGCAAGAGCTTTTCTCCCACCCTGGCCTTCTGGCTCATCTTCCTGGCTGTGCTCGCCATCACCATGATCGCACTGCATCGCCATAAGAACCTTCCCTGGCTCGACGCTCTGTTTTTCTTAGCCCCGGTCCTGATATCCATTCTAATCATATTCCTGTGGTTTGGCAGCGACCACTGGTGCACCAAATGGAATCTTAACATTCTCTGGGCCTCACCCATTTTCCTGTGGCCATTGTTAAGGCTACGAAAATCCACTCCAGCCTCAAACATTGTCCCTCTGATATTCATGCTCATCTTCCTCGTTATCTGGCCTCTGCTGCCACAGAGTTTCAACCCGGCTGTACTACCCATAGTACTGACCCTTATCGTCCGTCTGCTACATAGAATGTCATACAGCAGATAACAGCATGTAAGATCCCGGCAATAATCCAAGATACATCTTTAAACTTTAAACGTTAAACTATAAACTTTATAAATAAAGATCCCGGCTATAATCTGAGAGACATCTTTAAACTTTAAACGTTAAACTATAAACTTTATAAATAAAGATCCCGGCAATAATCCAAGATACATCTTTAAACTTTAAACGTTAAACGATAAACTTTATATAAATATGTCACATAAATTATCACTGCTCTTTTTAGCGATGACAGTTATGATGTCGGCCATTGCGCAAAACGCCGACAATGTCACCGAACCACAAAAATACAAAGGATGCCAGACACTCACCGAATTCGACTCCACAACCGTCTTCATGGAAGAGTCGGGTCTCAGCTTGGTATATGGCCACAAACGCATCCACATGCTCGACTATGCTGGCTGCAGCGCCAACAGTGTCGTCAAGATGGACTATGACCCGCTTTCAGCATATGTGGAGATTCAGAAGGTATTAGTACATCGCTACTATAGCGGCAAAACCGATACCATAGTCGCGAACGGTAAAGGCACCGTATACGACTATATCGCTCCGGCAAGACTCATTTATTGGGGCGCTTCGCAGAAGATGGTAGAGGTAGGCCACCTCGACCCACGTGACATATTGGAGATATGGACATTCCGCAAAGGATTCACCTATGCCCTCCTCGCCGATGATGACAGCCGCTACATTCCACCCATGCGCGGACACTTCTATGACATCGTCCCCTTCTGGAGCGACCAACCGATACAAGATAAAGTTTATAGCGCCAATGTGCTGACATCAAAGAAACTACGTTTCAGCTTTTACAATGATATGAGTGGTGTCAGCATGGATTCCACCATACAAGGCGACCGCACCATATTCATATTCCGCCGCCACGACATTATGCCTCTCAAGCACGAGCCGGCAGCCCTGGCCGACAACGATATGCAATGCAAACTTCTGTTGAGCACAGCGCCCAACTGGGAGTCCAAATCCATGTGGTTCTATGGAGTCAACGAAAGCTATGGCAGTTTCAAAAGCACACCTGAAGTCTCCGCCAAAGTGCGTGAGCTTCTGAAAAACGCCAAAAACGAGCTCGACAGCATCAGCATTCTTACCCATTGGGTCGCCGACAACATACGCTATTGCGGCATTTCCATGGGCGAGGGCGAGGGTTATACTCTGCACAATGCCAAGATGAATTTCACCGACCGTTGCGGAGTTTGCAAGGACAAAGCCGGCATGCTTGTCACCATGCTGCGTGCCGCAGGCTTCAAAAGCTATGCCGCTATGACAATGGCTCACGAGCGTATCGACCGTATACCCGCCGACCAATTCAACCATAGCGTCTGTGTGGTACAACGCCGCAACGGCATGTACCAGTTGCTCGATCCGACATGGGTTCCCGGCGTCCGCGAGCTTTGGAGCAGCGCCGAACAGCAGCAAGGATACTTGATGGGGCTGCCTAATGGCGCCGACTTGATGGAAACGCCAACCTCACCAGCCGAGAACCATTACCTACGCATTATCGGCGACACCAAAATCGCCAAGGACGGCACCCTTACCGGCACAATAACCATTTCCGCCGAAGGTCAGAGCGACGCCGCAGTGCGCGGGGTTTTCAAAGCTCGCCAAAGCGAGTGGCGACGCAATCTGGAACTCGAGCTGCTCCGCATAGCGCCCAATGCCAACATCAAAAAAATAAACTATACCGACGAAGACCACTACCTTGACCAACCCGTAAGAATAACATACACCTTCGCCATTCCAAACTATGCCATCGTCAACGACGACGACATCATCTTCATTCCTCTCACGGCTCGCAACCTCTACAGCCGCGCCATGGGTCATCTGAATTTCGACACAACAGCGACCCATCGCTCACAGCCCTTCTCCGATCGTTGCTCACGCCTGGTAGAGATCCGTGAGACAATAACTCTTCCAGCAGAATACAAGACAATGACCTACAACCAACAGATTGAAGGTGTAGCCTCGCCCGCCGTCAACTATGGCTGCGGCTTCCAGCTGGAGGGAAACAAACTTATCTTTGGTGAGAACGCCATGTACAACAAACGAGTATACGATGCCGCCGACTGGCCGGCATATCGTCAGGCGGTGCGCAACCAGAAAGTCGTCGCATCAACTCCAGTACTTTTAAAGAAATAGATTAATCAATTCTTCATCAATATATAATCTTCCTCAGCAATGAAAAAAACATCCATAATATCCCTCTCCGTCGTAGCCCTGTTTCTGGGTTTTATGTGCTCTTCGACTTTTGCACAAGATGCCGAGTACAATCTCATACGCCGCACCTACAAAGTGAACAGCGACGGCTCTCTCGACATAAGCTATCGCAAAGAGATAAAACTCATTCGCAACCGCGCCATCACGGCCTATGCCGATAAAGGTGAGACTTTCATTTTGTACAATCCCGCTATCGACAACCTGACCATCAACGAGAGCTACACTATACGCCCCGATGGCAGCAGAGTACAAACCCCAGCCAACGCCTTTATTGACCAACTACCAAGCCAGTGTGAAAACTGTGGCCGCTACAACGGCATACGGGAACGCGCCGTCATCCATACTGCGTTGGAATACAACTGCGTCGTTGTACTCGACTACACTATCCACCGCAAAAGCACTATTCTCGACGAGGAAATCATCCTCAGCGAGGACTGCCCCGTGAAAAAATACGAGGTGATATTCGACACACCAGAAAGCCGGGGCAACTACGACGTAAATTTCTCAGAATGGGTAGGTAGCAAAAAAATCAAGGTTTTGAAAGACGGCCACACTTTCCACTGCGTTGCCAACAACCTGCCTCAGACCTACAACGACAGCTATCTGCCTGATGCCCTTTACCCCACCATACACCTATCATTTAAGCCCAAGACTCCTGACTTCGTTTGCGGCACTGGCACTGTCGATCTCGAAACCAAGATAGGTTCTGCTGCTGCCTATTTGATTGGCGAAATGCACGACAACAATCCACTGACCTATGTCACCAACATCCGCGACTATGTGATTGACAATATCCGCACTACCGACTTCCCAATGTCACTGGTGAATTATGAGATATCTTCGCCCACAGAGACTTTCCTTACTGCTTGCGGAACCCCTGCCGACAAGGAATGGCTTATACTCGCCCTCATACGTGAGGCCGGCTTCAAGGCCAGCAAGCAAGATCACCGCATCGTTGTGACCGTCAATGAGAACGGCAACGATATGGATTACATCCTCTCTACAACTGACAAGCGTCCACCACGTATTGATGGCGCCGCCATAGACGAACAGCGCACCATAGAGCGCAACGAGACAATACCATGGTCGGGCAACACAATAGGCAACGGCTATGCCCAGATGGAATTGCCTATGGAAAAGGGCAGCATAAACATAAATCCCGCTCGTCTTACCAGCGACCGCAAAGCGCCTGTCAAAGTTCGCAACTGCAACGAGAAATACCACTATACCATTATACTGCCACGCACACCAAAACGTGTTTTGGTTGGGGAGCCTGTCAACATCGAATATACCAAGAAAGGCATTGGCAGCATAAAAATCAGTATTTCCCAGAATCCTGGTGGCGGAATAGAGGTAGTACGTGAACTCAACATCGATGTTGAGAACGGTATTGTCACCCCAAAACAATACAAGGCATTCCGTAAGATGATGCAGGACTGGAACGACTACCGCACAATCACTATCAAAACCGAACTCAGCCAGCATTTCGGCCTATAAAAAAAACTGCCATGAAGAAATATTTTCTATCTATCCTGTTGTTTTTGGGGGCTGCCGTTACGGCTTTTGCCGATTCGCCTCTGACAAGTACCGAATGGTGGCAGCACTATACAAGCAACGCCATCATTGTTGAGGCTAACAGCCAAGGGTGTACCGACAATGTGATGGATCTCATATGCGATGACACCCAACCTCTCGAATTGAGGCTGGCGGCAGTGAATGCCATCGGTTGGAAATTCGAGGGACAAAACAACTATCAGCGCTGCCTAAAACATTTCACCAAGAAACATAATACCACCATCGATGAGGTTGACGAGTATTTCTCTCCTGAGTCGTATTGTGTGTTTGCCTACCTGATGGCTTTGGACAATTATTTCGAGGTGGACGACGCTCTTGAGATGGCCACCCATGCCCAGCAGTTGAAACCGACAAGCAAGGGCATAGCCTTGATAAGGGCTCTCATAGCGGCACAGCAGTTGTTGAATGGCAACTGGTGCGAACTATACCGCACGGTGGCGATTGTCACATACGACAAGTCGCTCGAGAAAGATGTGTCGGAAGTTATGGTGGAGGAGATTATGGATTATATCAAGGACTATCTGGGATACTGCCATTAAGGTGATTCCGCATATGGATTGGCAATGCACGTCCATTAAGCGGCTTTTTTAACGACGAATTATACAAATTGGTGCATCTTGCTGACGCATGTCAATTTCAGGCGAATTACGCTAATTGAACCCAAACCATACCCCCAATCGGTCGATGATCAATTGGGGGTTAATTGTCTAAAGGCAGAACGGCAACGGCAAAAAAGAACCCCAACTCACGTTGAGGTTCCAACCTAAAAATTATACTATGAAAAAGAAAACTTCCTTGTTCAAAAAAAAAGCTTGATTATTCTCAAGCCTCAGGAGCTGCCTCTGCGGGAGCTTCCTCGTTGACGACTTCAAGGTTAAGGGTAGCCTTGATGTCACGATAGATATTCACAACAGCGTTGTAAGTACCGACTTCCTTGATTTTGGAACCGTCGACAACGATTTTCTTACGGTCAACATCATAGTTGTACTGAGCTTTCAAAGCGTCAGCGATCTGAATGTTGTTGATAGAACCGAAGAGCTGGCCGTTTTCGCCGACCTTGGTGGCCAAGCGAACATTTTTGCCATCGAGAGCAGCCTTAAGAGTCTCGGCATCCTTGCGGATCTTTTCCTCTTTAAAAGCGCGCTGACGAAGAGTCTCTTCGTGCATCTTCTTGTTGGCAGGGGTAGCCATGATGGCCATGCCCTGAGGAAGAAGATAATTATTGGCGTAACCGTCTTTTACGGTAACGATATCGTCTTTATATCCAAGATTAACAACGTCTTGTTTCAGTATAATTTGCATGTGTTCTTCCTCCTTTGATTACTTTAAACAATCGGCAACATAGGGCAGTAAAGCCAGGTGGCGGGCACGCTTGATTGCCTGTGATACTTTCTTCTGATACTTGTTGGAAGTACCGGTGATACGACGGGGAAGGATTTTGCCCTGCTCGTTGACAAATTTCAGCAGGAAGTCTGCATCCTTATAGTCAATATACTTAATGCCGAGTTTTTTGAAACGGCAATATTTCTTACGCTGTGTCTCAACAGCTATAGGAGTCAAATATTTGATTTCGGTTTCGTTAGCCATGATTTCAAAGTTGAATGTGAGTTCTTACGAGTGGATTATCTCATTAAAAACTCAGGTTAATAACATTATTTTTCTTCCTCTGCAGGAGCTGCCTCTTCAACGACAACATTCTTTTTGGCGTTGCGTTTCTTTTCGTTGTAAGCAATAGCGTGCTTGTCGAGAGAAACGGTGAGGAAGCGAAGGAGGCGTTCGTCACGTTTGTAGGCGATCTCAAGATCGGCTATGACATTACCTTCAGCTTTGAACTCAATGAGGTAATAAAAACCAGAAGATTTTTTCTTGATAGGATATGCGAGCTTGCGCATGCCCCAGTTGTTTGTGTAGACAATCTCAGCACCGTGGTCGGTGAGGAAGTCTGTGTACTTTTTTACCGTTTCCTTCATCTGTTCTTCAGACAAAACGGGAGTTGCAATGAAAACGGTTTCGTATTGTTTTACCATTATAAAATAAATTAAAAATTAAAAACTTCTGAGAAGAATTCGAGCCACTTTGCGGACTCGAACCGCAGACCTACGCATTACGAATGCGTTGCTCTACCAACTGAGCTAAAGTGGCTGCAATCGAGGTTTTGTCAGCTTTGGTTTGCGGGTGAGTGTCGGGGTGAGAAGACTCGAACTTCCGGCCTCCACGTCCCGAACGTGGCGCGCTAGCCAACTGCGCTACACCCCGAAGTGTGGTGTCCTGGCAGGGATTCGAACCCTGGACCCATTGATTAAGAGTCAATTGCTCTACCAGCTGAGCTACCAAGACATTTTAATTATTTCAAACTACTCTTTTCAGTACTCCGGGTGGGACTTGAACCCACACGCCCTTGCGGGCAAGGGATTTTAAGTCCCTCGTGTCTACCATTCCACCACCAGAGCATCAAAATCTGGCTTGGAGACTTTGAGCGGAAAACGAGACTCGAACTCGCGACCCCGACCTTGGCAAGGTCGTGCTCTACCAACTGAGCTATTTCCGCTGACTCCTCTTTTAAAGGTTAATTGCCCGTTTTTCAGCCAGGCTTTTTTCCGTCAAAAGCGAGTGCAAAAGTACAAACATTTTTTAAACTGACAAAAAAAAATTATTTTTTACCCACAATTTTTTTTATCTCATTCAATTTAAGCAATGCCTCTATTGGTGTAAGTATATCTATATCAATATCTAATAACTTATCACGAATTTCCAGCAGTGTTGGGTCGTCAAGCTGTATAAAACTGAGTTGGAAGCCTGGTTCAGGGGGTAAATATTTCTCTTTTTTGCCTTTTTTCGGACTTTTTTGATCGGAAATTTTCTCATTTTTCGACTCCAAAAGTTCCAGCATCTGATGAGCCCGTTTCAGCACCTGCGACGGCATTCCGGCCATACGGGCCACGTGAATTCCGAAACTGTGCTCGCTGCCACCCATCTCCAGCTTGCGCATAAAGATGACTTTGTTGCCCACCTCCTTGACCGAAATATGGTAGTTCTGGATGCGTTCATACTGGTCGCCCATTTCTATAAGTTCGTGATAGTGTGTGGCAAACATCACCTTGGGGCGCACCTTCTTGTTGTCGTGCAGAAACTCTGTGATGGCCCACGCGATAGAGATACCGTCGTACGTACTCGTGCCGCGTCCAATCTCGTCAAGCAGCACCAGACTGCGGTCGCTGATATTGTTAAGAATGCTGGCCGTTTCGTTCATCTCAACCATAAAAGTCGATTCGCCCGACGAAATGTTGTCCGACGCGCCAACACGCGTAAAAATCTTATCCACAATACCTATCGAGGCCGACTGGGCAGGACAGTAGCAGCCCATCTGCGCCATCAGCACAATCAGCGCCGTTTGTCGCAGCAAGGCCGATTTACCCGACATATTGGGACCTGTGATAATGATAATCTGCTGAGTGTCACGGTCCAGATACACATTGTTGGAAATATATTTCTCGCCCAGCGGCAACTGGGTCTCAATGACAGGATGGCGGCCCTCCTTGATGTCAATGGTGGTTCCTTCATTCAGCTGGGGACGGCAGTAGTTGTTGGACAGCGACACGGCAGCGAAACTCTGCAGGCAGTCGAGTTGGGCAATCAGCTTGGCGTTGTACTGGATGGGTTCGACATATTCCGTCAGCGTCTGCAGCATCTGCTCATAAAGCTGGCTTTCAATCACCTGCATACGTTCTTCGGCACCTAGAATTTTCTCCTCGTATTCCTTCAACTCAGGTGTGATGTAGCGTTCGGCGTTGGTCAGTGTCTGACGCCGTATCCACTCTTCCGGCACCTTGTCGCGGTGGGTGTGTGTGACTTCCAGATAATAGCCGAAAACGTTGTTGAAGCCCACCTTCAACGAGGGAATACCAGTGCGTTCGCTCTCGCGTTGCTGCAAGTTCATCAGATATTCCTTGCCGCTGCCTGCCAGAGAGCGCAACTCGTCAAGTTCGGCATTGACACCATTGGCAATCACGTTGCCCTTATCAATCTTGACAGGCGCGTCTTCGTTTATCTCCCTGTCAATCTTGTCGTGGATGGCGCGGCACACATTCAACCGCTCGCCATACAATTGCAGAGCCTTGTTCTTGGTGGCGGTGCAAAGTCCTTTGACCGAGTCTATTTCGAACAGCGACCGCTTCAATTGCAGCAGTTCGCGCGGATTGATGCGGCCAACGGCGACCTTCGAAATCAGACGCTCCAAGTCGCCTATGCCTCGGATGTGCTGGCGCAGCTGGTCAGCAAAATTACCATCCAGAACAAGCTGATCCACAACCGAAAGACGCTGTTCGATAAGTGCCACCTCCTTGATAGGCATCACAATCCAACGGCGCAACAGGCGCGAGCCCATCGGTGTAAGTGTCTGGTCGATAGTGTCTATCAACGTTTTGGCATTGGCGTTGGGCGAATGCACCAACTCGAGGTTACGGATGGTGAATTTGTCAAGCCACACGTATTTGTCCTCCTCAATGCGCGCCAGTCGGCAGATGTGCTGCGTGCGGTCGTGCTGTGTCTCCTGCAGGTAGTAGAGTGCGGCGCCGGCGGCAATGATGCCGGCATCGAGTTCTTCGACGCCGAAACCTTTCAGCGACGTAGTATCAAACTGTTTCTTAAGGAGTTCTTCGGCAAAGTCGGTCGTAAACACCCAGTCGTCGAAGGTGTTGGTATAGTATTTTTCAGGAAAAATTTCCTGGAAGCGTTGCAGCATTTTGCGCTGCAGCACCACCTCGGTAGGGTGGAAATTCTGCAGCAGTTTATCTATATAATGTATATCACCTTGGGCAACATAAAACTCGCCCGTTGAGACATCCAGAAAGCTGACGCCGCTGACGCCTCCAGTCAGATGCAGACCGCAAAGGAAGTTGTTTTCCTTGACTTCCAGCACCATATCGTTGTACGACACTCCCGGTGTCACCAGCTCGGTTATGCCTCTTTTCACCAAGCCCTTGGCAGCCTTGGGGTCTTCAAGCTGCTCGCAGATGGCAACCCTCTGCCCTGCCCTGACCAGACGCGGAAGATACTGTTCCAGAGCGTGATAAGGGAATCCTGCCATCTCGGTATAAGACTCAGAGCCGTTCGACTTGCGCGTCAGCGTGATGCCCAATATGCCGGCCCCCTTGACTGCATCGCTGCCGTAGGTCTCATAGAAGTCGCCGACGCGGAACAGCAGCATCGCGTCGGGAAACTTCTTCTTCATCTCCAGATACTGCCGCATCAACGGGGTGTTCTTGTCTGTCTTACTTTCTTTTGCTGCCACAGGTCTTTTGTTTTTAAAAATGCAAAAATACGCAAAAAAAATTTGCTCAACGGTACAATTAAAAAAAATAGATTGCACAAAAAAGTACAATCCATTATGTTAAAAGCTTTTACAAGTTAGCAACTCATACTGTTTTGTCCGAATACCATTTGAGTCGCGTAAATAACAATGCAAAATAGGCAGAGACCAACAAAACCAAATTGTAATTAGTCAGATAGCGGCCAGTCCGCTCCAACTGCTTGCGACCATTCTCAGGAACAATGCCGTGGCCAATGAGCCATTCGCAGCTGCGTCGCGCCGCATCCTTGTCGATAGGTCGCATAAGCAGTACCAGAACAATCAAAAGCACCCATATTGCAAGAACCAGACAGATGACAAGCGTGGGATAGAGATATACACAATACAGTCCTGCGACGATAACCATAGGCATACACCTTACCATCCATTCCATCACCGGAGCCAACCACAGGTAGAGGTCTATCATACCAACCCCCTCCTCGCGCTGCACCGCGTTGGCTGCTGTTGTGGCAGCACGCATCACCTCGTAATACCCGCTGTTGTAGCAGGCGTGGGTCGAAATAACTATGCGCTTCTTGCGCGGACTGTAGTAATAACGCTGAATCACTTTGTCGCCAGGCACGACACTGACACCTTCAATGCCAGCCTCCGCCAGCATTCGTTCCACCACCTCCTTGCCGCTGACGAGTCCCACGGTGCGCGGCTCGCGCATATCTTCCTTCTTCCACAAAAATATTTCACGCAGAAACCAGAATACTATTAGGGCGCAATAAAAGCCCGAAAGTATCAGCAAAACCAAAGTGGTAGAATCCATAACAATGTGATTGTAATAAACTTGTCAGTCGCGTCCGCTGAGGTAGATCATCAGGTAGTAGAGCAGCGTGGCCAGCGAGGTCAGCGCGGCAATCACGTAGGTATAGGCCGCCGAGCGCAGAGCACTCTCGGCGTAAGGATGTGTGTCGGGACTGGTGATATTATGAGTGTTAAGCCACACAAGAGCGCGTTTCGAGGCATCGATTTCGACCGGGAGGGTGATGAACGAGAACAATGTCGTGATGCCGAACAGGATAATGCCGGCTAGCAGCAGCGTGGGGAACTTCTGCACCATCAGGATGCCGATGAAGAGAATCCACGGCGTGAACTTGTTGGAGACATTCACCGCCGGAACCATCTTCGAACGCAGGCCCAGCCAGTAATAGGCCGTGGCGTGCTGCACTGCGTGTCCGCATTCGTGGGCGGCAACGGCGGCGGCAGCGACACTCGTGCCGCGATAGACGTCGCGACTCAAGTTAAGCGTCTTGTTCACAGGATTGTAGTGGTCGCTCAACGTACCGTTCACCTCCTGCACCGTCACATCGGTTATATCATTGTCGCGCAGCATCTGCTCGGCCACCTCGCGACCCGTAAGGCCGTAATTCATAGCTATTTTCGAATACTTCTTGAATTTTGCCTCAACACTTTTCGAAGCTATCAGGCTGAGAATAAACAGCACACCGAAAATAATCCAAATAAAAGGAATGCTCATTCTAATTAGTTTTTTATTTTACTCGATTGATATTATATATATTTTTTATTGAAGCTACTTGGGGATTTCGATTGATATAATTGTAAGATTTCGACCGATACCTTTTTAAACAAAGAGTTTCGACTTTCGATAACGTGCCCCCAGTCCTTTTATTGCATCACCATCTTCTTTTTTTAGAAAAAATAACTGACATCCTCGAAATACACAATGTCAGTCCCCCGAACAAAATTATTATTATAGACTGACAAAATTCTAATCATATCATTCAGTTCTTCCAATCCACATTGGAATTAAAAATAATTGTGTAATTTTGCATTCGGTTTGGTCGCCGAATTTGATAGGCAAAAGCATTACAAAAGTATAATGTTCAACCCTTTAGGCGTCAAAAGGGAACAATGTGAAATTCATTGACAGTCCCGCTGCTGTAAGTTCCGCGAAAGGCAGCCCCCAGCAAGCCACTGTGCGTCGCCACAGACGTATGGGAAGGCCCGGGCCGCCGGAACAAAGTCAGAAGACCTGCCAGACCAACCGCTATTAAAGCCTTCGAGGAAAGGGCATTAATTATGATTAAAAAACTGTTTGTCAAAAACATATTGCGCATCCTATTGACCTCATTTTTATGGGGTTTTGCCGTTATGCCACTCTCGGCGCAGGATACGTGCAACCACCAGCAGCGTCAGCAACTGACGCCCGTTGTAGTGACCAAGGACAAGCGTCCATCGGCTACACTGTCGCAAGCACCTGTGCAAGTGGTTGATATACAAAAGATGGAGAGTAGTGGAGCACTGCTGTTAAGCGATGCGTTGAAGCAGATGGCGGGTGTGACGCTGCGCGACTATGGCGGCATCGGCGGTATGAAGACCGTGTCGGCACGCGGTTTGGGTAGCCAGTTCAGCACGTTGACCATCGATGGTGTAGCTGTCAACGACGCGCAGAACGGCCAAGTGGATTTGGGTCGTTACCTGCTGGGCAACAGTGCTTTCATAAGCCTCAGCAACGGTCAGCAGGAGGAGATGCTGCTGTCGGCACGAGCCACAGCAGCAGGCAGCGTTATCAATATGGAGACACGCGAACCGCGGTTCCTGCCAGGCGAGCACACCCACCTGCGGCTGGGCATTGAAGGAGGCAGTTTCGGTATGTTCTCTCCGTCGTTGTCTATCGACCAACGACTCGGAAAACGTCTGTCGCTCACTTTCTTCGGCAATTGGCTGCAGAGTCGCGGAGATTATCCGTTTACACTCTACTATACGCCGTCGCACGCCGACAGTTCGTCACGCGAGCGCCGTGAACACTCTTCGATGTGGCTGGCCACAGGCGATTTGAACATCTTTTTCAGACCATCCCTGAATCGGTCACTGACGGCAAAAATCCACTATGTGCAAGGCTATCACGAACTGCCCGGTCCTGTGGTGTTCTACGTTAAAAGCGGTTCGGAGGACACCAAAGAAAAACTCTTTTTCGCCCAGGTGAAATACACCGAGGCATACGAAAAGATGCGCTGGCAGGTAATAGGCAAGTATCAATATACCAACGACATATACGAAAACTTCAAGGCTCCGACCATTTCACGGTATCAGATGAGCCAATACGGCCAGCAAGAGGGCTACCTGTCGGGTAGCGCAATATGGCGACTGACCAGGCACCTCAGTGCCAGCCTGGCAACCGATGCGGCATTGACAACCTTGCAAAGCAACCAGGCCACCAACAGCGAGGTGCAACGAGTCACTTCGCTTACCACCGCCGCCCTGCAGCACTCACATCCGCGCTTCACGGCCAAAGCCAATCTGCTGGCCACGCTTGTCGATGAAAAGGCGTGCGACAACCCCTACCGCGTCGGCTACCGACGGCTGTCGCCTTACGTCGGCATAAGCATCAAACCACTGAACAAAAGCAATTTGCGAGTCCGATATTTCTTCAAGGAGACCTATCGCGTTCCCAATTTCAACGAGCTTTACTACTTTGTTTTGCCACTCGACACGTTGCGTCCAGAACGTGCTGCACAGCACAACATCGGTATCACACTGCCGCTTATGCAATGGCACAACGCCGACTCATCGCTGACAAGGAGATACACTTTCACCCTCGACGGCTATCGCAACACAGTGAAAGACAAGATTATCGCTGTTCCGCGACAAAATATGTTTTTCTGGTCAACTATGAATCTGGGACTTGCCGATATCACAGGTCTTGATGTCAAAGGCAGTGCCGAATGGCAGTGGAGCCGGTTCGGACTCGATGCCACTCTGACCTACAGTCTGCAGAATGCTGTGGATCACACCAATCCCAACAACCCCAAGACATACGGTCATCAGATACCCTACACTCCGCGCCACAGTGGCGGACTGACGCTTTACCTGCGCCACCGCTGGCTGAATATAGGCTACAACTGTATGCTTGTCGGTCGCCGCTACGACCAGCAGCAAAACACCGACGACGCAATGCTGCCGGCCTATGCAGACCAGGGCATCACGCTCGACCGCACTTTAGAGTTGCCCATCGGCGACCTGCGCTTTCAGGCACAGGTACTTAACCTTTTCGATGTGCAATATGAGGTGGTTCGTTCCTACCCTATGATGGGCCGCAATTTTCGTATAAAAGCAGTTTATTCGTTTTAAAAACAAAATACAATAAAACACTGAAAATAAGATTTTAAAACCAAACATATAAAACAATAAGACAATGAAAAAAAACATTTTTAGACTTTTCACCGCTGTAGCGGCACTGACAATTACAATGGTTTTCAGTTCCTGCAAGGAGGAGCCTGTTAAACCCGAAGAGAACGGCACTGAAATAAGCTTCGAGAACCCTCGCTATATGGACGCTGCCGACGGCAACATCTATATCACAAGCTATTATCCGATGGGGGTGGCACGTTTCGACATTGCAAAAAACACGTTCACAGGTTTTTGTAAACTCGGACAATTCCATCCGGAAGGCATTGCTGCCGTGGACGGAAAACTTTATATCGCAAGCAGCAACATATCGGATGAAAATTTCAATTATAGCTACGACAACAAACTTTATATAGTTGATATCGCAACCTTTACACTGCTGGACAGCGTCACCATCGGTGTCAATCCCCAAATTGTCAAAAAACTGGACAACAACCATATAGTCTTCAACACCTGGGGAGACTACAGCACCGACTTTGGCGGTACATATATTATGAACACCGACAACAAGGAAATTGTTGATTTGCAGCAGGCACTGACGAAGTTCGATGTCTATAACGGCAACATATACGGCTATGCCACGACTTACAACGCTGACTATACCACCAGTACTTCGATTTACAAAATCGACGGCAACAGCCACTCCGTCAGCCAGATACTCAACGATTTCAGTGCCACCGACGGTGTCTATGGCATCAACATCAACTCCCACAACGGCGATATAGTCATCTTGACCGACGGCAACTACACCGCCACAGGCGACGTCTATGTATATACCAGCGCCGGTGCGCAGCGTATGGGTGCCCAGTCGGCAGGCAACCTGCCCTCGAAAGCCGTTGCCATTGACGGCGACAACCTGCTGGTTCTCAACGAAGGCGGATGGGGTCACAACAATTCCAGCATCAGCCGCGTCGATGTTGCAACATCAAATTGCACGCCTGACTATTTCGCACAGGTCAACGGTCGTTCCCTTGGCGATGTGGCCCAAGATATTATCATTGTCGGCAGCAAAGCCTACGCCACCGTCACCTTCAGCAACAGCCTTGAAGTGATAGACCCCACCAACGGCAAATCAACCCGCATAGCAACAGAGAAATAATTTAAACAAACGGGAATAGTCTGTATCAACGCATTGTCATTTTTGAGCAATCAAAACTACATCTGGTACAGTATAATTAGAACGGGATGTTTAGGTTTCCTAAACATCCCGTTTTTAGTGACCACAGCCTCTCCTTTTCGAGCAATTATCGATTTAAATCACTCTACTAATGATTATTATGTCCGAATTTCCATTTACATTATTCGCGGCAGTTTGTGCTCGCGGAAATAATCGGTGTCGATGTAGCGGCCGTTTTGACCGGCTAGAGCTTGGCGAAACTCGTCGAAAGTGCGGTGGGCCATATATACTACGTTATAGACATCACCCACATTGTCAATAAAATGTGCATCACTGTCGGTGATGAAATTGAAACGCTTTAGGTAGGCAAATTTCTTCAGCTGCTCAGCCTTGGTGGTGCGAAAATTGATTTCGAGTCCATCGGCACGAATGTCGGGTGGCACAAAGCCCAGCTGGCTCGTAAGCGAAGTGGTACCCTTGTTGATATGCGCAGGGACAAAGAGCCCGCCAATACGATGCACTTCATCATAGATACCGTCCAAATCAACATCAATGGCGTTGAGCAGATGATACTCTTCTTCGCCAACAATTTCGTCGTTTTCATCCACAATAAGCTGATAGCCAAAGCGGTCTTCATCGTTAGGGATCGGAGGCAAGTGAGCGTCCAAAAATTCTTGAAACTCATCCAGCTGCGTATCGTCCGCAAAGTAGCAAAGGCAATGCGTCTCTTCTTGTGTCGTAACTTCCACTCCGCCAAGGACAAAAAGACCATTCTCACGACCAATTGTCTGCGTCACCTTTACCTGACGCGTAGTGTTGTGGTCGGAGATGGCAATCATATCCAGTCCACGGGCGAGTGCACGTTTGACAATGGCCGACGGGCTCATTTCAAGGTCGCCGCAAGGCGAAAGTACGGTGTGGATATGAAGGTCAGCCTTATATGGATGGAGCTGTTCCATTTTTCCAACTATAACGATAACTTTATCAATGACTGGTTACAGTCAAAAGTCAATGTCATAGTTAAAGATGAGGTTACTTTTTAAGCAGCTCGTAGATTCTACCTGCGGTTTCAAATGTCTCGGCACAGGTGGAGAGGAACGGAATACCTTCTTCATTACTCTGCTCCAGCGTGTCCTCGCTTGCCGACTGACCCTTTACAAGGATGACGGCTGCAAGTTCCTTGAGAGAAGCAATAGCCATTACATTCTTGTGGGTCTGCAGCGTCACCCAGATGTTTCCCATCTCGGCATTGCCCATAACATCGCTCAAAAGGTCAGACACATAGCATCCTTCCACCTCTTTTTCAAGTCCTTCAGCACCCGAAAGCACCTTGAGGTTCAATGCCTCAACTATATCTTTTACTTTCATATCTATTTTATTTTTAATATTTTATTCTAAAATAACTATTTCTGTTTGAACTACAAAGATACTAAAAAATTTCGATTACGACATAGACAGATGAAACTTTTTGGGACGCAGGCCACTTCATCTGCTAAACATATTCCCTACTCATTATGATACGGTTCATTGCGCAGGATAGTGAAGGCGCGATAGAACTGTTCGACAAAAAAGAGCCGTACCATCTGGTGGTTGAAAGTCATCTTGGAGAGCGATATTTTGTCGCTGGCAGCGGCATATATACTTGGAGCGAAGCCGAAGGCACCGCCTACGACAAAAGCCAGATTGCGGATGCCAGCATTCATCTGTTTTTGAAGATATTTCGAGAATTCGACCGATGTATGCTGCGTTCCGTGTTCATCCAAGAGAACTATGCGGTCGCACTTTTCCAGTTGTCGCTGAAGCAGTGTCGCCTCACGCTCTTTGATTTCGTCGGGCGAGGCTCCCTTCTGGTCTTTAAGGGCAGGAATAACAACCATTTCGAAATTTATATAATGCTTCAGACGGGTGAGATAGACATCAATACCCTGTTGAAGATACTTCTCGTCGGTCTTTCCGACAACAATCAACTTGATATTCATAACCTCCCCTCCTTATCCTACTATCAAATAAATGAACGGAGCCACTTTCAAAGCTTTCTTGTAGCGTCGGCGTTCGCGCATATTGTGTGGTTCGCCGGCAGGAGCCTTGTCGATGGTTTTATTGTAGTGACGGCTCATCCACAACTTCGGCCCGCGGCGATATTCGTTATATCGTCCAGGCAAAACTGTAAGATTGAAACCATACGGCTGCATCAACTGGCGGTAATCGTCGATGGGTAGGATACGCTCGGTCCAGCTGCCCGTCACAGGGTTGCAGGTGTTGTATGGATCGAGGAGCAAGTTGGGTGATTGAGCCTCGACCGCACGCGCCACATCGTTGTAAATCAGTCCGCGAGTATTGTCAGCCCAATAATCCAATTCGCGATCGGACATCTCTGGCTGCAGTTTTTGGATATAGTCGCGGCGCATCTGCCAAAAGCCCTTATGAGTGGTAGTGCCTAGTTCGTCGGCTTGCATCGCTTTGTGCAAACGTCTGACGACACGTGCATTGAATGGTGTTGATGCTGTGGTGAAGACCATCTTCATACGAGGCGAAATGTCATAGATACACGCAAAGAAATCGTCCAGAACATAGATATGTTCGATTACATCCATTGCCAACAACGCATCTGGCACTATGTCGTTTTCACGGCACCATTCTTTTAAAGTTGCGGCATCGCCCTGAAGCATTACGTTGGGTTTTACACCAAGGGTTTCGCCCATCTGCCGAACGGCATTCAAGGCATCGGCACTATAATCAACATATATAACATTCCGGAAATCAAGCTTTTTAGCCAGGATACCCAGCAATCCGTGTCCACCGCCGTAATCGACAATAGTAATCTCGTCGGGCGATTTGCCACACATTTCCAGCACTCGTTCCAAACTGTTGCGATATATATCCAGATAGTACTCCACCGCCTTCAAAGTGCGTTTCAATGCAGCACGGCAACTAGGAGAAAGATTTAGTTTTCTTGTATTTATATTTTGAAGTTCGGAAGCCAATTTTGACTGTACTGCGTCTGGGGTATTCATAATTGCCGAGTTATTTTCGGAGTTTAATCATTATATCAATCAGTCTGTTGCGACTTTTGCTAATTTCGAAGAACGGTGTCTGTATCGCTCCAAACGAGCGGTAGAAATATTCGATGCCTTCGTCCATACTACCCTCAAAATCAAACATTACAGTCTTGTCGCTCAAGTATTTAATCAACGACCAGAATAACGTTTCGCTATGTCCACTTTTGTGCAAAGCCGCGTTATGCGCCGACATCAACGAATATGCACAGCGTCTGTCATAAATCACAAACCGCGCTGACAACAACCGCCCGGCATCGTCGTACAAGGCAGCGATTACACCATTGTCGCGCTCGATAGCAATGCGGCAAACACGTTCTATGAGACTCGTATCGAGAATGTCCCGCAGACCTTTAGACTGCCAATAGATAGAATGAAAAGCGGCAAAATCGGCTGGCGACAAATCGTATTTAACAGTAGTGGAAGCCTCGTAGCGACGTATTTTTCGCTGACGTTTCTCTGGGTCAAATCCGACGAAAACCCGTTGCGGATCCCGTATATCGACTATACGATATGTGTAGCGTGTAGTCTGCTTGTAGCCAGACCAGTAGAATGGAAGCCAGTTGGTTATTTCGGGAGAGAAATTTTGCAGGAAATAATGCGGTTTGATATCTTCAATCTGTTTCAACAATACCGCAGCAACCTGTTTTTCAAAGTCAAGCCGATGACTTTCAGAAAGATTATCTGGATAAAAGAAAACAGGGCCGGAGAACTGTGTCAATTGCGGCTGAATGACACACCTAATGCCACATTTGCTGACATAGTGAAACGGCATAGCACCCGTCAATCGGTCACCATCAAATGCCAAGGCCACATTCCACTGCTTGCCAGCACAGACGGTCTCCATCCACCAATATTGCAAAAACAGGGGAACATAATATTCCCCTGATTCACATATTTCCTTGTATTTATCTTTATTTGACAAACGACTGAAAGGATTTAATCAAACCACCGATCCGAGGATGTCCCAGTTTCCTTATTCTCTGTTTTACTGAATAATAATCGCCACACGGTTGTTGGCTATGCGGCCTTCGTATGTCGAATTGTCCCCGATTGGGTCGGCGGTGCCTTTGGCCTCTATCTCGATGCGATAGTCACTGACACCACGGGCGGTAAGGCGCTTTTTAACCTCAACGGCTCTTTGGCGTGACAGCCCGAGGTTGTATGCCTCAGTGCCTGTATTGTCGCTATAGCCGCGCAACAGCACCTCAAGACGTTCGTTCTGAAGCATATAAACAGCCAAACTATCTAACATCGGTTCCCAACTTTCAACAACGGTGGCATCGTTGGGGAAGAATTTGACATCCTTGAACGACTTGGCTCCGTCGGCGGCCGAGGGGAACAAATTAATCTTCTTCGTTCCAAAATAAAGAAGTAATCCAACGTGTATCAGCTGATCAGCAGGTTGTTCGCTTGTAAAAAACTCGTTGCCCTGCCAGTAGCGGTAATCGACTTGAGCCACGTTGAATTGCAATTTATTCTTGAGTTTTCTGTCGGTAGCCCAGGCCTGGTAGGATTGCAAAGCTTCCAGAGCCTCTTCCCTGCCCTGCTTGATTAGTTCCTCACGCAGAGCATCGTCCTCGACAGAGGGGTTGACGGCGAAAACGGCGCATACGCGCATCGGCGAACGTGCCACAGTGGTAAGATAGTTCATCACCGGGGTGAAGTTGCCCCATTCGGGACGGCGGTCTTCTGTCAGTACCGGTAAAGTAGAGTAGTCGAAATCGCAGAAATATATCTTCTTGGCATCGAAGGTGGTAAACTTCCAAATCGAGTCGTAGTCGCTTTTGCGCACCTTTTGTTTGCCTTCGATAAACGGGCTAACCTCCTTGGAGCCTTTTTTTGCATTCTGTGCCGTTGCCGCCATCGGGGTCAGCATAGCAACAAGAACCAAAAGAATCAGTTTTTTCATTTTTTTCTCTGTTAAATTTGCAGCATAACGCTTGTAATGAAAAATTATTGTGCCGATTCGTCGATTTGCGGATCGACGAGAGTACCATCCTCGCAGCACACCACACGTGCCGGGAATTTGTCGATCATCATAAAGTCGTGCGTCGATATCAGCATAGACACTCCCGAATTGCGGTTGATTTCGGTCAGCAGATGCATAATCTCGCTAGAAGTGATGGGATCAAGATTGCCCGTCGGTTCATCGGCCAATATCAAATCAGGAGTATTAACCAGAGCTCGCGCGATACCAACACGCTGTCGTTCGCCTTCCGAGAGGCGATAGGTCTGGTCGCCTGCTTTGTCGGCCACACCGACCGCCGTCAAGACCTCCATAATGCGATCGTCAATCTGCTGTTTGTTTTTCCAGCCTATGCTCTTTAGAACAAAAGCTAGATTGTCATACACATTACGGTCGGTCAGCAGCTGGAAGTTCTGAAAGACGATACCCAGCCGGCGGCGCAGCAAGGGAATTTGACGTCGTTTCAAATTTTGCAAATTAAAACCGCATATCACGCCGCTTCCGTCTTCCAGCGGACTATCGCCATAAAGTGTGCGCAACAGCGATGTTTTGCCAGCTCCACTCTTGCCTATAAGATAGACAAATTCGCCCTTTCCCATCTTGAAATTGACGTTGCGGAGCACAATACCCGCCTCGTGGCTGATTGTCGCATTATTAAGTAGGATGATCTGTTCTTTGTCCATATTAATGAATTATGTATGCCAATACGGCACTTTTGGGGTAGAACGCGACTTTGTTAAAAAAATTGTATGAAAAGGAAAAAATCACCTATTGCGCCAGAAACCTGGAAGGAATAGAATGAGAATCGTAAGACACTCAAGACGTCCCAAAAGCATCAAGACTGAACAAATCCACTTGGCCACTGCCGGGAAGGCGGCATAGCTTCCGAAACCGCCGCAGGCTCCTAATCCTGGTCCGTAGCTGGTAATGCATCCGAAGACGGCACCTAACGACTCAGTGGCATCGACACCGCAGAGCATCAACAACAGCACACCAAGCAACATTGTAATCACATAAACAATGAATATCACCATCACGTTTGTGATTATTTCGTTCGAGACAGGCCTGCCGTTAAGTCGGACAGGATTGTATGCGTGCGGATGCAGGCGGTTGGTCAGCGTATTGCGCACGGTGCGAAGTAAAATCAGCACACGCATCACTTTGACGCCACCTGTTGTTGAGCCTGCCATACCGCCACAAAGACATAGCAACAGAAAAAGAAGAGTTATCGGTGTCCACCACTGGTTGGTGTCGGCAACAACACTGCCGGTGGTAGTAATAACACTAACCGTCTGGACAATACCGCAACGCAATGCTTCTTCAAACGGCAGTCCTCCGTGGCCATAGAGAGCAATGACGACGAATAATGATGACAGCAATGTAAGCAAGAAAAAAAATCCGAATTGGTCAAGTTTGCGTCCGATACGTCTCCATCGCAAAGTAAAGAAACTATATAGCAGTGCAAAATTGACGCCACCAATGAACATCACAATGGTCAATATGTACTGGTGGAGAGGGGTGAAACGAGCAATGCTGTCTCCATATATGGAGAAACCGCCTGTCGAGATGTTTGAAAAAGTCAGATTGACCGCTTCCCACAAAGTCATACCTGTTGCGACAAGCAGAATAATGAAGAAAAGAGTTAGCGAAACATATATTGTCAGTGTCTGCTGAACCATTGTGCGCATCGAGGTTGATGTTTTACCAGTATTGTCGGCACTGCTTGCTTCTGCAGTATAAAGGCTGTACTTGTTTAATCCCAAAGATGGAACCACGGCAAGTACAAGGAGAATGATACCGAATCCGCCCAACCATTCGGTTGTGCTGCGCCATAACAGCAACGATGCCGGCAAACTCTCCACATCGGCAAAGACAGTTGCGCCAGTGGATGTCAAACCCGACATCGACTCAAAGATGGCATTGGAAAAAGGAATTGAAAACCTGAAATTGAAAAAAGAAAGTGTTTCCGATGCACCTGTTTTTTCGATGCCTACAAGCAGGAACGGCAACGCACCGAAAATCGTGAGTGCCAGCCACACAATAGTTACTGTCAGGTAAGAGATACGTCGGTCATTGGAACCGGTAGTCGCAGAACGGCGCGGCAGCGTCACCAGCATAGTAATGCCGACGGCAACTGTGAACAGTCCTGCAGCGAGTATGCGCCAAACGGTTCCGTCGGCAAAATACAGCGCCGGAATAATACAGGCCATCATTGCAATACCTTCACCGACGAGTGGAATGCCCAGTGGTCGGATGGCCATTCCGAGGTTGTTTCCGTTGCGCAGACTGCTTTTATTTCCCCTACCCTTTTTCATTGCTTATTATTAACGAGTTACCCTCCAGTAGGCCGGCAAAAATATTGACACTATTGCAAAAACCTCCAGTCGCCCGGCCAGCATCAGCACCATCATCGTCCATTTGGCAAACGGTTGCAGCTGTATATAGTCAAGACTGGCACCCAGATTGTTGATGACCGGCGAAGGACCAAGGTTGCTTATGTTTGCAGCAGCCATACATAAGGCATTGGGTATGTCGCTTCCGCAAATGGTGAGCACCAAGGCTCCGACAGCCACAAACAACAGATAGAGAAATATATACGAGAAAATACGTATCACATACAAATCCTCGACTACCTTGCCGTTCACTTTAACACTGAGCACCGCCCGAGGGTGAATCATCCTGACAAAATAGTTGCGAACATAGCGAGCCAGAATCATTATACGCTTAATTTTCAATCCACCTCCCGTTGAACCGGCCGAAGCACCCAGAAAGATGAGAAGGAACGTAACCACCGATACCATCATCGGCCACACTGAAGGCGACGATGTGTAGAATCCACAAGTCGATATTGTGGATGCAATATGGAACAGCGAGAAACTAACCGTGGACCACCCCATATGCTTTTCAGCAATACTGAATGCAATGATGCAAAGCAGTACAGAAGCCACCAGCACAAGCAGATAACGTTTAAATTCTTCGTCATTGCGCACCTGTCGCCAGCGACCTGTGAAAAAACAGAACAGCACCGCCAAGTTGATGCCAGACAAGAACATAAAGAAAGTTATGCACCCCATCGAAAAATTGGAGAATCCGGCGAGACCGGCATCGTGCGTCATAAAACCACCCGTTGAAACGGTGCTGAGAGCCGTGCAAAGCGAATCGACAAAACTATTGCCAGCGAAAAACAACAGGAGAAACAAGGCTAGTGAAAGTGCCGAATAAACAGCCCACATCAGCACAACATTGCGAGCCATACGCGGATGAAGACGGCGTTGCAGCGTACCCGAGAATTCAGCTTCGTAAAGTCGCGCACTGCCTTCGTTTAGTCGGTGCAGGATAGCAACAACAAAGAGTATAAGTCCCAATCCTCCAACCCATTGCGAGACGCTACGCCACACCAGCAGACCCTGCGGTTTTGATTCGAGACCCGAAAGCACAGACGACCCCGTTGTGGTGAATCCCGAAAAAGACTCGAATGCGGCATCAGTGAAATTAGAAACCGTGCTGGTAAAAAGATACGGCAAAGCTCCCATCATCGGTATCACAAGCCAGATAACAGCCGTAAACCAGAAACTTTCTTTTTCGTGCAGCTCGTAAGTGGCTCCGACACCGAGGAAGTTGCGCAGGAACAATCCAACCATCAGAATAACCAACGCAGAAGCAATGAGACCAAACTGCGACCCATCACCAAAATAGAGTGAAACGCCGACAGGAAAAACCATCGCCAGTGCCATAATTATCAACAGCATACCCAAAAGTCGGAAAGCCAGGCGGAAATTGAAGGTCGGGCGAAACAAAACGATTTTCGGTATGTGCGGCAGTTGATTCAATCTATGGAAAAAATAATTGGAACAGATTATCAATCAAACAGTTTAGCCACTTTATCCATTGCATTGGGAAGGGCAAAGACAACGACCTTGTCCATTTCGCGGAGCTGAGTGTCGCGAGTGGGCAGCAGTGTTTCACGACCTCGAATTATGCCACCTATAGTAGCCTTACCTTCAGGCAGATGCAGTTCTCCGATGGGAACGCGTGTAGCGGTTGCGTGGCGACCTACAACAAACTCTATCAACTCGGCATTAGTGCCGCTGAGCCATTTGCTGCTGACAGCGGCACCCTTCACTATAAAACGAGCTATATAGCTGGCAGTGATGAGTTTCTTGTTTATAATAGTATCAATACCTATGTCCTGCGACAGGTTAATAAAACCAGTGTTCTCAACCAGCGCAATCGTTTTGCGGATACCGAAGCGGCGTGCGTGCAGGCAGGTCAGCACATTCGTCTCCGACGAGTCGGTGACGGCAATAAAAGCATCGGTATTGGTCAGTCCCTCCTCTTTAAGGAGTTCGATATCAGTAGCATCGCCATTGATTATAAGCGTATTGGACAGCACAGCGCTAAGATCTTCACAGCGTTTGCGGTTCTGTTCAACCAGCGTGATACGCTTTGTATCCTCTAAAGTCAGCGCTGCATAGCGACCTATGCGGCCACCACCGGCAATCATCACATTTTTAATCTCAAAATCGGTACCGCCGGCCAGTTTTTTGACGGTGTCCATCTGGTTGGCCTTACTTATAATATAGGCCATATCGCCAGCTTCGAAAACGGTGTCGGAATGGGGGATAATCGTTTCTCCGTGTCGCAGGATGGCGACGATACGCACCTGCAAAGTCGAATAAATCTGACTTAACTCCTTGACGGACTTCCCTTTGACAGGTGAACCTTCCTCCAAGCGTATGAGATACATTGTGAGCAGTCCACCGCTGAAATCGAAAAATTCCGTTGCGACGGTATGGTTCAGCAAGTTGGTTATCTCTTTAGCCGCAATGCGTTCCGGGCAGACCATCTCATCGACACCCAAGTCGCGGAACATCTCGCGGTGTTTGGGCGACAACAATTCGGCATTGGTGATTCGCGCCACGGTTTTCTTGGCATCGAGTTTTTTGGCTAAAATACAGGTTACAAGATTGATAGATTCATCGTGAAGGACTGACAGAAAAAGGTCGCAGTCCCTTACGTTGGCCTCTTCCAGCACCTTGGGCGACGTCGAATCACCGACAATGGTAAGCAGGTCAGTCTCCTTTTCCAAGCGCCCTAGCAACTCGGAGTTGGGATCGACGACCGTGATATTGTAATTCAACAAAGTCAGCGATTTGGCAAGGTAGAAACCCACCTCACCGTCACCTGCTATAATAATATTCATCGTATTGTATATTTTCTTTTTTTGCGCACATCAGGCTTCTTGTCTTCCTGCAGTTCGTCCATCAAATCCTTATCGACATATATAACCATTGCCATACTGATGCCTGTAATCTCCACAGCGAAATTGCCTTCTTCACAGTCGCTTACAAGCACACCGACCTTACCGGCCAGAGGACCAGAATGGATGCGGACTTTAGCACCTCGATGAAGTCTTTCGACCGATTGCACCTGCACATTGATCTCGGCGGCGATAAAGTCCTTCATCATCTGGATCTCTTCTTCCGGAATAGTAGCTATATGGCCTCTGAATTTCACAAGTGAGACAATACCCGACACATTTACGACGGGAATCTCCTGTTTTGACGTTATCTTGGCGAAAATATATGACTTAAGCAGCGGAACCTCGACCCATTTCTTACGGTCGCTCCACGAATGAAGTTCTTTGCGCAGTGGCAGATATACTTCAAAGCCCGCTTCCTTCAAATTCTGCTCGGCCTTCTTTTCGAAACGGGGATTAGTATATAGTGCAACCCATTGAGGTATAGATGACAACATATTAATAAACCTTGTATAGTTTCACTCAAATAAAACTGCAAATATACATATATTTTTTCGATTTCAACATTGACAGATGAAACTTTTTGATATGTGTAGGTCTCCCCACCTGTTAAACAATAATAGAAGGCGAGGCCTGCATACCAAATTTCCAGAGGGATAAAGAGAAAAGTCTATTTCACCCTAGACTATCAATTCCTTAACCGCTTCTGGAATACAGCTTATTATATCGCTAGATATCAGTGACGGCTGCGAAAAACGTTCTGCGGCAATGTCACCGGCACGGCCGTGGAGATAAACTGCCAACGCAACGACATCCTGCATATTATACGAATCTTCATAATGTCGTTGTGCGTATGCCGACGCCTGGGTTTGCAAGCCCAGCGTCAAGCCCGTCAGTACATCGCCACTGCCGGCTGTGGCCATACCGGCATTGCCAGTGTTATTGACAACAGCCTCGCAACCAGGAGCATAGACAATGGTTCGGTGAGCCTTCTTGACTATCACCAAATCGTGCATATCTGCCATCTGCTGAGGATCGGAATCTCCGAAAAGCCGCTCATATTCTCGTGCGTGAGGCGTGACAACAGCATCCGAAACAAGGTGCAGCGATTCTGGATGTTGCGCTATGATATTCAGTGCATCGGCATCAAGGACGAGGGGAATATCGAAAGTCGTCTGCTGCATTTTCTTCTTCTCCAGAAAGTGCATCAAAGCACCTGCAGTGACCTCGTCAGTACCCAGTCCTGGGCCGATGCCGATGGCCGTATAGCGGGCGATATCGGCAGGCATCGAACTGATACGGTGCTCGTCATTGTCAATCGACAGCATCGCTTCGGGCACAGCGGTCTGCATTACATCAACTCCGCAACGCGGCACGTGAACAGTCAGCAGGCCAACGCCAGCGCGCAGACAGGCGCGAGCGGCCAACACTGCAGCACCCATCTTGCCGTAGCTGCCGGCTATGAGCAACGCGTGGCCGTAGTCTCCCTTGTGACTTTCCGGATTGCGAGCAACGATGAAGGGAAATCTTTGCTTTTCAACTTTTGTTTCCATCGTTCAAGAATGAAAAAAAAGTGGCGGCGTGCCCTAGCGCGCCGCCACCACATATTATACTATTTAATTAGTTCTCAGGTTTCAGAGTACCAACCGAATAGTGGCCAAGGTCGAAATAGCGGCGGGCCAGACGCTTCATATCGTGAGTCGTCAGGCTGTTCACCATTGCCTCGTAGTCGCTGATGTTGGCATCGCGGTTCTCTTTGTACATATAACTGCCAACAATCTGGCCCATCCAGAAGCCGTTTTCTTGCATCTGGGTCTCGCGTTCCTTGATCATCTGCAGCTTCACTTTGTGGAGAGTTTCGCGGTCGCATCCCTTCTTGACGAAGTCCTTGATAAGGTCAATAGCTGCCTTCTCGACACTTTCGCAGTTTTCGGGAGCACACTGCAGATAGAACATCCAGCTGACACTGCCGTCGAAATTGATATCGTAAGAAGCAGTAGCATAAGGACTGTAGGTTTCACCCATTTTCTCGCGGATCACCTCGGTGGTGCGGATCTGCAAAGCCTCGCCAAGAGCAGTGACGGCAACGCGCTCGCGCAGGTCATTTTTGCCAGCAAAATTACGGGTTTCACCCATCACGATGACCATACCTTGTTTGTCGGTACCGGCCAGCGTCAGGCTGTGGTTGACACCATTTGCCAGTTTGGGGCTCTTGTCAAGTTCGGGCTCGCCTTTCTGCTTACCGTTGGTGGGCAGCAGGCTCAGATAGTTGGCGATGGTCTGGATATTCTCGTCGCTGACGTTGCCGACAAAGAAGAAAATCTGGTCGCTGGCATCTGCGAAACGCTCGCCATAGATCTGATACATACGCTCGAAGTCAAGACCATTGATATCCTGTTCTGTGGGCAGGACAACCAAGCGAGGATTGTGGTCATAGGCCATACCGTAGAAATCTTTCATAAACTTAGCCTGCGGGTTGGCAGAAGCCATACGGACCTGTGTGAGCAGAGTCTCAATATTGCGGTCGAACGACTCGCGGTCCTTACGCGGAGCCTCGTAGTAAAGATCGACCAGCTGAAGCAGAGTTTCAAGATCCTTCGGAACACAGCTGCCGCTGAAACCAACAGTGTTATTGTTGATGTAGGGGCTTACGCCGACAGTCTTGCCCTGCAGTTTCTTGCTCAACTGGCTGCTGCTGAAGTTGGAGATACCGGCATCATCAACTAAACTAGCCGTATTGCTGACCATAAAGGCCTCGTTGTCGGGATAGAGTGCCGAACCACCGATGGCGAAGCTCTGCATACGGATCTCATCCTCTTTGTAGTTGGTCTTCTTCACAACGAAACGGATGCTGTTGGGCAGCACATACTCCGTATAGTCGAGGACACTGTTCTGCGAAAGGACCACAGGAGTGACGGTAGGAACCTCTTTGTCGAACAGCGGCTCGTCCTTATAGGTATCAACCCAAGGCTCAGTCTGAGCTTTCTTGCTGTCAGCAACAATCTTAAGGATGGCATCCTTGGTAGGAATGTTGTAACCCTCCTTCTCAGGAGCAGTAAGGATATAGATGAAGTTTTCGTCGGTAATCCAGTCTTTCACGACGTTGTTCACCTCTTCAAGGGTGATTTCGGGAACAAACTCGCGAGCGTATGCGTCCTCCTGACGAATGCCGGGGATGACATCGCCTTCAAGGAAGTGCTGCGTATATTCGTCGGCAAAGGCGTTGCTCTGGGTCTTGTTAAGCTCCTTGGCTGCCTTGCGGTAGCTTTCCAACAAGCTCTCCTTGGCACGATCCAGCTCAGTCTGCAGGAAACCGTGCTCGTCGATGCGTTTCATTTCCTTCAGCAACATAGCTGTGGCCTCTTCGATGCGGTTGTCCTTGGGATAGGACGACAGGACGCTGCAATCCAGTTTGGCAAGGAAACTGCCATAGCCACCGGCAGCATAGAGGAAGGGTGCGCTAGCCTTTTCAGCCATCTCGCCAAAACGGGCGTTGATGATATTCTCGGCCAAGTTGCGCACCAACATCTGGCGATAGTCACCGACGGTACCCTTCGGGGCCTGGGGGTGCTTCCAATACATCTGGATGCTGGCCGAAGGAGCCTCCTTGTCGGTAGCAATGGCTACGAGGGGTTCCTTGTTGTCGGGAACATTAAAGTAGGGACGCTCCTTGGGGTTGGCAGGCATCTTGTTGTCTGTGAAATATTCTTTTACCTTGGCTTCAATCTCATCGACGTTGACGTCACCTACGATGATGACAGCCTGCAGGTCCGGACGATACCAGTCTTCATAGAAGCGTACGATAGTCGGGCGTTGGAAGGTCTTGAGCACCTCTTCCGTTCCGATAGGAATACGGTTGGCATAGCGCGAATCTTTGAACATCACAGGCCAGTACTGCTTCTGCAGACGATCCTGGGCACCCAGACGGCCGCGCCATTCTTCGATGATGACACCGCGCTCGGCATCGATTTCCTTGGCATCCATCAACAGCTTACTTGCCCAGCCGTCGAGAATCTTCATACCCATCTCGAGCATTTCGGCGTCGTTGGGCATATTCACATAATATACCGTCTGGTCAAAGCTGGTATAGGCGTTCACGTGGCCACCAAACTGCACTCCTTTGGCCTGTAGCTTGTTTATCAGCTCGTTGTGCGGGTAGTACTCCGTACCGTTGAAGGCCATATGCTCGGTGAAGTGAGCCAGACCCAGCTGGTCCTCGTCCTCAAGAATAGAACCTGCATTGACAGCCAGGCGGAACTGAACGCGACCTTCGGGCTTTCTGTTAGCACGGATGTAATAGGTCATACCGTTGTCAAGCTTGCCCATACGGACTTTCTTGTCGATAGGAACTTTTTCGCTGAGGTTCGTTTTTTTCTCCTTCTTGCTGCCAGCGGTGCCGAACTGAGCAAAACTCATACCGGCCGTGGCAAACAAAAACAGGAACAGAATTAAAATTTGTTTCTTCATTTTTTGATTTGACTTTTAGTTAATTATTTATAATATTCACTATTTTCGCAATCCGCAAAATTACATAATATATTTGATTCTCCAAAATATTTATTAATACTTTATTTTTATCGTTTTATTTGTTGACTGTACAATTGACAGAATGCTTCATTTACCTATATGACGTTTCAGAACTTAAAAATCTTACAGCTTGGCAAAAAAAAAAATTTCCAATTCCAAAATTTATTCGCACCCTCACAGACAAAAACAACCACAAACAAAACGTATTAACCCAAATCGGTCATTAGAGAGAAGTGTTGCACATCGCAACAGGAAATCATACGCAACAGCGTGGCACCCGCTCCGCCCTTTCTTATATATAAGGTTACGGATTTTACGACACAAGGTCAGGGAATGGAAATTGTGCCGTAGTATTCAAGACACGACTGGTGAATCAGTATCAAAAACAACTTTTACTTATTCAATCCACAATCTATGGATGAATTTCGCAAAAAAGTTCATTGTAAATATTTTTTTGTATCTTTGTAGTTTGGTTGTTTTTGCGCAACCACAACATAACCATCTGGCAATCAGAAAACAAAGTTTATTATTATATATGAAATACAACGAATATAAACAGCTTGATTTGACCCGCATCGGCGAAGAAGTGCGCCAATGGTGGGAGGAAAACGAAACTTTTGAGAAAGGTCAGAAACTCAGCGAGGGCCATCCCGCATTTGTCTTCTACGACGGTCCCCCCTCAGCCAATGGCAAACCCGGCATCCATCACGTGATGGCACGTACCATCAAGGATGTCTTTTGCCGCTACAAGGCCCAGAAAGGTTTTCGTGTCGATCGCAAGGCAGGATGGGACACCCACGGCCTGCCAGTCGAATTAGGCGTCGAAAAAACACTGGGCATCACCAAAGAGGACATCGGCAAGAAAATCAGTGTTGATGAGTACAACAAAGCCTGCCGCACCGAAGTGTTGAAATACAAGGATTTGTGGGACGAACTAACAAAACAGATGGGATATTGGGTCGATCTCAAGAACCCTTACATCACCTTCGAAAACGAATATATTGAGACCCTTTGGTTCCTGCTCAAGAAACTGTACGACAAGGGACTGTTATACAAAGGCTATACCATCCAACCCTTCAGCCCTGCCGCCGGCACAGGCCTTTCGAGCCACGAGCTGAACCTGCCAGGCTGCTACCGAGACGTGAAGGACACCACTTGCGTGGCAATGTTTAAACTGAAAACCGAAAACGGCGAACTGACAACGCAGAACGGCCATTCTCCGTTCTCCGTTAACAACTCTCCGCTATCAACTTACGCCATCGCCTGGACCACAACACCGTGGACATTACCATCGAACACAGCCCTCTGTGTAGGCCCGTCAATCGACTATGTGCTGCTCGAAACAGTGCACCCCTACACGCAGCAGCCGTGTCGCATAATAATGGCAAAAGCTCTTGTGAGCGCTATGTTCCCACCGTCGAAGAACGCAGACGAAGCACTTGCCTACCAGATTATTGCCGAATGCAAGGGCACCGACCTCGAAGGTCTGCGCTACGAGCAGCTTATTCCTTGGGTGAAACCCACCGTGGTGGATAGCGCCGCCCAGAGCCACCGCCCGGCCGGCGACGACGAGGCATTCCGCATCATCCTTGGCGACTATGTCACCACAGAGGACGGTACTGGCATAGTCCACATCGCCCCCACTTTCGGCGCCGACGACGCCCGCGTGGCCAAAAAAGCTGGCATAGGCGACTTGCTGCTTTACGACCGCGACGGCAAGCAAATGCCTATGGTCGATCGCCAGGGTCGTTTCGCACCCATTGAAGACCTTGACCCCGAATGGGTTAAAGACAACCTAAACATTGAACTATACAAACAATACGCTGGCAAATTTGTCAAAAACGCCTACGACCCCACCAAGACCGAAAAAGATATGAGCTTGGACGTCGAACTGGTCATAATGCTGAAAGGCGAAGGCAAACTCTTTAAGAGCGAGAAACATACGCACAGCTATCCCCACTGCTGGCGCACCGACAAACCCGTGCTCTACTACCCGCTTGACAGCTGGTTTATCCGCACCACAGCACTGAAAGAGCGTATGATAGAGCTGAACAAGACCATCAACTGGAAACCCGAGGCCACCGGCACCGGCCGCTTCGGCAACTGGCTGGAAAATATCGTCGATTGGAACTTGAGCCGCAGCCGCTATTGGGGCACCCCACTGCCCATCTGGCGCACCGAGGACGGTCGCGAAGAAATATGCATCGGCAGCATACAGCAGCTGCGCGAGGAAATTGAAAAGTCGATTTCTGCAGGCTTTATGAATGACAATCCGTATGCAAACTCTGATGTCAATGCATTTGATTTGCACCGTCCCTACATCGACAACGTTGTACTGGCATCGCCCAGCGGCAAGCCTATGCACCGCGAGCCCGACCTGATTGACGTATGGTTCGACAGCGGCGCAATGCCTTATGCCCAGATCCACTATATGGGCGAGGAACTGCGCGACGACCAGTTTCCTGCCGATTTCATAGCCGAAGGTGTCGATCAGACCCGCGGATGGTTCTACACACTGCACGCCATAGCCACTATGTGCTTCGACAACGTCGCATTCAAAAATGTCATTTCCAACGGCTTAGTACTCGACAAGAACGGCAATAAGATGTCAAAACGTCTCGGAAACGGTGTCGATCCCTTCGAGACCTTGAAGAAATACGGTCCCGACGCTACACGCTGGTATATGATTACCAACAGCCAGCCCTGGGACAACCTGAAGTTCGACGCCGAGGGTGTCGATGAAGTGCGCCGCAAACTGTTTGGAACATTGTATAACACATACAGTTTCTTCGCCCTCTACGCCAATCTTGACGGATTCGAATACAAGGAGTCCGACATCGCCGCCGACCAGCGTCCCGAAATCGACCGTTGGATACTCAGCGAACTTAACACCCTGATTAAGACCGTCGATGAGGCCTTCGCCGACTACGAGCCCACCCGCGCCGGTCGCGCCATCTCCGAATTTGTCGATGCATACCTCAGCAACTGGTATGTGCGTCTCAGCCGCCGCCGCTTCTGGAAAGGCGATTATTCTACCGATAAGATTTCGGCTTATCAGACGCTCTACACCTGCCTTGAAACCCTGGCACGCCTGATGTCGCCCATCGCACCCTTCTTCAGCGAGCGCCTATATCAGGATCTCAACACCGTCACCCACCGCGAATCTGCCGAGTCGGTACACCACGCCGCCTTCCCGAAAGTAAACGAAGACCTGATTGTCAAATCGCTGGAAGAGCGCACCCAGCTGGCGCAGAAAATCTGCTCGATGGGTCTTTCGCTGCGCAAAAAGAGCAATCTGCGTGTTCGCCAGCCTCTGGCCAAGATTGTTCTGCCTGTGCGCGACGACAATTTCCGTACCCAGGTGGAACAAGTCAAAGGTCTTATTTGCAGCGAACTTAACATCAAGGATATCGAATTCCTTGCCGCCGACAACAACTTGCTGGTAAAAAGCATAAAGCCCAATTTCAAAACCCTCGGACCGCGTTACGGCAAGATTATGAAGTCGATTGCTGCCACCGTCTCTGCCTTCTCACAGCAGCAAATCAACGAATTGGAGGCTGACGGACGAATGGATCTCAACATCGAGGGACAGCCTGTCGAACTGCTGATCACTGATGTGGAAATCGCCACGCAGGACATCCCCGGTTGGGTGGTGGCCAACGAAGGCACTCTCACCGTGGCTCTCGACATTACTCTGACTCAAGAGCTTCTCAACGAAGGTATCGCCCGCGAGCTGGTGAACCGCATCCAGAACATCCGCAAGGAGGGTTTCGATGTCACCGACCGCATTGCTGTGACGCTCGAAAGCGGCACGTGGGATGACGCAGTAAAACTCTATATGGACTATATCTGCAACGAGACACTGACCCAAAACCTCGAACTGGTTACGGCCGTCAAAGACCTGCCCGAAACACAGATTATCACAATTGTCGATGACGTTCCTGCAAAGATTATTGTGAAGAAAATTTGATTGTTGAAGAGAAATTTTTTTTTCCGCAACAATCATTATGAAACCATACTATTTATGAAAAAACTGATTCTTTTAGCAACTGTTCTGCTTGCCAGCCTTTCCTGCCCCGCTCAACAGCCGGAAAGGCTGCAGAGCGGTGTCACTATGCAGCAAGAACCACTCAATCCGCTCAGCTACGGCCTTCGCGACGCCAAAGACGGAAAAGAACGATATGAGGTACTTTATGCCTGCCACAAAGAGGCTTACGACTATGGTCGCCCCATTTCATACGCCGGCATCGACACGATTTGGCTGGAGATACCTGACGGAGCAAAGGCTATGCCACTTCCTAACAACACCGATTTCGCAGGTGTCGTCATCTTTGTCCGCAACGATTCCGACAAGGACATCACTCTTTTTTATCTGAACGGCGAAACCGCCAAACCGCTGAACATCGACCGATCGCTACTCGACAGCGGTGATTTCCGCTCGGTGAGCGAACTGCAAGCCGGCAATTACCTGCTTATTATTGCCGACAAAAACAAATGGACCTTCCGCGATGGATATGGCTATGAGGTCTATCGAAACGACCTGCTATATGTCAGTGACGGACACAGTCTTAACCACCCAGTGACAACATATATGAACCCAGCTGCCGAACCCAGCTGCTCATATGTGCCAATAACCACTGAACAGAAAACCATCGAAAATGTAACCATCCATCGTGGACGCAACGAAAAGCACAAAACTTATTGTTTTTCAATCAGCAACCAAAACAATGTGCTTATACGGAACATTCATATCACCACACCTAAAACGAAATTCAATGCCGACCGTGCAATTGGCATCAACAACAGCGCCAACTGTACGATACAAGATGTACAAATAGATTCAACTTACTCGTATCCTGGTGCTTATGGCTATGCAATAGGAATGAACAACGTATGGAATACCATTTTTGTCCGTTTCAAGGCTGATGCTGCTTGGGGCGTTTTTGGAACCAACAATGTCAGCAACATCACCCTACGTGAATGCGATGTAAACCGCTTTGACATACATTGTTACGGTCGTGACGCCTACCTTGTCAACTGTACATTCCGCAACAAGCAGACGCAGTTCTCTTCAATGTATGGTGAAGTCGTCTTCGACAGCTGCCATTTTATCGACTGCATACCTGTCCGCATCCGCTCGTCTTACAACGCCTATACACCGTTCGACATAAAGATACGCCACTGCACCTTCGATGCCACCTTGCGCCACCACGCACTGGTCAATGTGATGCTGCTCTCAACCGAGCCCAACCCGCGTCCCGAACTGGCACCACGCTGCTGGCCGAATATTTATGTTGAAGACCTGACTGTCAATCTACCATTCCTGACACGCCGCATAGACATCATCGAACCGACGGGAACCTTGTCGGAATGCAAAAAACCCGTTGACTACATTGAAACAATAGAAATCAACGGACTCAAGACCTTGCGACGCGGACGACCCGAACGCTGCGACCTGTTCTTCACCAAGCACCGTTTCTCGACCAGCGGTTTGTTCCGTATCAACTACAAGAACGTGGATCTCAGCGGCGGACGCATCGTCAATATGATAAACGACCGTTAGTCTGGTACGCAGGCATCTCTGCCTGCGAATAATCCACGTCTTTTTTTCGCAGGCGGAGATGCCTGCGTACCATTATCTATATCCCGTGCCGCCGCACCTGTCGCATTTGCCAGTGCCTTTGCAGAATCTGCATTTGCCAGTATAGCTGCAGTCGCTGCATTTGGTTTGGTGGCCGAAACCGTCACTCATCAGACCTTTACCACCGCAGGTGCTGCATCTGCCAGATCCGTTGCAGTGCAGTTTTATGGTTCGTGTCCCGCCTGGCGAGTTTAGACCCTGGCATCTGCCAGACCCCATACAGTATTTACACTTCTCTCTGTTTTGAGTGGTGTTGTTTTGCGGGGTTGTATTGGATCTGTTATTTGGTGAATTGTATTGAGTAGTAGATTGATAAGAGTTATTGAAGGTGTTATATTGTGCGTTTTGTTGCAATTCGGCTGTTTGTGATGTTTTTTTAGATCCGTGAATGTATCTCATTCCCCATTCACTCACTTGGCCTTCAGTGTGATCAGGGTCGGGTATTCCGTGGCCGTCTTTGTCAACCATTACACCCAAATATCTAGGTATACCGTCTTCGTACACGTAGTATATGCCTTCAGAATTCCAATCGTGATTAAAAATATTATAAAAATATATACTGTCACCAGGGAACTTTGCGTGCGCACGTCCGGTGTCATCAGTTCTTTTTGGAAGTTTTGGCGCATAAAACTCTTTACCATATAAGTCGTATAACCCCACCTTACCATCCTTATATACAACATAATATCTAGTATAATTTACAATATTGTCAAAACCCTTGTCAGTTGATATTATTTTACGTCCATTAGTGTCGATAACCTCGCATACGTTAGCGTATTTGACGATCAATTGTCCGCGATATATCTCTGAGTCGGTTCTTAAGAATTCCCTGTGTTGATCTAAAGGTACAATGAATTTCCCGTTCCGGTTACACAATCCGGACCTATCATCTGGACAAATTACATACAGAAAATACGAAATGTATTTTTTGAGTGTATTATCGTATATTTTTTCTACAGCTATAAAACTATAACCACAATCGGTAGAAATGATTTCTTGTCCGTCAATACGGATTATTCCTTCAACATTTCCTGTGTGTACTTTGAATAGCCCGACACCTTTGTATTCTATGCGATTATATTTTTTCTCTAACGGGATGACGGCTGTTCCTTTTTTGATTTCTGCCCCCTGGTAGCCGTCCTGCTCTATTAGATACCACTTGAATCCGTCTTCTTCTTTGTGCTTTGTCCGTTTCACCTTTTGCGCATCGGCCGAAGATATGGCGACAACGGCGATGAGGATTAACAATGCTATGCGTTTCATAAATACTTTGTTTAGAATTTGAAAATGCAAAATTAGCAATATTATTTCAGATGGCAAAATGTTTTATAAGCAAAAAAAAGAGTGC
>JAGDCN010000074.1 GCA_017958525.1 Bacteroidales bacterium
GCCACATCGCTCAAATTCTTCAAGGAGGATGGCCGATATGATGTTATCTGCTCCGGTTCGATGATGGGGCTGAACTACAAGGACATCACTTCGAACAGTGTAGGGTACAAGACTGATGTTATGATGTATTCGATGGACTTCGAGGAGTTTCTGTGGGCGAAAGGATATGACGAGGAATTTGTTGAGATGCTGCTGTCGCACCTGATTGACCTTCGGCCTTTCAACGACCTTGAGATGCGACGGCTGGATTCTCTGTTTCTTGACTATGTTGTCACGGGCGGGATGCCGGACGTGGTTGCCACTTTCATCAATGAGGGGAATTTCTCGAACGTGCTGCCGCTGCAACGTCAGTTGTTGACCGACTACGAGGAGGATATTATCAAATACGCCCAAGGTCTCGACAAGGCCAAAATAAGAAGTGTTTACAGGAGTATTCCCGTGTTTCTGGCCAAAGAAAACAAGAAATTCCAAATCACAAAAGTGGCCAGGAATGCCCGCAGCCGCGAGTATGCCGGATGTGTGGAATGGTTGAGGGATGCCGGCATTGTCAATGTGTGCCACTGCCTGATTTTTCCAGAACTGCCGTTGAAAGGTAACTATGACGAAAGCAAATATAAACTCTATTACCACGACAACGGGTTGCTGATGGCTGCATTGGACGAGGAATCGAGCATGGACCTTCGACAGAACCGCAATCTCGGAGTGTACAAAGGTGCCGTGTATGAGAATATCGTATCGGAGGCGTTGGCCAAGCAGGGCTACCAGCTTTATTACTACAAGACGGGGAATGCTCAGTTGGAGATGGATTTCTTTGTCCGCGACAGCACGACGCTTATTCCTGTGGAAGTGAAAGCCACTACGGGTGCCACTCCGTCATTGAATAAACTAATCGACAAAGACAGCTATCCTGATGTGAAATGGGGAATCAAACTGAGTCGCCAAAACATTGGCTTCAACGGCAAATTCTACACGTTTCCATACCATTGCTCTTTCTTGCTGAAACGATGGATGGAAAACCGACGGTAAAAATGGAATGAGGGGAAGAATGTTGGGATGCGTTTGCTACAGCTCACTGCACGCTGCCGTGCTTACGTCGCAGGCCATGTCTCCTATGGAGCCAGGCAGAATGTGTTTTCACAAAGCCTGCAAAGCAGGCAGAGTGAATTTGTGAATTTGTAAATGCGTGAATGCGTTAGTGAATTCGTGAATGTGTCTTAACTTGAAAATAATTGACACTTTTGGTATTGTTCCCAAAAGGGTCAACTTTTTTCAGATTAAGACTCGATATACAATAAATGCGGAAAGACATCGTTAAGATACAAAAAACTAATCGATGATTATTTCTGCATTACTAATAATAACTCTTGTACTGACTTGTGTACTCATTCTCTTCCGCGTGCTGCGCGGCGAGAGCTTCCGCGACATACGCCGTGAAATCAAAGAACTCAAGGCTCAGGATGTACCGCACTACTTCCTGCGTTCGCTCAAGATAGTATTCTCGTTCAAAGGCCCAGGTTACGCTCGCAAACAGCGCGAGGCGCAGCAAGAGGCTGAAACCAAGTGCGAAAAGGATAATACAAACAATCAGTAATTTGAGGGAAAACTTCCTCAACAGGCTTCGCTGTTCTCGTAGCGGCGAACGAGGGCAACGTACCAAATCAGCAGTGCCATAGAGACAACAGCCCCACTGGCAGCAAACAGCAGGATGGCCAAACGGAAACTGCCTGTTTGGAGGCCGACGAGCATTGCAGCTATTCGCAACAAAAACAGGGCAATATAGAAAAAGAATTCTGTACGCTGGCGGCTAAAGACGTTAGCGATAAACATCAGCGACGTGGAGGTCAGCGAGACAAGTACCCACGGCAAAAGACAACGAAGATAGAAGCCGCAATCGGTCCATCGGCTACCGAAAAGGAAACCGAAAATGCCGTCGCCAAAAATAAAGACGACAACAAACAGCGGAAAGACCACTGCATTAAGTATCAATATAAAACGACGTATATCACCGCGGATGGTCTGGTGTGCGCGCACCTTCTCAGCGATGCGTACATAGAGCAGTTTTTCGAAAACATTGTTAAAGAGGTTTATCGGCCTGAATGTGCAGGTCAGCGCCAACGAGAAAAGACCCACTTCGGTCTTATCGAAATAGAGCGCCAGCCAAAGGAACGGCAGGTTGTACGACAGACTGTTAATGAGGTCTTTGGGCATCGTGAAGAGTGGAAAATTGCGAAACTTTGCTGCAGCCTCGCGTCGTTCGTTGCGGGTGATGTCGCGCGGTAGTCCCAGCCGGCGGAATTTATATGCCAGATTGATGTTCGAACAGGTTTTGCCAAGCACAGTTCCCAATGGAAGTCCAATAGTGTGCAGCAGCGTCGCCGCCAAACGAGGAAGTCCGAACAGCACCTTGAAGACAACGCCCGATGTGGATCCCACCACCTCGGAAAAGGCGATATGTCTGAATTTGCGAAAGCGGTTGAGGGTCAATGAATACACTCGCGAGGTACCACAGAAGAACACCATCGGAGGAACCAACAGGGCAAGCATCGGATTAAGAGATGCTATCCGGGTGTCTGCAAAAGCTGCTGTTCTTCCCAGCAGGCTGAAAAGCAGCAGAACAGTAAGCAAAACAATAGAAATGACGGTATTAAGCCTTAGAGACAGACGACTGACAGCAGTGGCTTCGCGGTCGGTGTCGGCAAGCACTATGGCCTGTTCGTACTTGCAGGTGCTGACGATGACCAACACCTCGATATATGAAAAGAAAATGTTGTAGAGTCCGAAGTCCCCGGGCGAAAAAAGGCGCGACAAGACAAGGTAGGAGACGAAGGCAATTGCCTGCGCCCATACGTTGCCCGAAACCAACGTCACACCATCGCGGAGAAAAGAGGAATTCCGTATCTTCATATTCAAAGTGTTCCGTTATATTTCCGCACCACCCATTCAATAGCCAGAAGTAGTAAAATCAACACCAAGATAAGAGGCATATTCAGCATATCGCTGTACGATATCTCAGAATATACCACTGTTTTCAAATCGTCGCGCTGGCGAAGCAGGTCGGCTATTTCGCCAACATTGCGTGCATTGACCATTGATCCGTCTGTCGCTGCCGACAGTGTGGCCAGCAGCGAATGGTCGGCAACAGTATTAAGAGCTTCAAGCTGAAGGTCTTCGACCATAAACGAACCGGTGGCACTATAGTTTTTGCCACTGAGACGCGTCGATGCCGAATAGCTGTACGAGCCTGGCGGCAAAACACCAAGATTGATGCTATATCCTGCAGCTGTACGATTCATCAGGTATTTACCACCTTCCGGCGAATCCTGGTTGCGAAGTGTCAGTTCCACTTCAGGCTGATTAACAGGTTCGTAGTTTTCGTTGTAGAGTTGTGCCTCGATGACGACTGATTCCGACTGGGCAAAAACATTTTTCGCCTCGATGTGGAATCGCTCGCCATTGGACTGCAAAGCAGTGAAAACAACCAATTTGTTGATTAATCCGTCAAAATTGGAATGCGATGCATTTGCCTGCCAGTCGGCCAGTCGCCAGCGCCACAGGCCCTCACCAGCGATGAAGGCATAGCGGCTTGCCGACTGCTGTGTGACGGCCACCAGCGGCAGACCAGAATTAACACTTCCGACACGAGCAGTGAGGAGTGTCTGCGCATTGCCGTTCATTTTGTATTCGCCAAAGGGTGACGACAGCGGCGGAAACTGAGCAATGCGACGGGCAACATCCTCGTCTATTGTGAAATAGGTGAAGTTTTTGTTGATCAGAGGCGCAGCCTCGTTTTGCCGGTCGATACGCGAAAAGATTTCCAGTCCTGCGTGGAGCGTGTTAAGACGCGCCAAATCGGTCTGCCCGCCAAGAATGAACATTGCCGGAGTTCCCGACTGCAGCAGATTGGCCACATCAAGTCCGATGCCGCCAACCCGCGACGGCAACTGATGCAGAACCAACAGGTTGTAGTCGCGCGGATTCTTGTTGAAATCAGCGGCCAGAAAAGTCTCAACTTCGTAGTTCTGATTGTGTTCGATGGCGGCTTTAAGGGCAGCGATGTCGGGATGCGGCACCGCAGCGATGATAGCAATTTTCTGATGTCCGTCGATAATCTCAATGGGGATGATGCGGCGATTGTTGCGTATCGATTTCTCACCGGCGACAGGTGCAATTTCGACAACATAATTGTGAAGTCCTGCACGGTCTGCTTCGATGGTTACCATTTCCGTCGAGGAAAACCGCTGTTCACTGAACTGCAGCGACTTGGAATAAAGCTTGCGACCATCAACACTGACGCTTAGCACCGACGAGCGTCCATCCAGACGGTCAGCATTGACCGTGATTTCGAGCGGGAAGTTGTTGCCCAGATAGGCGATGCGGTTGAAGCGGACATTGGAGACGACGGCGTCGGGATGAATAGTTGTGTCGCCCATCGCTACAGTATAGACGGGAAACGTCAGACCCGAAGCGACGCTGACAGGATTGGCGCCGGTGTTGTATATGCCGTCCGAGGCCACAACAACGGCACCGACATTTCGGTGGTAGTAGCGGTCCGAAACCTCGTTCAGCAAGGTGGCAATATCGGTCGTTTGGTCGCTGTAAACAGATTGATTGTCAGAGATGTTCTCCAATTGTCGCACTTCGCTTCCAAAGGACAAGCGCTGCACCTCATAGTCGCTGGACAATTCGCTGGCCAAACGCTCCATATCAGTCAGATAATCATTGTGATAGTATGCCGAATCAGGAGAATAATCCAACGACTTGCTGTTGTCCTGAGCCAAAATAACTATAGGTTTTTCCTTGCGGTTACTTTCGCGCTTCACCAGCGGAGAAAAAAGCAGGAATGCGATGGCTGCCACCGACAAGGTGCGCAGCAGTGACAGAAAAATGCTCAGTCCGCGTGAAAAGTCGCGCTCCGCCTTGCGGCGCAGTCTGACCCAATAGAGCACACCGGCGTATGCTGCACCCAGCAACAAGCAGAAAACGAGGAAATACCAAGGATAATCTATGATGATTGACACGATAATCGAGGTTTGTTTTCAAATATAACTTAAAAAATGCCGTTTTAGTATTTATGGCGTCAAAAATGCCAAGGCTGCGCCGAAACGCACCCTTGAAAGAATGCAAATTTTGAATATTTTTATAATTGTACAAAATAAATTTTGCCGTTCTGCCGTTTTATAGTAATTTTGTAGATTAATTTACTCGTATTATGCAGTTCAAAGACATTAAAGGACAGACGCTTACAGCAAACCACCTGACTGAAATCATCGACTCAGGACGTGTGAGCCACGCCCAACTGTTCCTGGGTGACACCGCTTCAGGCAGTCTTGCTTTGGCCATTGCCTATGCACAGTATCTGAACTGCGAGCATCGCCAGCACTACGACGCTGCCGGCCCCGACGGTCTGCGTGCCGACTCGTGCGGTGAATGCCCTTCGTGCAAAAAATACCAGCAGCTGACGCACAGCGATTTGCACCTGTTTTTCCCCAATGCGGCAACGGCAACCGTGAAAGGCAACAATATTTCTGTAGCTGATTTCCAGAGTGAATTTCGCGAGTTTCTGAATGCCAAGCACCAAACTGGCACGCTAGACGAATGGTACGAGTTTATGCAGATTGAAAACAAGCAAGGACTAATCCGTGAGCGCGATGCCGACGAGATGGTAAGGACATTGGGTATGAAGTCGTACGAAGGCGGATACAAGGTGGCAATCATTTGGATGGCCGAGAAGATGAACGCCCAGACTGCCAACAAGATACTGAAATGTCTGGAGGAGCCTACGCCGGGCACACTCATCATCCTTGTGGCCGAAAGCAGCGACAAGATGCTGAGCACCATCATTTCGCGCACCCAGCTGGTGAAGGTGCGCAACATCTGCAACGAGGTGCGCAACGCCAGCGACGAGTTCCGCACACTCTACGTGACCTGGATGCGACAACTGTTCAAACTGAATATGGCTTCGCTGTCGGCCTGGGTCGATACACTGCACAGCAAAAGTCGCGAGGTACAGAAACAGTTTCTGCTTTTTGCACAAGAGTCGGTGCGCGACGCTTTTCTGCGCAACAACGCCGGTCTGCCGTCACAAATCGACTTTGGCGACGAGAAATTCAACAACTCGTTTCCGGCAATGATTACCGAGCACAATATCGAGGCACTGAACGATGCCTTCAACAATGCCATCTTCGCCATTGAACGCAACGCATACGGCAAGATAGCTTTTATGGAACTATCGTTCCGCATCAGCAAAGCATTAAAGAAAAGATAACACACCATATAACAACACACTATATTACATTTCAACATCATTTTTATGAGCAAAAACGACATTAGAAAAGATAACAACCATCATAAAAACGAAGACAACGACAAGGTTGAAAACCAAGACCTTGAACCCGTTGTTGCCAGTACGCCCAACGACGAGGATGAAGACTATGTAGCGACGGCCGAAGAGATGGAGGCCTTTATCCAAAGTCGCCGCGAGAAGCATCAGGCTGAAAAGAGTGGCGGACGCGGTGTCAGCGACTACGAAGACCCGTCGGAAGTTCCCATCGACTATGAGGCCAGCGACAGTGCTATGGACCCTTACCTTGAGCCTGACCCGACGCTGCCGAAAGTGAAATACGATGAGCCACTGTACCTGTCGCGTGGCTGCAACCACCAGCCTGACAGTTATGTGCCTATCAGCGAGACCGAGTTGCGCAGCTGCTGTAAGGTGGGAGCCTGCAACTGGATGAACGGCATACGCCGTCCTATGGAGAAACCGTTTGATTGTGTTGAGGTTCGTTTCAAAAACAACCGCAAGGAGTTTTTCCGTCTGCCCGATGGTATAGATGTCAGCGACGGCGACGTGGTGGCTGTCGAGGGCATTCCCGGTCACGATGTGGGCATTGTCAGCCTGACCGGCGAGGCCTGTCGCATCCAGATGATCAAAAAGAAAGTCGATCACGATTCGGAAAGCATCAAAAAACTTTTCCGCCGCGCCAAAGTCAGCGACATAGAACGCTGGACATCAGCTATCAGGGAAGAGGAAACAACTCTCAAGAAAACACGCCAGATAGCCGAAGAACTGGGATTGGTGATGAAAGTGAACGACGTGGAATATCAAGGCGACCACTCGAAGGCCATTTTCTACTACACCGCCGACGACCGCGTCGATTTCCGCAACCTTATCAAGGTGCTGGCCGAACAGTTCCACGTGCGCATCGAGATGAAGCAAATCGGTGTGCGCCAAGAGGCCGGCAAAGTGGGCGGCATAGGCACCTGCGGCCGCGAGTTATGCTGCAGCACCTGGCTGACAAATTTCAAGTCGGTGACCACCAGCGTGGCCAAAGCGCAGCAGATACTGCCCAATCCGCAGAAACTGGCCGGACAGTGCGGCAAATTGAAATGTTGTCTCAATTTTGAATATGCCGTCTATGTCGATGCCCTCAAAAAGTTCCCGCCGGCCAACACGCCTATACGTTTCAAAAAGGGGTTGGCTCTGTACAAGAAAACAGATGTCTTCCGCGGCATAATGTGGTATGCATACGAAGGCGAGAGCGACCTTTACGCTATAACCGCCGAGAATGTGAAGGCCATCATCGAGATGAACAAAAGGCAAGAATATCCTGAGAAACTTGAGGACTATCAGGTAGAGCTGATGTCAACGGCAGCATTGGCACAGGAGTCGAGCGAGGACGAATTCGAGCGCGAACTTAAGCTGATGGCCGACGACTCGTCGAACGACGGCACCACCGATAACGAACCCACACTGAAAGGAAACGGAAGGAGAAGAGCGGAAGGTGGAGAGCGTAAAACAGAAGGTGGAGACCGGAGAAACGGCAATGGGAAGCGGAGAACAGAAAACGGAGAGCGGAGAGTTGAGAACGGGGAACGGAGACAACGCCCGCAACGCGACCCGCGTGAATCCCGCGAACAACGAGAGCAACGCGACAATCGAGGTCGCGACAACCGCAACAAAAGAAGAAACGATGAATAGACGAATCATATGCTTAATGTTGGCGCTGCTACTATGTGCCGCCTGCGATTCCGACGTGCTCTACAATGAAAATATGCACATCGACGAAGAGGGTTGGAATATGGATTCTCCTTTGGTTTTCAACCTTGAAGCCGACGATACTGGCAGCACATACCTTTGCTGCATCGATATCCGCAACCGTAACGACTACCCCTACTCCAACATCTATTTCCACATTTCCACCATTTATCCTGACGGCAGCATGGCAGCCGACACTAACATTGAATTCCAACTGGCCGAACGCGACGGCCGTTGGCTGGGCAAGGAAAACGGACGCTATATCGACGGACGCTACCCGTTCTGCTTCTTCCACTTCCCGCAGCAGGGCAGTTACCAGTTTGCCGTCCGCCACGCGATGCGCGACACCCTTTTGCCGGGCATCAAAAACATAGGAATGCACATAGAAAAAATTGATAATTGACAGCTGAAAGCTGAGTTTTTGCGATACAACCCGAAACTTTCAACTCATAACTAAAATAAAAATGGCTCAATACAAGAAAAAGAAAAAAACATCGTCGAAGAAAGACTCCCGCCGCGGCATCCGCATCGTGTGGATAGCCTTCGCTGCCTTCTGGGTAGGTCTGGTTCTTTTCTTCACTATGTTGTCGCTCGGATGGTTAGGCTTTATGCCGTCGTTCGAAGAGCTTGAGAATCCGCGCAGCAATCTGGCTTCCGAGGTCTGGTCGGCCGACGGCGAGGTGCTGGGATACATTGGTATCGAGAACCGCTCAAGCCTCACCTACAGCGAGATAACCAACGGCGGAAAGAATATGAACCTCATTAACGCCCTCGTTGCCACCGAGGACGTGCGTTTCTATGACCACGCTGGCATCGATGCACGCAGTTTGGCGCGTGTGTTCTTCAAAACCCTCGTGGGTCGCCACAGCAGCAGCGGCGGCGGCAGCACCATCACGCAGCAGCTGGCCAAGAACCTCTTTCCGCGTGAGCGCAAAAGCAAGTTAGGCCTTATTCATTCCAAATTCAAAGAATGGGTGGTTGCCGTCAAGCTTGAGCACAACTATTCAAAAGAGGAGATTCTGGCGATGTACCTCAATACCGTCGATTTCGGCAGCAACGCCTACGGTATCGAAACAGCCTCGCACACCTTTTTCGACAAGAGCCCTTCGGAACTTAAAGTCGATGAAGCCGCAGTGCTTATAGGACTTCTCAAAGCTCCTACAACATACAGCCCCGTCCTGCATCCAGAAAACGCTATGCGGCGACGCAACGTCGTTATGAGCCAAATGAACAACTACAAAGACCCTGCAACAGATGAAAAATATCTGAGCGACGAGGATTATGAAAAGCTGAAAGAGAAACCGATAGATATGAGCCACTATCGTCCCATCAGCCACAACGACGGAGCAGCGCCCTATCTGCGCGAATACATACGCGGATATATGAAAGACTGGTGCGGAAGCCACAAGAAGAGCGACGGCACCTATTATGACGTACACAAGGACGGTCTGCGCATATATACCACCATCGACTCGCGACTGCAGAAATATGCCGAGAAGGCCGTTGAGAAGCATATGAAAGAGGTCATCCAGCCTGCTTTCTTCAAAGAATTGGCACGCCGTAATGGTAACCCGTTCAACAACATCACCAAAGAACAAGAAGATCATTTCTTGACATTGGCAATGAAAGCCTCCGACCGTTATTATCAAATGAAACAGGATGGTGCTTCGGAAAGTGAAATCAAGAAATATTTCAAGGAAGAGAAAGTCAGGATGCGCGTCTTCACCTGGAACGGTCCTGTTGATACGGTTATGACGCCTTGGGATTCTCTGATTTATGTCAAGAAATTCCTCAACGCCGGACTGATGTCGGTTGAGACCGGCACTGGCTATGTCAAAGCCTACGTTGGCGGCATCAATTACCGCTATTTTAAATACGACAACGTCATTCAGAGCCGCCGTCAGGTGGGTTCTACATTCAAACCGTTCGTATATACAATGGCTTTGCAAGACCTTGATATGAATCCCTACACGCTGGTGCCCAACACGGAGGTGTGCATCGGCGACTGGTGTCCGCGCAACTCAAGCCATCAGCGTGA
>JAGDCN010000075.1 GCA_017958525.1 Bacteroidales bacterium
ACCAGGCATCGCGTAGTCCTTGAGGGGATTTTCAGCCCTGTAGATGTTATAATCGCGGTGATTGGCCGGCTTGTTTATGTTAATAACATAGTTGACCTCACCAGGATTGTCCACAGCACTGAAATAGTCAACCATACGGGTTCCCTCGTCGTTGATGACAACAGTATGGGTACCTTCCGCAGAATTATAGTTTGTCAGGCATTCCATCATACCATTTTTCAGATTCACACGATAGGCATCGCGGCCGTCGAGATTGTTCTTGTTGGCATAGATGAAGATATTCTCACCCTTCTTGTCAAACTGAATGAAGCCCTCGACCTCATACTCGCCTTTGGTAACTTGTTTCACCAGGCTGCCGTCGAGGTTGTAAAGATAGAGGTGCTTGTAGCCGTCGCGCATTGAATACCATAGGAACTGGTCACCCTTGGGAGTGAAAATCATAGGCTCGCAAGGCTCCACATAGCGTGGATTGGTTTCCTCAAAGAGCACCTTCATAAAAGCACCCATTATGGCATCGTACTGCTCCAGCCACATATGGTTCTGCTCGCGGTTTATCTTGGCAATATAGATATACTTTTCGTCGGGGCTCCAAGCAATGTTGGTGAGGTACATCTCGCGCTCGTGGATGGTGGTGTCGCGGCAAGTGTTGAGGTAGACAAGTTTTTCGGCGGCGCAGTCCCACACGCCGACAGTGACCCAGTGACTCTGCATACCTGCCATCGGGTACTTGATAGGCATCACTTCAGTTTCGCGGGCCTTGGTATTGACGAGTGGATAATCCACCACCATACTTTGGTCCATACGGTAGAAAGCCAAGCGGCTGTGGTTGGGCGACCAGAAGAGGCCACCGTTGATGCCAAATTCGTTGCGGTGCACGCTCTCACCGAGGACAATATTGTAGCCGTCGCCGCGCTCCACTAGGTGGCCGTCGACATAGAGGTTGCCCTCTTTCTTCTCGACTCGTTCCTCAAGCTTGGGGTCGTTGTTGGCAGGTTTACGCCAGTCTTTCTGTGCATCAGTGAGTTTAAACTCCTTCTTGCCGTCAAAGCCATACAATTCCTTGTCCTTATAGTAAGTGACGGTTTTGCCATCGGGCGCGAAGATGAAACTCACCGCCTCACGCTTCGGATAGAGGTTGCGGTCCATCAGCTGGTCCCACTGCAGGAGCTTCTCCTGCGAAAAAGCGGTGCCAGCAATCAACAGCACCGCGAGAGTCAAAAATATTTTTTTCATAGATTTAATAATTCTTCCAATTTCTAAACTTCAGGTTGAACACACCGAAGAAGGCCTCCTTGAATATCTTCATACTCATCTTGCTGGTACCAAGCACTCGGTCAGTGAAGATGATGGGCACTTCATAGACCTTGAAGCCAAGGCGAGTAGCTGTATATTTCATCTCAATCTGGAAGGCATAGCCGACAAACTTGACCTTGTCGAACTTCATTTTCTCCAGCACCTTACGGCTCCAGCACACGAAACCCGCCGTAGCATCGCACACCTTCATTCCTGTGACAATGCGCACATATTTGGACGCATAGTAGCTCATCATCAGTCGGCCCATCGGCCAGTTGACAACGCTGATTTTGCCATCGACATAACGGCTACCGACCACCACATCGCCCTTGCCTGTCGAGCAGGCCTCGTAGAGGCGTGGGAGGTCGTCGGGGTTGTGGCTGAAATCGGCATCCATCTCAATCATATAGTCATAGCCGTGTTCGTTGCCCCATCGCATACCCTCAAGATAAGCCGTTCCCAAACCTAACTTGCCTTTGCGTTCCTTGATGAACAAACGGTTGGGAAACTCTTGCATCAGGCGTTTGACGATGTCGGCCGTACCATCGGGCGAGTTGTCCTCAACAATAAGCATATCGAACTCTTTCTCAAGCGAAAATACTTTGCGAATAATCTTTTCAATATTCTCTTTCTCGTTATATGTGGGTGTAATGACCAGTGTATCTGACATATTCTATATATTTGAAAATAAAATGCAAAAGTACGAATTTTTTTTCATTTGGAAACCGACAAATATTATCTATCTCTCCAAACAACTGATTTACTGTCTCCTAATCTTCCAACAAGACACTATTATCCAGCCCAAAGTCACACCGAGAAAGTTGGCAACAAGGTCGTTGATGTCAAATCCGCGATAGGGCAACAGCAATTGGACACTTTCGGTGACACCGGCAAAAAGCAGTCCTACAAGCCAGTGGGGAATCAGTTTGGACATCTTGACTTTGCCGAAGTCCATCAAAAAGAAAACGAAAGGAACATAGACCGATGCGTGTAGCAGATGGTCGAAGCGGATGCCGAATACAAAGTTGTTGAGCGGTATGCCAAGCACGCCCACAGGTGCCCACATAAGTATCAGCAGCAGTGCAATATAAAGCCATCGTTCCCAACGTCGCTGCGGACGGCCGAACAGTCGGAACGGCAGATTTTTCAATGTGCGCAGAGTCGATACTCGTCGTGATTTGCGACGCCACTGCAATGAATCGCAGTTTTCCCTGCTGCCGTCGCTATGGCAGACGGCAATAAGTCGCGCCAGGACAGCCTCGCGCGTCACAACTTCGCAACTGCAACAGTTGTCGCCTCGAAAAACAAACTTTTCGTATCTGATTTTCAACAGCCTGTGTATCACACAATGTCCGTTGTAAACAAACAGATAGATCTCGCCAAGACGCAATTCGCCATTTATCGGGGACAACTCAATGCGGTCGCTCCGACCGTCGATAAGAGGCAGCATACTGCTGCCGCCAAAGGCGATAGTGACAGTGATTCCATTATTAAGTCGTTCCATCATCTCCTCGACGATGAAGCCATTGGCATCGTTAGGCAATATCAACCGTTGGGAATTCATATCGATGCGTCAAAGATTGTATTACGGCTCAATCTGGCGGCATCGGCGTCGGGCAGACAGGCAAGATGATAGGACGGAACAGCGGATATGGTATCCGAAATCATATCGAGAAGCGAATCGGCGAAGTGCGTATCCTGCATAAGTACCGGAGGCAGTGACGGATGCAGTGCAGCGAAGGCCTGCGGTATCGACAGCCGGGACATAGTGTTTTGCGGCGCCTGCGACAGGCGTACCACCGCCTTTAGAGGGAAACGGCGGGCCACATAGCAGGGTGTCTTGCCGCTCCACGGACTGCCATATACATACGGCCTTCCCTGCTCGATGGTCAGAATAGGGCTGTCGTCATTGAGCAGGTGCGAATCGACTATATTATTAAGCCACAAGCGAGTATGAGTACTTTTACCAGTACCTGATTCGCCGAGGAACAGAACTGCACGTCCGTTGTGAACCACTACGGAACTGTGGACAAACGTAAAACTACTGCACGCGCCCAGCATCCCGACTGCAAACCAAAGAGAAAAGCGCAGTGCCGAGGTATTGTCGCATTGGCTGGCACAGACACTGTTCTCGCCTTTGCGGTAATGCATCGCGACAAGCGGCTTTCGATCGGCCTGGTTGTACATTTCATAAAAATAATCATCGCCGGCATAGCGGAAATGGCACACACTGTTTATCTCACTGAATGTAAACTCGCTAAGCAGGTCACCGTGCGGTTTTTCAGGCAAGTCCTCATCATAGCGCACCGTCCATTCGGCTTCGCCGCTGTCGGCAATAAACGGTCTGGCTCCGTCATATTGATGCAAAAAACGGACTGCGCTGTCACCCTCGACAGCCAGCAAACGGCCTCCCAACGACAGCAAAATTCTATCCATCAATCAAGTATAGAATTGTCCCGTAAGGTTTGAATCCACTCGGAAGCGTCTTTGGCAGCTGTGGTTTCATCAACATCAAAACGCTCAGTCAGCAGACGGACCACATCAGCTTGTTCAAATTCCCGGTCGCGCAGGTTGTTCCACAGATATAGAGAAGTCTCGTTGAGGGCAATGACAGTTGACATATCGCCGGGGTTGCGCCCCTGAACAAGCACAATATTCTCGTCAGCCACTTGGCGTACTTTATACTTGGACTTGATTTTCATTATTATACAAGTTTATTGTAACTATTTCAAAACGCAAATCCCACACGGAATCCGGCAGTGAAGGCCAGGCGTCCGTCGGAGGGATAGAGCATAAAACTATGGTAATAATTGTTGCTGTTGCCTGTGCCGAACGAGGGGCCAAGACCGCAATAGACATCGAAAACAAACCAGTTTAACAGAAGCTGGTAGCCACATTCGGCCAAAAGGGCAAACTGGCGTGTCTCCTCAGGCCTGATTGACGACATATCCTCCCTGGCCTTGGTGCGCACTCCACCCCAGTTCTGCTGCGGACCGTAGAGGAATTGGGCATAAACCAGTTCAGGCTTGACATAAAAACCTGCCAACCAACTATGTGACGAGCCTTGAGGTATGAGCCTCCATTTGTATGCAGCCTTGACCAGCACCCCCCTCGACCGTGTGTGGTTTATCCAATCCCACCCAATGCCGATAAGGCCGAGTGTCAGTTCAGCACTGTTTTTCCTGCTAAAAGCACGTTCATAGGTGATACGCGTCGAGCCGCTTCCCAAAGAGAGCAGCGTAACCTTCAAATCATTGCGCAAACCAAGTATTTCGCCACTACTTTGTGCGGATAACGATAAAGGAAATAGCAACACCGACAGACATACCATTGCAAGTATTCTATTGATAACCAACTTCATACTTATAAAAATTAAAACCTTAAGTCATTACAAAGATACATTTTTTTCCTCAAACTCCAAAAATTTCGTACTTTTGCAACAATTTTGACGCAATTGATTATGGACCAACTGAAATACAACCTGCGTGGCGTCTCGGCAGCCAAAGAAGACGTCCACAACGCAATCAAGAACATCGACAAAGGCCTCTATCCCAAGGCTTTCTGCAAAATAATCCCCGACATTCTGGGCGGCGACCCCGACTATTGCAACATTATGCACGCCGACGGTGCCGGCACCAAGTCATCGCTGGCTTACCTCTATTGGCGTGAAACCGGCGACCTCAGCGTCTGGAAAGGCATCGCCATCGATGCCGTGGTGATGAACCTCGACGACCTCCTCTGCGTCGGTGCTGTCGACAACATACTGCTCTCCTCCACCATCGGACGCAACAAGAATCTGGTTCCCGGCGAGGTCATCAGCGCCGTCATCAACGGCACCGAGGAATTCCTGCAACAGATGCGCGACCTCGGCATCGGCATCTACCTCACCGGTGGCGAGACCGCCGACGTAGGCGACCTCGTGCGCACCATCAT
>JAGDCN010000076.1 GCA_017958525.1 Bacteroidales bacterium
GCCCGTTGTGGGCATATTCCCATTTGGCAAGCTCGCCTGAAAAAATTCTGCCAAACTTATACTTGAAGCAGAGGCAGCTGTCATATACACCTTTGGGTCGCCAATAGGGGCAGTCGTCAAACCATTTGGTGTAATAGTACTTGTCGCAGCGGGGTTCGGCGGGGATGGTGTCGTCGATATCCGACGGTGTATGTCGCATTGCGAAAAGCGTGCCCGGCAACGCAAGAAAGGCCAGACTGATGATAATTCTTAAATGTAAAGGTGTTTTCATTTTGAAATATTAAATCTATATTATGATGAGTTTTAATGTTAATGTTTTCTCCCCCTTTTGTATATATAGTCGAAGAAAATGGCCAAAACGCTGCAAAGAATTTTGCTTTTTTTTAGTTTAGTGTTGATTTACAATATTTTGAAAAATGTTAAAATCTTATATTCACCTGTTGTGTAGGGTTTGCTGTCCGAAACAACGGATGGGCTGGCGACGTTCTGGTACGCAGGCGCCCCGCCTGCGAAAATGGTTGCCAGTCATCGCAGGCGGGGCGTATGCGTACCAAGGGTTGCGATAGTGCAAAAAAAAACCGTCCTTTTTGGGGACGGCTTTTTGTTTCTGCAACTAACGAGGCGCTTATGCTTCGACGTTTTTCTCGATGGCAAGTTTGCCGCGGTAGTAACCGCATTCGGGACAAACGTGATGCATCATAATCTGAGCACCACAGTTGCTGCACGTGGTCAGCTGAGGAGTCTCAAGGCTGTCGTGCGTTCTTCTCTTTCTTGTTCTCGTCTGTGAGAACCTGTGTTTTGGATGTGGCATAATTATTAATTTTTATTATTTATTATTTTTATTTCAATTGTTTAAGTGCTTCCCAGCGTGGGTCGATATCATCGCTTTCGCCAGTCTGCTTCTCGTCGTCCTCGTTGGTGATGAAACGCATCATCTCGGGGTCGCAGGTGGGTTGTCCGTCGGCGTTGTCAGGATGGACGCATTGTATCGGTATCATCACCGCCACATATTCGTACATCCATTGTGCGAGGTCGATTTTGTATTCGCTTTCGGGCAGGATAACCACATTCTCGTCGTCGCTCTCTTGTTCCTCGCCGAATTTGACGCAGAGGGTCTGCTCGCCTTCGACGGGCAATGTCATCTTGCCCAGGCATCTGTCGCACGTCGTCGTCAACTCACCGGAAAATGCAAAATAGAACATCATCATCCTCTCTTTTTTCTCCAATTTGACGTTGAAAACAACATCTGCATCCAGTATTTTTTCATTTTTATACTCTGAAAAAAAACTGTTTCCGAGTTTAAAATCATAGTGGTAAATGCCTGATTTTAAACCGCTGAACTGGATAACTGTCTCAACGTTCTGTTCCATTTGCACACTCCTAATGAGTTTGCAAAGATACAAACTTTTTTGAAAGTGGGCAAAAAAAAGTTTTTTTTGCGTTTTTTTAATCTGCAATCGACTATTGTACCTGACCCAGAAGGTCGTGTTCCATTGCGTCGGTGACAAGAATGTTGGCGAAATGGCCTGCGTGCAGCGACGGATGGGGAAGTATCAATACCTCGTCATCGACTTCGGGCGAGTCGTATTCGGTGCGGCCGACAAAGTATTCGCCTTCGCGTCGGTCGATAAGTACGCTGAACTGTTTGCCAATTTTCTGCTCGTTGATTTCCAGTGATATTTGTTCTTGGATATCCATCAGCTCGTCGATGCGGCGTTGCTTCTCCTCGTCGCTGACAGGATCGCCGAGGGCGTAGGCCGGCGTACCCTCTTCGGGCGAATAGGCAAAGACGCCCATACGGCTGAACCGTGCAGTGCGGACAAATTCTTTGAGTTCTTCGAATTCTTTTTCTGTCTCGCCGGGATAGCCTACGATGAGTGTTGTGCGCACCGCCACATCGGGGATGCGTTCGCGGAACTTGCGCAACAGTGTCAGTGTCTCTTCGCGAGTGACGCCGCGTTGCATTGAACGTAGCAAACGGCTGTTGATATGCTGCAAGGGTATATCTATGTAGTTGCAAATGTTGCTGTTGTGTGCGATGGCGTCGATGGCGTCGTCGGGGAACGACGAGGGGTAGGTGTAGTGCAGCCTTATCCAGTCGGCTCCCGATTCGGCGGCCAGCCTGTTGAGCAACTCGCCCAGACGGCGCTCGCCGTATAGGTCTATGCCGTAGTAGGTGGTATCCTGTGCGATGACAATCAGTTCCTTGACGCCGTCGGCGACCATCCGTTTAGCTTCGGCGACAATTTCCTCGATGGGACGAGATTTGTGACGACCGCGAATCATCGGGATGGCGCAGTAGGAGCAACTGCGGTTGCAGCCCTCGGCAATCTTGAGGTAGGCATAGTGTTTGGGCGTGCTCTGCATCCGCTCCGCTTCGAGGCGGTCGCGGAACTCGGCCTTGAGCGAAGTCACAAGCTCTTCCCACTGATGAACGCCGTAGAAGGCGTCCACCTCTGGCAATTCGGCTTTCAGTTCGTCGCGGTAACGCTCCACCAGACAGCCGACGGCAATGACGCGGCGCATCTTGCGACCACGCTCCTTGATGCCGATTTGCTCAAGCAAAGTGTTGATTGACTCTTCTTTGGCGTCGCCTATAAAGCCACAGGTGTTGACGATGACGATGTCGCAGTCGTTACGGCTGCGGTCAAAATGGACTTCGAATCCAGCTTTGCGCAGGTGTCCGGCCAGATGTTCTGAATCGGCTGTATTCTTTGAACAGCCAAGTGTTATAATGTTGATTTTCATTGAAAGCGGTGGGGTGTTATTCCTCAAACAGCGAATCGACAAATTCTTCGGCGTTGAAAATCTGCAGGTCGGTCATTTTCTCGCCCAAACCAATGTAGCGTACCGGCACTTTGAACTGGTCGCTGATCCCGATAATGACTCCACCTTTGGCAGTGCCGTCCAGTTTGGTGAGTGCCAACGCATTGACTTCGGTGGCGGCGGTGAATTGTTTGGCTTGTTCGATGGCGTTTTGTCCTGTTGAGGCGTCAAGGACCAGCAACACCTCGTTTGGTGCGTCGGGAATAAGCTTCTGCATAACTTTCTTGATTTTCGACAGCTCGTTCATCAGGCCAACCTTGTTGTGCAAGCGTCCGGCGGTGTCGATAAGCACCACGTCGGCTCCTTTGGATATGGCCGATTGTAATGTGTCGTATGCCACCGAGGCAGGGTCGGCATTCATACCTTGCGAAACGATAGGCACGCCCACACGTTCCGACCAGATGGTCAGCTGATCGACGGCGGCGGCGCGGAAAGTGTCGGATGCGCCCAGCATTACGCTCTTGCCTGCCTCCTTGAACTGGTAGGCAAGTTTGCCGATGGTGGTGGTCTTGCCTACGCCATTTACGCCTACCACCAATATCACGTATGGTTTTTGGGGCAGAGGAGAGGCGAAATCTTCAAATTCATCTTTGTGGTGCTGGTTCAGTAATTCTGCAATTTCTGCTTTCAGAATGCCATTCAGTTCAGAAACCCCTATGTATTTGTCTCGTTTTACTCGATCCTGGATATTGTCGATTATTTTCAGTGTCGTATCGACACCTACATCGGAACTTATGAGTGTTTCTTCAAGTCTGTCCAAAACTTCATCATCGACAGTTGATTTGCCAAGTATTGATTTTGAGAGTTTTGAAAAGAAGCTCTGCTTGGTTTTGTCAAGTCCCTTGTTGAGGGTTTCCTTCTTTTCCTTGCTGAAAAACGAGAACAGTCCCATAGTGATGATTGTTTAATTAGAATGCCCGATGGGCGTTTTGTTTGCGGTTAAAATAATTTGCAAAGATAATATTTTTTTTTCACAGGAATGTTAAATGGTGAAAATTATTTATTTAATAAAAAAAAGACCTCGTCGCTAAACGAGGTCTATAATATGAAAATGTTATTATAATTACTTCTTTTTCAAATATTCCTGTACGTTGTCAGAAGGAACGATTTCCTCTGAAAAGACGTAGGCGTTGGTCTTGGGTGAGCGGACCATACGGATAACCTTTGCGAAGCTTTTACCGGTGCTGGTTTTCAGTGTAGCGACAACTTTCTTTGCCATAATCTAATCTCTCCTATTATTTGATTTCTTTGTGAACGGTTACTTTCTTCAGGAACGGGTTGTATTTCTTCAGCTCCAAACGTTCCGGAGTGTTCTTCTTGTTTTTGGTCGTGACATAGCGCGACATACCAGGAACACCGCTGGTCTTCTGCTCGGTACATTCGAGGATAACCTGAACTCTTGCGTCTTTATTTTTCTTTGCCATTTCTTTACGTTTTTGAGAGTGCAAAAGTACTACTATTTTTTTAAACCACAAACGTTTTTTTCTAAAATAATATTAAAATATTTGTATGTTGTTATTTGCCAATAAAATATGATTTGATTTTTTTTGTTAATGATAGCCAGTGGTGTTTTGTTTTTTAATGTATGAATTATCCGTTTTTCTGAAAAATCGTGTTTGTTTTTTCAACTTTTTTATTTGTTTTTTTTTTTTTTCTTTTTTAGAATCAATTAAGATGTTGTTGAGTATGATACATATGACAAAATGACAGTTAAAATCAGTTAAATTTGTCGAAAACTGACAAAATGTCAGTTTTTGGTGGCTGGGTATGGAATTTGATAGTAAAAGGGTGTCTGCGAGAGAATCAAAGACGAAAAGAATCAATCAAAACAAGTTAAACAATAAAAAATATAGGAGATCAAAATTATGTTAGTAGCAAGAAGAAACAACGACCTGATGAGCACAATGTTCAACGAGCTTTTGGACTGGAACCGCTGGAATGGATTGTGCAGCACTGAAGAGCAATCGATGACACCCAAAATGAATGTCAGCGAAAGCGAAAAAGATTACCGCCTCGAGGTCTGCATCCCCGGTATGAAGAAGGAAGACCTGAATCTGAGTATCGACACCGACAACAACCTTGTCATCGAGATGCATCACAAGGACGAGAAGAAAGAGGGCGACGAAAAACGCCACTTTCTGCGCAAAGAGTTCAGCTCGATGCAGTTCAAACAGATGCTCACCCTACCGGAAAATGTCAAACGCGACCAGATCAGCGCGAAAGTGGAAAACGGCATCCTGACCATCACGTTGCCGAAATATACCGCTGAAGAGCAGAAGCAGCTTGCACAGACAATCGCCATCGAATAAGCGTGTCGTTCCAGCAGCGGAACAATATAGGGGCGAAGCTTTTGAAGGCTTCGCCCCTTTTTTGTGTCCATATTTTTTTTGTCTTATCTCATTTTTTTGTATTTTTGCAATGTAAATACTTGTGTCCGGTTTGTGTGAAATATATATAAATTAGTTACTTATTTTTGTTAAATGGAAAACGTGACGGAAAAATTCATCGATTTGCAGAAGGTGTTCGAGGCCAAAGGCATCAAAACGTCGCGCTTTGTGCTGCGACTGCTTAACCGTTTGCTGCACGTCGATGAACTCAACGAAGGCATTGATTACGCCCGCGACAAGGAAGGTGTGGATTTCGCCAGGGCCATTATGCAGTATTTGGACATAACTGTCCATTTGGAGCACGCCGACCGCATCCCTGCCGATGGATGTCCAATCGTGGTCGCCAACCATCCTTTGGGGGGTCCCGACGGTATGGCCTTGATTGCAGCCGTGGGCGACGTGAGACGCGACATATTGTTCCCTGTCAATGACTTTTTGATGCATCTGACTAACCTTAAACCGGTATTTGTCCCTATCGACAAGGTCCACGGCAACCGTGCGACGGCATCCGGTCTTGAGGCTGCTTTTGCGGGGCAAAATATGTTGCTTTATTTTCCGGCGGGACTCTGCTCGCGACGCATAAAAGGCGAGATTGTCGATTTGGAATGGAAACCCACGGTGGTGAAAAAAGCCGTCGAGCATCGTCGTGACATCATCCCTGTTTATGTGGAGGCTCGCAACCGGCGTCGTTTTTATACTATTGCCAATCTGCGCAAGCGGCTGGGTATCAAGTTTAACTTTGAGATGGCTCTATTGCCTGGCGAGATGTTCGCCCAACGCGGCAAAACGTTCCGGATGGTGGTCGGCAAGCCGATCCCATACCAGACTTTTGCCGACGGGACTTCGGCACGCGAATGGGCCGGACGGCTTCACGACTATGTATATACATTGGCGGAAAATACCGATAGTGAATTGATTATTAAGTAATAAACATTATTACAATATGAATACCGAGAAAGATTTAAGTTACATCATTCCCCCTGTGCCGCGCGAGTTGATAAAGGCCGAGTTGTCCAGCCGCAATTTTTTGCGACACACCAACTATGGCGGCAAGGATATCTATGTCACCACAGCCCATCTGTCGCCAAACATTATGCGCGAGATTGGACGTCTGCGCGAACTCTCCTTTGCAGTGGAGGGCGGAGGCACTGGCAAGGAGGTTGATATTGACGAGTTTGATACATTGCCGGAGCCTTATTGTTTCAAACAACTGTTTGTATGGGATGCTGAAAATGAATCCATTGTTGGCGGCTATCGTTTCATTCACGGCAGCAATATGTTCCGTGCCGTTGATGGCTCTATTTACACGCCTACGGCCGAGTTGTTCCATTATACCGATGAGTTTATTAAGCAATATTTGCCATATACGCTTGAGCTGGGCCGCTCGTTTGTCCAGCCCGAGTACCAGCCGGGCAACAATTTGCGTAAAGGTATGTATTCGCTTGACAACCTGTGGGATGGATTGGCTTCGATTGCCGTCGAGATTCCGGAGACACGCTACTATTTCGGCAAAATAACGATGTATCCGCAGATGGACCGCAAGGCCAAGGATATGATTCTATATTTTTATCAGAAGCATTTCCCCGACCGCGACGGTTTGGTGTGGCCCAACGAGCCGCTGAACATAGAGACCGACTTCAACGAGCTTCATTCGCTTTTCAGCGGCCGCAACTACAAGGAAGACTATCAGATACTTCTTAAATCGGTGCGCGCACTGGGCTCGTATGTGCCGCCGCTGGTCAATGCATATATGAACCTTTCGTCGTCGATGCGGTCGTTCGGAACGGCATACAACCACGAGTTCGGCGAGACTGACGAGACGGGTATTTTGATATCGATTCGTGATATTTACCCTGACAAGAGGGCACGTTATATCGAGTCGTACGTTACCCGTAACAAACATTTTGAGCGCCGTAAACTTTTCAAAATCAATATGCGGCTCCTGCCTTGGTGGAAAAACGACGGCAGTGCGGAAGAGTCTGACGACCTTCGAAACTTGATGGAGCACAAGATAGCACGCGACCGTGCCAATTCAGTGCAGACCGACGAAGAACGTCCGGTGTTGCGCCGCCGTCAGATACGCCAGGTCCGCCGTCAAGAACGCAGGAAGGAACGTCGTAATAGAAAGAAATAACAACCAACGAACAATGGAAATACAAAGTGCCACTTTTATTGTAAGCAACAGCGACTACCGCAAATGCCCCTCCGACGGCTTGGCGGAGTATGCTTTTATCGGTCGCTCGAACGTCGGCAAGTCGTCGCTTATCAATATGCTGACACGAAACAAAGGGTTGGCGAAAACCAGCGTGCGTCCAGGCAAAACGCAGCTAATCAATCATTTCTTGGTAAATAATGAGTGGTATCTCGTCGATTTGCCGGGCTACGGCTATGCACGCACATCAAAAACGTCGCGTGCTGCTTGGCAAAAAATGACAAGCGACTATTTCCTTAATCGCGAAACGCTGGTCAACACCTTTGTACTGATAGATTCACGCATACCTCCCCAGCGTATTGATTTGGACTTTGTCTCCTTTTTGGGTCGAAACGGCATCCCGTTGGCCATAGTTTTCACCAAAGTCGATAAGCAGAACCAGAGCGAGACGGCAAAGAATGTAAATGCCTTCAAAAAAGCGCTTCTGGAAGAATGGGAGGATCTGCCGACAATGTTCCTTACATCGTCGGTGTCCGGCACGGGTCGTGACAAACTGCTTGGTTATATCGAACAATGCAATTTGTCTCTCTGAATTCACCAAAATATCACCAGATTATGATGAAAAAAACAATCTTTATACTATCTTTTTTTGCTGTTTTTTCCCCACTTATCGCTGTGGCGCAGAATACTGCTGGCGTCGCCAAAGTTGTCAATGATTTGGCCAAAGAAGACGTTATGAAGCACGCCACGCTGTCGGTGAGTGTCTATAACGTCGATAAGAAATCGCAGGTCTATGCCTATAATTCGCAGCGGTCGGTGATTCCGGCATCGCTGACAAAACTCTTCACAACTGCGCTGGGTTTTGAAAAGCTGGGCAAGAATTTCCGTTTCCGCACCACTCTTGCATACAGCGGCGAGATAGAAAAAAACGGTACACTGCGTGGCGACCTCTACATCATCGGTGGCGGCGACCCGCTGCTGGGTTCGTACCGCTACCGCCAGACAGTGCCTGACAGCGTCTTTGCTGCCTGGCACAAAGCTATTTCCAACGCCGGCATCAAGGCCGTGGATGGTCGCGTGTATTATGATGCGTCGATTTTCGACAACCATCCGTTGCACGACAACTGGCAGTGGGGCGACATCGGCAACTACTATGGCAGTGGTGTCGGTGGCCTGAATTTCTATGAGAATATGTTTTTCATCTATTTCACACCGGGAGGCAAACTGGGTTATCCAGCCTCGGTGGCGCGGATGGAACCAAAAGGTATCAACCTGCACGTTGTAAACGAGGTTTTGACCGGCCCCGCCAAGTCGGGCGACCAAGTCGTTGTCTATGGCGATCCGGCATCGACCATCAGGGTTTGCACCGGCACGGTGCCTATCGACGCGAAGAATTTCTCGGTGCGTGCGTCGCTGCCCAAACCGGCACAGGCCTGCGCCGACCTGTTCACCGTCTATCTGCGGGCTCACAAGGTGTCTGTGTCGGGTGCTGCCAGCGAAGCTTTGCGACGCCCGTCAAATCCGGTGACATTGCTCGAATATACTTCGCCGACATATTATGTCATAGCGCAATACACCAATATGACTTCCAACAATATTTACGCTGAAGCCATACACCGCTATCTGGGATACAAAATGTACGGCCTGGGGAGCAGCGCCAACGGTGCCAAGGCAGTGAGTGAGTACATACAGCGTCTGCGGCTCGAATCGTCGGGCGTGGCCCTCGAAGACGGCAGCGGATTGTCGGTGCGTAACCGTGTGACAAGCGATTTTGTATGCCGATTCCTGGCGGATGTGGCCAAGACCAACTATTTCGATGATTTTCTGAAGTCGCTGCCACTGGCAGGTGAACACGGCACTGTGAAGAATATGCTTAACGGACTGCCGTCGAATGTTCAAGTGAGTATGAAGACGGGTTCGATGACTGGCGTAAGAGCATACGCCGGCTATGTCACCACATCCAAGGGCGAACGCTTCTGTTTCTCGGTTATCGCCAACGACTACACTTGCACCGGCAACCAGATGCGCACCAAACTGGAAAAAGTCATCCTGAAAATAGCGACTATGGAGTAGGGGCGTGTTGGCTCATAAAACATATATAATATAAGGAAGATGAAAAAGGTATATATTTACATTACACTATTATCCCTGTTGTCGCTGACAGGATGCAAGGTCGCGAAGGATGTGCCTGTAAGGGGACCGGAGGGTGAGATTGCATACAAAATCACACTGCCCGAAGGGTTTGACCCGGCTACGGACCGTTGCCCAATGGTGATATTGATGCACGGCATCTTTTCGAGCAAGGACGTCAATCCTATGCCGGCATTGGCAAAGGGGCTGGCCAAGGAAGGCATAGCATCGATTCGTTTCGACTTCAATGGACACGGCAAAAGCGACGGACGTATGCAGGATATGACCATCGAAAAGGAACTGGCTGATGCCCGTGCAATATGGGATTGTGTTGGCAAGTTGCCTTTCGTCGAAGGTGTAGGGTTGCTGGGACATTCGCAAGGCGGAGTGATAGCCTCGATGACGGCAGGCCGGCTGGCTGCGGAGGAAATCCGTGGTGTTGTGCTGATAGCTCCTGGCTCGGTCATCAAAGAAGCTTGTCAAGGCGGCAAGTTCTTCAACGCCACTTTTGACCCGAAGAACCCGCCGGAGTATATACGCTGCTGGGGTGTGAAGAAACTGGGACGCGAATACCTGCTAACAACGCAACAGCTGGACATTTACGGTACTGCGGCAGCTTATAAAGGCCCTGTGCTTTTGTTGCACGGCGACCGCGATGGAATTGTGCCTATGTGGTGCAGCGAGAAGTTTCTGCAGACCTACGGATCGCAGGCGACACTGACTGTCGTCGAGGGCGAGAACCACACCATCACGCGTCGCAAGAAGGAGGTGGTCGCCAAAACAGTCGAATTCTTCAAAAAGTGTTTTCAAATAAACCAAACAGATTCAGGTGCGCGTATATGCGTGAGATATTTGTGGGAGTAAGCCTAAAAAAAAACAGGTGTTTTGGCACCTGTTTTTATTTTTAAGCGATTCTTTAGAAACGCTCTATTTGATCAGGAATGAGAACTTGTTGAAGTTCTTGAGGGCAATGCCTGTACCGCGGGCTACAGCGCGCAGCGGGTCTTCGGCAATGTGAACCTTCAGCTTGGTCTTCGAGGCGATGCGCTGGTCGAGACCGCGCAGCAGCGAGCCGCCACCGGCCAGATAGATGCCGCTCTTGTAGATGTCAGCAGCCAGTTCGGGTGGTGTGTCGGCCAGGGTTTCGAGAATGGCCGACTCGATTTGCGCGATGGAGCGGTCAAGGGCGTGGGCTATCTCTTTGTAATTGACCATAATATTCTTGGGCAGGCCTGTCAGCAGGTCGCGTCCGAGTGTCTCGTAGTCGTCAGGTGGATTCTCCAGTTCGGACACTGCCGAACCGACCGATATCTTCACCTTCTCGGCAGTACGCACACCAATGACGATATTGTGCTGCTTGCGCATATACTCGATGATGTTCTCGTTGAAAACGTCACCGGCCACTTTTATCGATTTGTTGCAGACGATGCCGCCCAGCGATATGACAGCTATTTCGGCTGTACCGCCTCCGATATCGACAATCATATTGCCGTAGGGTTCGAGGACGTCGATACCGATACCGATAGCGGCGGCCATAGGCTCGTGAATCATACGGATTTCCTTGGCACCGGCTTGTTCAGCACTCTCGCGCACGGCGCGCTCCTCGACGTTGGTGATGCCCGAAGGGATGCAGATGACCATACGCAGGGCCGGCGGCATAAAGGATCGGCTGATATTGGTCATCTTGATAAGCTCGCGAATAAGGTGCTGTGCCATCTCGAAGTCGGCGATGACACCGCCGCGCAACGGTCTGACGGTCTCGATAGTCTTGTTGTTTTTGCCGTCCATCTGCTGTGCGCGTTTGCCGACAGCCATAATCTTGTTGGTCGTTTTGTCCAATGCTACGATAGATGGCTCGTCGATGACCACCTGATCATTATAAATCACAATGGAGTTGGCTGTGCCAAGGTCCATTGCCAGTTCCTTGTTAAACAGTGAGAGAAGTCCCATAAACTCTGATCCTTGTTGGTGTTTTCGTTAATTCTTGTTAATTCTTTTTCTCCTTAATACGTAAAAGGCTCGCTTTTGTTTCGTTTTAGTGTTTAAAATGACGTTTTCCGGTGATAACCATAGCCATAGCATTCTTCTCGCAATAGTCGATGCTGTCTTGGTCGTGGATGGAGCCACCGGGATGGACAACAGCTGTGATGCCTGCCTGGTGTGCTATCTCCACGCAGTCGGGGAAGGGGAAGAAGGCATCCGATGCCATCACTGCTCCATTCAGGTCGAAGCCGAACGACTGGGCTTTTGCGATGGCCTGGCGCAGAGCATCGACACGGCTGGTCTGACCGGTGCCGCTGGCCAACAACTGACCGTTCTTGGCCAGCACGATGGCGTTGCTCTTGGTATGTTTGACAAGGATGGTGGCAAAAGCCATATCGGCGGCGGTCTGCGGCGTTACCTTGGTCGAAGTGACGCTCTCGGTCAGTTCTTCTGCCTTGGGAACAACGCTGTCCTTGTCCTGGACAAGTATGCCGTTCAGCACGTTGCGGAAAACGATATCGTGCATTTTGAACTCCTTGCGACGCAGGATGATGCGGTTTTTCTTGCCCTTCAGGATAGCAAGAGCCTCGTCGTCGTAGTCGGGGGCGATGCAGACTTCGAAGAAGATTTTGTGCATCTCTTCAGCCACCTCTTTGGTCACCTTGCGGTTGGTGATGATGATGCCGCCAAAGGCACTGACTGGGTCGCCGGCCAGCGCGTCTTTCCAGGCATCCAGCAGGTTCTCGCGACAGGCCATACCGCAGGCGTTGTTGTGCTTGAGGATGGCGAAAGCCGTCTGGTCGATGTCGTCGATGAGGTTGCAGGCAGCGTCGATGTCACCCAGGTTGTTGTAACTGATTTCCTTGCCGTTCAGCTTGTCGAAGCAGGCATCGAGGTCACCGTAGAACCAGCCCTTCTGGTGGGGGTTCTCGCCATAGCGCAGCGGTGTGCAGATATTGCTGCTTTGGCGGAACGCCTCGATACCGTCGGTCTCATTGAAATGGTTGAAGATGGCACTGTCGTAGTTGCTGCTGACAGCGAAGGCGTAGGCGGCAAAGCGGTGACGTTGCTCAAGGGTGGTGGCACCGTTCTGTTCTTTGTAAATCTGCAGGAACTCGGCGTATTGCTGTACAGAGGGGACGATGACGACATCCTTGTAGTTCTTGGCGGCGGCGCGGATCAGCGAAATGCCTCCGATGTCGATTTTCTCTATGATGTCCTGCTTGGCGGCACCACTGGCCACGGTCTGCTCGAATGGATAGAGATCGACGATGACGAGGTCGATTTCGGGAATTTCATATTCGTTGAGTTGCTCGCCGTCGCTGAACATATCGCGGCGACTCAGTATGCCACCGAAAACCTTGGGATGCAGCGTCTTGACGCGGCCGCCGAGGATGCTGGGATAGCCAGTCAGACTTTCGACCGTTACAGCGTCAATGCCGAGGTCCTTGATGAATTTGTAGGTTCCGCCAGTTGAATAAATTGTTACGCCATTGGCGTCGAGGGCGCGTACGATGTCCTCAAGGCCGTCCTTGTAGAAGACCGATATGAGGGCTGATTTTATAGGTTTGGTTTCCATTATAATTGTTTTTGTTGGTTTCTAAACACTGCAAAACACTGACAATACACCACTTGCGCGGTGCATTGCACATTGTTTCCAATCTACAAAAATACAACTTTTTTATAATTATCTCCAAAAAAGTTATGACTTTTCAGGATTTGATTCCCGAAAAGTCATAAAATTCAGGTAAAAACTCTTTTTCGATAAACAATGCGGATGCAGCCGACAGATTGTTCCCAATTGCCAGACGCTTCACGCATCATCTTTATCTCACCACCCTTGTAAATACCGTATCGACACCATAGGTGACGAGGACGTAAACCTTTATTGTGTCGGCCGGCATATCAGGATTGTCCTCTCGCAGCTTGTCTATGGCGTTGAAGCAATATTCAATGCTGCCGTTATTGGAGCGCATCGCCGCGTCAAACGGCTCGGCATTGAGCATCGGATAGTCGCCTACGGCGGTATTGTAGATGTCCAATTCTGATTCCATTATGGGGTGCGGATACTCAAAATCGACAGGCTCGATTTCCTTGCCCTTGATATAGTCGTTCACAACCAGGAACTGCTTCACAAACTTCGGCATCCTGTCCATAAGTGCGGCGCGTATGCCGAACCCGGGCAGTATTTCTGCATTGGGCTGCATCTCGGCAATGTCTTTCGCGCTCGACTCAAGTCCGCCGCTTCCGAAAGTGCAGAACGGAACAATCTTTTTACCGCTGAAATCCTCATTGAGAAACAGAGTGGTAAGAGGCGGGGCAAAAGTGCCGAACCAGACGGGATAGCCAATGAAGATGATGTCATAGTCTTCAATGTTGGCTTTTATGGGGCGGATTAGGCAGATTGTGCTGTCTTCGCGCTCTTGTTTGCAACGCTCTATGGTGGCTTGAAAATCACCGTCGTAGGGGTTTTCCAGACTCAACTCCTCGATGTCGGCTTTAAGGTTCTTGGCCATCTCCTCAGCCACAGCCTTGGTGTTGCCGGTTTGTGAATAATAAAGCACCAGAATTTTCTCTGATCCTTTTCTTTGTCCGCAGCCGACGGCAATCAGAGCCATAAATGCGACGGCAATCAATAATTTGGTTTTTCTCATCGTTTGAAAAGATTATAGGTTAAAGTTTTATTTTCAGTCGCCGAATTCGATGCCGACGCCTTTGGCGGTGTGCACCAGACGGCTGTCGGGGGCAATGAGGTTCTGCTCGCGCACAGCCTCTTCAAGCGATACACCGACAATGTCTGGATGATGGTAGGCCACCATCTGTCCGAAGCGGCCTTCGAGTACCAATTCCATAGCGCGCACGCCGAATTCGGTGGCCAGCACGCGGTCAAAGGCGATGGGTGTGCCGCCACGTTGCAGGTGGCCTAATATGGTGCAGCGTATGTCGTGCTCCACACCGGCAGCCTTGAGGTCGGCGGCAAGCTGTTCGCCCACACCGCCCAGCTTGATATGTTGATATCCAACTTCACCTGTCTCGGTGCCCGTTACCGAGCCTCCCTTCGGCATCGCCCCTTCGGCGATGACGATGATGCAGTAGCCGCGACGCTTGTTGTAGCGTTGCGCAATCTTGGCCTTCACCTTCTCGATGTCGTATGGTATTTCTGGAATCAGGCAGATGTCGGCACCGCCGGCTATGGCGCTGTGTAGGGCTATCCATCCTGCGTCGCGTCCCATCACCTCGACGATGAAGACGCGGTTGTGCGACGCTGCGGTGGTAACCAGTTTGTCGATAGCATCGGTGCAAATCTGTACAGCCGTCTGGAAACCAAATGTATAGTCGGTCATCGACAGGTCGTTGTCAATTGTTTTCGGCACACCGACGATCTTGAGGCCTTTGTTGTAGAGACCCAGCGAGATACGTTGGCTGCCGTCGCCGCCGATGTTGATGACGGCATCTATACCCAAATACTGCAGTTTGCGCAGCATCTCGTCGCTGCGATCGACAGTGGTCCACGTGCCGTCGTTGTTTTTGACAGGCCAGGCAAAGGGACCGCCCTTGTTGGTTGTGCCAATTATCGTACCGCCTTGTATCTGAAGGCCTTCCACTCGCTTTTCGTCAAGTATCTCTACTTCGGTCGGTTCGCGCAGCACTCCGTTGAACGATTCGATGCAGCCCACCACCTCCCAGTCTTCCTCCTGCGAGGCGCGTTTCACGATGCCGCGAATCACCGCGTTCAGTCCGGGGCAGTCGCCGCCGCCGGTCAATACCATTACCCGTTTCAGTGCCATATTTATGGTTCCTTGATTTGTTAATTTTTAAAATATACGCTTGAATATTAGTGTGCTGCAGCATTGTAGCAACTAAAATCCAATCTACAAAGATACTTTTTTTCTTTGAACGGTGCAAGACATTGATAAAATTAATTGCAAAAACGAAGTATGGCACAACGGATTGATAGTGTATCTCATAGCCGTTGCCTGCGGACAATGCTCCAAAGCATTGCCTTGTGTCCGGAACATAGCATTCTGCCCGAAGCATTGCCTTGTGTACGGAACCATACATAACTCCGATTGGCAAACCGCAACTTTGAACAAACAAAAACCGGTCCCGAACAAGGTAAAAAACCGACGAAATTTTTGACAGAGTTTTCTCAAAGTTCACTAAAGTAGAATTTGAGTAAAATTTGATAAAAGTTTGGGTAAACTTTGATAGGGATTTGGTACTTGGAAATCAGGGGGTTGTAAGATGGCATTTTTTGCCTTTTTTCGGGTGGATTGAAAAAGGATTGTTTTTGGCAGCAAGTAGTTGTAATGCAGTGATATAAGTGGAGATTGCTTGCTTTTTTGCGAAAAATGCCCTTTGGGGCCGAAAACAGGCTTTTTTCGTGGCGGAGTTTTCTGTTTTTTTTACGGAGAAATTTTGTTAGTTCCCTGGCTTGATAATGTTTGTTACCGGGTTTGAGGATGCTTGTTGGCGGGTTTGTTTATGTGTTTTTCGGGGCAACGATTTTTGTGAGTTTGTCTATTTGCCAAAAAAAATGTATCTTTGTAATTTTGAAACAGAATTTATTTTGACACATTTTTCTTTGTAACGGCCTGAGAAATATGGGCTTTGAAAAGAAAGAGGTGTCAGCAACAATAATATAAAGCCGATGAAACTGGAATTTTTAGGAGCTGCAAGGGAGGTGACGGGAAGCAAGCACCTCATTACTACAAAAAAAGGACTAAAGATACTGCTGGACTGCGGTATGTACCAGGGCAAGGGTCTGGAAACCGACGCGATGAACCGCGACTTGGGTTTTGATCCGAAAGAGATTGACTATCTGATACTTTCGCACGCACATATCGACCATTCCGGTTTGATACCGTATATCTATAAGCAGGGTTTTAACGGTGTGATTGTCTGCACGCCTGCTACGCGCGATTTGTGTTCGATTATGCTGGCCGACGCGGGCCGCATACAGGAATCGGATACTCAAACCTTCAACAAAAAACGCCAGAAAGAGGGACTTGAACCCGTCGAGCCTATATATACCGAACAGGATGCGCAGGCCTGTATGCAATGTTTTATCAGCGTGCCTTACCACAAGAAGTTCAACATCGAGGGTGAGGTCAGTGTCGAGTTTTTCGATGCCGGCCACATTCTGGGCAGTGCTTTTGTGTATTTGGAAATCAAGGAGGGACGTCGTACCATCAAGCTTGGCTTTACAGGCGATGTGGGCCGTTACGACAAGCATATACTCAAGGACCCCGAACCGTTCCCGCAGGTGGATTACCTGCTGATGGAATCGACCTACGGCGACCGCCTGCACACTACGCTCGACACTGCCGAGCAGGACCTGCTGATGGCTACGCTCGACACCTGTACCAAAAAGAAAGGCAAGCTGATTATACCGTCGTTCGCCATCGGCCGTGCGCAGGAGATTATCTACGCTCTCGACCGACTGCGCAACAAAAGCCTGTTGCCAGACATTGATGTCTTTGTCGATAGCCCGCTGAGCGTCAATGCCACAAACATTATGCGGATGCACCCTGAGTGCTTCAACGACAATATTATAGCTTATATGAAGGACAATCCCGACCCGTTCGGTTTCGACCGTCTGCAGTACATCCAGTCGGTGGAGGCTTCGAAAGCCCTGAATGTGCGCCACAAACCTTGCATCATTATCTCGGCGTCGGGTATGATGGAGGCTGGACGTGTGAAGCACCATCTGGCCAACAATATCGACAACCCCTCGACAACGATACTTTGTGTCGGCTATTGCGAACCTTCGACGCTGGGTGCCAAGATTATGCGTGGCGACAAGACGGTGTCCATCTTCGGTCGTCCCTATGAGGTGCGCGCCGACCTGCGCCGCATCGAGTCGTGGTCGGGCCACGGCGACTATGAGGAGCTGATACGCTATATTTCGTGTCAGGACAAACGCCGTCTGAAAAAGATTTTCCTCGTCCACGGCGAGTCGGAGACGCAGGAGAATTTCAAGAAAACTCTGAACAAGCGTGGCTATAAGAGAGTGGAGATTGCGGACTTCCGCGAAGCGGTGGAGATATAAACTGAGAACTGAAAACGGAGAATTATAATCTTTTAACATAAAACTTAAAATCATTCTATGATAACTTTTATTGTTTCAATCATTTTACTGTTGCTTGGATATTTCATTTATTCCAAGTGGTTGGGCGACCGCATTGCAATCAATCCACGCAGGCTTACCCCCGCAGTGACTATGGAGGATGGCGTTGACTATGTCCCGATGAAGCCGTGGCGCATTTTCCTCATCCAGTTCCTCAACATTGCAGGTGTTGGTCCTATCTGTGGTGCCATTATGGGCGCGCAGTTCGGCACTGCATCGTTCCTTTGGATTGTCTTCGGTAGCATCTTTGCCGGTGCTATGCACGACTTTATCGCCGGTTTTATGTCGATGCGTCACCACGGCTGTTCGCTGCCCGAACTGCACGGTGCCTTTCTTGGCAACGGTGCCAAGCAGGTGATGCGCTACTTCACTGTATTCCTGATGATTCTTGTAGGTGCTGTCTTTGTAAAGACCCCTGCCCAGTTGCTCATCGACCAGTTTACGCCTGGCTGGGAGCTGTGGATATGGCCCGTCATCATTTTCGCTTATTACCTTGTTGCTACGCTGGTGCCTATCGACAAGCTGATTGGCAAGATTTACCCCATCTTTGGTATCCTACTGTTGCTGATGGCGGTCTTTATCGTCATAGCCTTTTTCGTCCACGACGTGCAGCTGGTTGAGATTTGGGACGGCCTCGGCAACCGTCATTTCGACAAGAATGGCAACCCCGATGCTGCCGCCAACCCCATATTCCCGATGATGTTTGTTTCGATAGCCTGCGGTGCAATCAGTGGCTTCCACGC
>JAGDCN010000077.1 GCA_017958525.1 Bacteroidales bacterium
GCTGCAACCAAACAGTGGAAACTCATAGCTGCAGCAATACAAATCACTGAAAACAAATCTTTTCTGTTCATCCTTTCGCATCTTTTTTCAAAATGCAAAAGTCCTTCTTTCACCTCGTACAGGCAATCACCAAAAGCAGTGATTATAGCCTACATCATAGTTATTTTTAGGTAACCCCTAAAAATTTGGTACACAAATTTCCTAGCCTGCGGTCTCTTTCGCAGACGTTTCGTCTCGATAAAGTTAGAAGGGTTGAAAGGTTGCAACCTTTCAACCCTTAAACCCTTAAACCTTAATTAATATTCGATTTATTTCAGGTTCTTGAGAATCTGCAGCGTGAGGTCCCAGAACATCTGCACGGTCTTGATCTCTATGCGCTCGTCGGGACTATGAACTCCGCGCAGCGTGGGACCGTAGCTGATCATATCCATCTTGGGATACTTCTCGCCTATGAGGCCGCACTCCAAGCCAGCGTGAATGGCGCGGACCACGGGTTCGTGGCCGAACATAGCCTTATATGTCTCCACACCAACCTTCAGCACTCGGCTCGCAGGATTGGGCGTCCAGCCGGGGTAGCCGTCGCCGTGGCTGACGTGGGCGCCAATCATACGGAACGTTGCTTCAATCTTTTGTGCAGCAGCACGTTTGGCACTCTCTACCGAGCTGCGCTGGCTGGTGGCGATGTGGATTTGTTTGTCATCCATCTTCACCGATGCCAGGTTAGTCGAAGTCTCGACAAAGTTGGGTATCTCGCGGCTCATAGCCAACACACCGTGTGCACAGGCCAACAGCACATTAAGCAGGTTGTACTGCGTCTGGCGGTCGATAAGCAACTGCGGCATATCTATGGGAGTCAGTTCCACCTTCAAGTCGGGCTCAGTGCTGCGGAACTCGAAGGTCAGACACTCGCGAAACTCATCGACCATCCGACGGAAAGCACCGTCAAACTCCTTGGCAACAACGATGTCGGCGTATGCCTCGCGGGCAATAGCGTTACGCAGATTTCCACCGTCGATACGCGCCAAACCTATTTTGCACTGCTCCGTGGCGTTCCACAATATGCGGGCCAACAGTTTGTTGGCATTGGCCAGACCTTTGTTGATGTCGTCGCCACTGTGACCACCTTTCAAACCACTTATTTTCACCCTATAAGCCACTTCGCCGGCAGGGCAATAGCGCGTCGTGTAGTCAATCGCCACTGTCGTATCGATGCCACCTGCACAACCGATGCAGAACTCACCTTCGTCCTCGTCATCGAAGTTGAGCAGAATGTCGCTTTTGAGCCATTCGGTCGAAAGCCCGCCGGCACCGGTCAGACCTGTCTCCTCATCGACAGTGAACAGTGCCTCGAGCGGCCCGTGCTCAATAGTGACGTCGTCAAGGATGGCAAGGATGGCGGCCACGCCGATGCCATCGTCAGCACCTAACGTAGTACCGTCGGCCGTAAGCCATTCACCGTCAAGGACCGGCTGGATGCCATCCTTGAGGAAGTCAAAAACCTTGTCGCCATTTTTCTCACACACCATATCCATATGTGCCTGCAGGCAAACTCCTTGCGATTTTTCATATCCTTTGGAGGCAGGTTTGCGAATCAGCACATTGCCCAACTCATCGCTGAGCGTTTCAAGACCGCGGTCGCGGCCAAACTGCTGCAGATAAGCCGAAATTTTCTCTTCGTGTTTCGACGGACGCGGGATTTGCATAATCTCGCCAAAATAGCGCCATACAGAGGCTGGTTTCAAATGTGAAAGCATAATTATATCTTATTAATGTTATTCAATAATTGTTAAAACGTTAAAAAAAACAAAATATTGTCCCCAATCGGCTTTATCAACCCAAATCAATCATAACACAATCAATTACAAATTGTTACGAATAGTTTTGCAAAAAGATGCAAAACCCGTTTTTTACCCCAAAAATCGACCTTTCTAACATACAGAAAATCAAGACCATCTTCTTACCAAATTCTACCTAAATTCTTACTAAATTTTAATAAAAAACTACAAAAGTAAAAGATGATATAATTATTGTATGATTTTGAATAAAGTTTCGTATGCAAGAGGGGGGGGGTAAAATGGGAGTTGAAGTGGACGATACCTTTGCGCCGCAGTCAAGGATGACACTTTTGACAATTGTTTTGTGCTTTCAGTTTTTTTTCTTATTTTTGCAAAACACCAACAAAACATATCATAGGATATAAAACACAATACATCAAAATGATAGGACTATTAGGCAGCGGCAGCTGGGCCACCGCAATCGTCAAAATACTGCTCGAAAAACAAGAACGGCGCATCAACTGGTGGGTGCGCGAAGAGGATGCCATTCCAGTTCTGCGTGAAGAAAAGCATAACCCACTGTACCTCAGCGAAGCATACATCGACACCGACCGAATCGACATTAGCAGCGACATCAATAAGGTGATAGAGAAAAGCGACGACATCTACCTTGTCATCCCCTCGGCTTTCGTCGATAAAGCACTGAAAACGGTGCCTAAAGAGCTGCTGCGCAAAAAACGAATCATCTCTGCCGTCAAAGGCATCGTACCTGAATACACAACCATAATCACCGAATACCTACGTGAGCAAATCGGTATGGATTACAGCCAGCTGTGTATAGTCAGCGGACCCTCGCACGCCGAAGAGGCCGCACGTCAGCGGCTCACATACCTCGCTGTGGCTTCGACCAACAAGGACTTTGCCGAGCAAGTGCGACACCAGCTCAGCTGCCATTACATCAAGACCACCTATTCGACTGATATGACGGGCATTGAATGCGCCGCAGTGCTTAAAAACATCTATGCCATCGCCGCCGGTATGTGCCGCGGACTGGGTTACGGCGACAACATCATTGCCGTGCTCATCTCCAATGCATTGCAAGAAATGACCGATTTTATGCAGCGCATCTCGCCGATGATTGGCAACGGCGATTTCGGCACCGACGCCCGCCTAAGGCAGTTCGAAAGTTTCGCTTACCTTGGCGACCTGCTGGTAACAAGCTATTCGCAATTCAGCCGCAACCGCACCTTCGGCAATATGCTGGGCTACGGCTACAGCATCAAGGCAGCACAGCTCGAAATGAAGATGGTTGCCGAGGGCTATTATGCCGTCAAAGGCATAAAGAAAATATTGCGCGAACTGGATATGCACCTGCCTATCGTCGAAGCCGTATATTCAATCCTATACGAAAAGAAGCCTATTGACCGAACAATCAAACGGTTGCTCGAAAATCTGCATTGAAATCAGACTTCATAACATAAACTATCATAAAATCGGACAAATCCGATTCGGTAGAATTGAACAGAACCACAACAACAGAGCAAGCAAACATCAAGTTTTTACCAAAGACAGTATTAATTATCAACCAATTAACAACCAACACTCAAAATTATTTAATATTTATCCTTGCAGATTGCGAAAAATATTGTACTTTTGCAATTCATTATTAACCAAAAAACTTAAATAAAAATGGCTTACAGAATCACTGAAACTTGTGTTGCTTGCGGCACCTGCGCTGGCGAATGCCCCGTTGGAGCTATTTCCGAAGGCGACATCTACAAGATTGACGAGAACGCTTGCGTTAGCTGCGGTACCTGCGCTGACGCCTGCCCCACCGGCGCCATCGTCGAAGGCTAATCGTCGGAGCGCACGCCTTTCTTGCGTGCAATAACCACAAAAGAGGATGCGACTCCGCGTTGCATCCTCTTTATTTTGAAGAATGGAGCATAATACCTATTAATCGAATAAATCAATCTGCATAGCGGTAGCAAAAGCACCTGTCTGATTATAACATTCTTCATTATTACATAACCGGCAAATTATAAATGCAAATATATTAAATTCATATTTTTTTAAGATGATTCAACTTCAATATATAAAAGAGCACCGCGACGAGTGCATCGAAAGACTGAAAATAAAGAATGTAGCCGATGTCGAGGCTCGTATCGACGAAATTATAGATCTCGATGAGAAACGTCGCAATCTCCAGAAAAACAGTGATGCCGTGAAGGCCGAGCAGAATGCCATTGCCAAAGAGATTGGTATGCTCTTCAAACAAGGCAAACGCGATGAGGCTGAAGAAAAAAAAGCCCGCACCGCCGACCTGAAAGCTGAGGAGAAACAGCTGGGCGAACAGATGACTGCTGTCGAGCAGGAGCTGAACGCAAAGCTTATCTCGCTGCCCAACACGCCACACTTGAGCGTTCCCAAAGGCAAGTCAGCCGACGACAACCTGGAGGTGGGCCGATTCGGCACAATGCCCAACCTCGGTGACGACGCACTGCCCCACTGGGAACTCTGTGCAAAATACGATATTGTCGATTTCGAACTCGGCAACAAAATCACCGGTGCCGGATTCCCTGTCTATAAAGGCAAAGGTGCCCGCTTGCAGCGTGCCTTGATCAACTTTTTCCTCAACAGTGCCGCCGATGCCGGATACACTGAAATCCAACCTCCTCTGATGGTCAACGAAGCCAGTGGACTCGGCACAGGCCAACTGCCCGACAAAGAGGGTCAGATGTATGCCATTCCCCTCGATGGCTTCTATATGATTCCCACCGCCGAGGTGCCCATCACCAACATTTACCGCGGCGAGATTGTCGATGCCAAACAGTTCCCTATCAAGCACGTAGGCTATAGCGAGTGTTTCCGTCGCGAAGCTGGCAGTTACGGCAAGGACGTCCGCGGACTGAACCGCCTGCACGAATTCTCGAAGGTGGAAATCGTTGTCATTGAGCATCCCGACCGCAGCTATGAGCGACTTGAGGAGATGAAAGCCCACGTCGGCGGACTGCTCGACAAACTAAATCTCCCCTACCGCATACTGAAACTCTGCGGCGGTGACATCAGTTTCACTTCGGCAATGACCTTCGACTTCGAAGTGTGGAGTGCCGCACAGAAACGCTGGTTAGAGGTCAGTTCTGTCAGCAACTTCGAGGCCTTCCAGGCCAACCGTATGAAGCTGCGTTTCAAGGACAGTGACGGCAAAACACGCTTGGCGCATACCCTCAACGGCAGCGCACTGGCCCTTCCCCGTATCGTTGCCGCCCTGCTCGAAAACAACCAAGGTCCCGACGGCATCACAATGCCAGAATGCCTGCGACCTTATTTAGGATTCGATAAAATCAATTAATAAAAAGAGCCGTTCAAAAGAACGGCTCTTTTCATTTCAACAGTTGCGCCACTTCATCGCGATGTTCGAAGAGGGTGCATCCGCCGGTATGTTCCCAGCCCAAGGCGTGGAGATCGCGGAGTTTGCGGAAAAGAGGCGATTGGAGTGCCCCCTTTACGCCTAAATTAAGGACATTGCTGTCGCTGAAAGGCGAAAACGGACAGGGTTCGGCCGAACCATCGGGACCAATATGGAAGAATCCGCGTCCCGAAGCCAAACAGCCACCCACAGCTTTTTCGTCACCAGGGAAAGAAAGAAATATGATGTCGTCAAACTGCTCGCGTACCGACTCCAAACGTTGTTCCATCTCCTCCACCTGACTGTCGCTGAAAGCCAGTTGCTCAGTACCTTTTTCAGTGGGAACATATTCCACATAGAAAACGAGTTTGCACCCCTTCCCCTGAAGACCACCGAGGAACTGCGACGATGTGACATCGCGAAAATTTTCAGTGGTCACCGTAATGCTTGTACCGAAGAAAAGATGCTCATTGTGAAGCATATCCATCGACAGCATCGCACGTTGATAGATGCCCTTTCCACGACGGTTATCTGTGCCGTCAGCAGATCCTTCTATACTAATTATCGGAATGATATTGAAATTTTTACGGAGAAAATCGATATTTGAAGGTCCAATAAGTGTTCCATTGGTGAAGACAGGAAAAATCATATTATCCACCTGTGCAGCAGCCTCCAACACATCGCGTCGCATCATAGGTTCACCGCCGGCAAGGAGAGCAAAATTGACGCCGAGGTCGGCAGCCTCACTGAAAATTGCGTGCCACTGTTCAGCGGCAAGGGTGGGCCGACTGTTGTCATCAACATCGTTTGCTATGCCGTTCGAGCGCGCATAGCAACCCTTGCAGTGCAGATTGCATTGCGTCGCAATACTGCAAATAAGGAATGGTGGAACATCGATATTCTCTTTGTCAGCTATACTTTTGCGACGTTTTTCAGATTTTGAGAATATCTGCTGCATACGATAGGCAAATTTTGCCTCGCGCGGGTTGTGCAGCATATTTCGATAGGCGGCAGTCATAATGTTGCGGATACTGCCGCTCATATATTCTTGAAGATCAACCATAGTTTAATGTGGAAGTAGGAATTAAAAAAAAAGTGTGTCTGCATCGACACACCATTATTTTATTTGTTTTTATTAGCGGCTTTGCGTTCTTTCTCAGCTTGCTTTTCTGCTGCTATACGCTCCTTTTCGGCTTTCTTTTCAGCTGCCATACGTTCCTTTTCGGCATCTATACGCTCCTTTTCTGCTTTCTTTTCGGCTGCTATTCGTTCCTTCTCAGCCTTTTCCGCAGCCTTGCGTTCAGCTTGAGCGGCTTTGCGTTCTTCCTTGCTCATATTCTTCTCTGCCTCTTTGGCACGAGCCTGCTGAGCTTTCATTTCTTCTTTCTGCCTAATCTTGGCATCTTTAGCAGCTTGTTTTTCAGCCGCTATGCGTTCTTTCTCAGCTTGCTTGTTCACTTTCGCATTGTCGTCTTTTTTCGAAGTCTTCTTGTCAGCTTTTGCTTTTTCTCCTTTGGCAGGTTTCTCGGCTTTAGCCTTTGGCTCGGCCGGAGCTTTATGGTAGGTCAGCGTGCGCAGCGCAGCGTTGTCAAAGACACCATCCTCAAACTGCAAGCGAACCGTCCAGTTGTTTTCAGCATCATATTCGTATTCAAAGGTATAGACAACAGTGCTGTATGGGCGCTCAACGGTCATCTTGATGCAGTCGCCGAGGTCGTTGTTCTCATAGGTGCAAGTCTCGTCGAGAGCCTTGCCGCGAGTGACCTTCTTGATCAGGAAACCACGGTTGTCATAAGTATATTTCACCGTGCTGACAGTCTTCTCGTCACTGGTATAGTCAATTATTTTCTCGCCCTGAAGCAGGTTGTTGTGGTTGTAGCTGTATTCGCACACCTTGGCAGGCATACTATCGACATAGTAGTAGCTCGACTTCAGCACCAGTCCGTCGTCGCCCAACTCCTGACGGCATTTCAGGTCGAAAGGATAGGAATTTGTGTAAGGTGTTGTATTGAGGTCAGCCTTGGCCAGATTGACGCTCTTATAGTCCTTTGTTTCGGCAAACAAATTGATGTCGGCATAATTGCCACTGTATTTAGCCTCAACCTTGTAGCCTTCACCCACGAATGATGACAGAAGACCGTTGGAAGCATAGGTGCAGCGTGTCGTTTTGCCCTGCTTGCCTTGATGAGTGTAGGTGATGGTGAGCATACGACCGGCAGGGTTGAAGGTCACTATGCGGCCATCGTCCTCGCGCAACACATTGCGTAAATCCTTAATAAACCACTTGCGTCCGGGCCAATCCTCGCGGAAATAATCCTTGCGGAGTAGGATATCCTCGTCCATCGAAGCCACATAGCCATGCAGCCCCATCTGCTGACGGTCCATACGCAGATTTACAATATCCTGAGCACTTACAGACAGAATACAAAACACTATGAATGATAACAATACAACTTTTTTCATATTATAAAATCATATTTTTTCCGATGCAAAGATACACAAAAACATAAAACAAATAATCGATTCCATCAGTAAAAAACAAAAAAATACTATCTTTGCACATCATTGTTGCACTTCCAAGTTGAACATATTGCCAAAAGATGATGCAATATTAAACAATATTTTAGAACATTTTGCGTTAACGTGAAAAATGCAGTCAAACAATAAAAAACAGCAACAACCACAATAATGTACACTTCTGATTTAGGGCTTTATATTGCCCATTGCGACGAGGGCAACCTCACAATCAACGGAAAAATGGCCAACCGCCACGGACTCATTGCTGGTGCTACGGGCACAGGCAAGACGGTGACGCTGCAAGTGATGGCAGAGACCTTCAGCCAGGCAGGTGTTCCCTGCTTTATGGCGGATATGAAAGGTGACCTGAGTGGCATCAGCAAAGCTGGTGCAATGAGCGGTTTTATCGAAAAACGCAAAGGTGAATTCGGCATTGACAATCCTGTTTTCGAAGGCTGCCCGGTACGCTTCTACGACGTTTTCGGCGAGCAGGGGCACCCCATTCGCGCCACTATCTCGCAGATGGGGCCGCAGTTGCTGTCACGTCTGTTAGGACTCAACGAGACACAGGACGGTGTGTTGAACATAGTGTTCCGCATAGCCGACGAAAAGGGGCTTCTGATTCTGGACCTCAAGGATTTGCGCTCAATGCTGGACTATGTGTCGAAACACGCAAAAGAATACACCACCACCTACGGCAACATTTCATCGGCCACAGTCGGTGCCATCCAGCGTTCGCTGCTTCAGCTTGAAAACCAAGGTGCCAATAATTTTTTCGGGGAACCGTCGTTTGACATCCACGACCTCCTACAAACCGAAGGCGGAAAGGGGGTAATGAGTGTTCTGGCTGCCGACAAACTGATGATGCAGCCAAAACTTTACAGCACTTTCCTTCTGTGGCTCATCTCCGAGCTCTACTCTACCCTGCCTGAAGTTGGCGACCAGGCACTACCCAAGTTGGTCTTCTTCTTCGACGAGGCGCATATGCTGTTCGAAGACACCAGCAAAGCCCTGACCGACAAGATTGAGCAGGTTATCCGCCTAATACGCAGCAAGGGCGTGGGGATCTATTTCATCAGCCAGTTACCCACTGACATACCCGACAATATTCTCGGACAGCTCGGCAACCGCGTACAACACGCCCTGCGTGCCTACACACCGCGCGACCAGAAGGCCGTAAAAGTTGCCGCTGAAACATTCCGCGCCAACCCTGCCTTCAAGACCGAAGAGGCCATCACGACCCTTGAAACAGGCGAGGCTCTGGTAAGTTTCCTCGATGAGAAAGGTGCTCCCGGCATTGTTCAAAAAGCAAAAATACTATTTCCACTGTCGCAAATAGGTGCCATCAACGAAGGCGAACGCCGCGATGTGATGAACCGCAGCACGATAGGTCACAAATACGACCAGATAATCGACCGCGAGAGCGCCTATGAGATGCTCTTGGCCGAAGAGGAAGAAAACCTGCCTGCACAAACGGAAGGCGGCAAAGCCGTCAAAACCGAGACCACGACCGAGGGTGGCAAGAAGAAGAAAGGTCTGCTGGCGAAAGTTGGCAAGGCTGTCCTTACCGCCGTCACCGCCACGTTGGGTACCATTGTAGGCACCGCTGCCAGCGATGCCATCAGCGGCAAGAAAACCAAGAAAACAACCTCGGCCGGACAACGAATAGTTAAAAACAGCACCTCGGCTGCCACTCGCACAATCACACGCGAACTAACCCGCGACATACTTGGAAACCTGATTAAATAATCGGAAAGAGCAATAATTACCGAGAAACAACAGGCTACAGAATTTGCCAGGCACTGTAGCGGCAAAGGCTACGCTGAACTATTAAAATGTATCAAAAGCTAACAAAAACAATAATCATTTAAAACAATAAAACAGTGAAAAAACACACATTACTTTGGGCTATGCTCGGCATCATTGCCGTGATAGTACTTTGGGCCATAGGCGCCAACAACAAAATGATTACCAAGGAAGAAAACGCCACCAGCAAATGGGGTAACGTACAGGCCGACTACCAACGTCGCAAAGACCTTGTGGAACAGGCTATCAACATCGTTAAAGGGGCCGGCAACTACGAGTCGTCAACACTCGAAAACGTAATTCGTGCCCGCAACAATGCCCCACAGTTAGACGCTAATGACCTGACCGAAGAAAACATCGCCAAATTCCAGGCCGCATACGACAAGATGGCCCAGGAGATGACTCGCGCCATCAACGTCACCGTAGAACGCTATCCTGAACTGACAGCCACGAAGAACTACCAAGATTTCCAGGCCCAGGTTGAAGGATGCGAAAACCGTATCAACGTCTCGCGCAAAGCTTTCAACGATGCCGTTCGCGATTACAACACAACAATACGCCGTTTCCCGAACAGCATCATCGCCGGTATGTTCGGTCACGATAAAATGGGATATTTCCAAGCCTCTGAAGGCGCCGATCAGGCTCCATCCACAGAAGCATTACTATAAACCTGCGGAATGAAGAAACTATTTCTCTCCTTACTGATGCTGGGCAGCATTATGATTGCTGCCGCCCAAAGTCCTTACGACGAGACGGGCTGGCTGCCAGACAAGGAGAATCATCTTGTTTACGACTACTGCAACCTGCTCGAGAGCAGCCAAACAGCCGAGCTTGAAGAGAGACTGCTAGCCTTTAACGACAGCACTTCCAATCAGATAGTAGTGATGATCACACCGGCCTTTGGCGGCAATGACATTTCGTCGTTTGCTTTCGACGTAGGCAACAAATGGGGTATTGGACAAGGCAAGTTTTCCAACGGCGTAATCATCATTTTAAAGCCCAAGGACGACACCGACGGCCAAGTTGAAATTGCTGTCGGAACCGGCTTGGAAGGTGCATTGCCCGATGTCTTCTGCAAGCGCATCATCGAGGACAAGATGATACCACACTTCCGCGACAATGACTACTACGGCGGCATCGTCGCCGCACTTGATGTCATACTGCCCGTCTGCGCCGGCGAATACAGCTACGACAAGTACAAGAAAGACAACGATGTCAATCCGCTTGCCCTCCTTATTGTATTCATTATAGGCATCGCGCTGTTCTGCTGGTTTGTGCATAAACTCGACAAGATGTCGGGCGGCATAGGTGGCGGCAATGGCGGGGGCGGTTTTACTGGAGGCACCTATTTTGGTGGCCATTCCCGTGTCGGCGGCTGGGGAGGAGGTTCGTTTGGAGGCGGTAGCAGCGGCGGATTTGGCGGATTTGGCGGCGGCAGCTTCGGTGGCGGCGGCGCCAGCGGCAGATGGTAGCCTTATCAACAATTGTTGAAAAATAATTCAAACTTTAACTTTTCCGACTGCAAAAATAGAGGTAATTTTGCAGTCGGAAGAGGAAAAATATTCTTTTTTTTTCAACAATCTGTTGAAAAGGCTTTACCATCGTCCGCTGGCGCCGCCGCCACCGAAGCTGCCGCCGCCAAATCCGCCAAATCCGCCGCTGCTACCGCCTCCAA
>JAGDCN010000078.1 GCA_017958525.1 Bacteroidales bacterium
ACCGCGACATCGAGCACACCGCAACACGTGAGTTGGAAGAGGAAACAGGACTGAAGGATATCGCTCTGACCGAACGTTTCGTGGCGTCGCGCGAGGGTCGCGACCCCCGCGGCCGCACCGTTAGCGTGATATTCACTGCCAACATCGACCCCGCCAAAGTCCAGCCTCGCGGTGCCGACGATGCCGCCGAAACCCGCTGGTTCCCCATCGACCAACTCCCACCCCTCGCCTTCGACCACAGCGAAATACTTGGTCGCATCCTTGAAACAATATAATTGTTCCCAACTTACACCGAATAGAAAATACGTAATAATCTTTTATTGTAATCCACCATTTCACCAATTTTTTGACTTGACATCAAAGCATCTTTTTTGCTTAAATCAACATTAATAATACTATCAATGCCATCTAATTGAAGAAATGATTATACGGGTTCATTATAACTGGCTCGTATATTAATATTGTGTGTTGCGGTAAATTCAGCGTGCTTATTTGATGACAAGTAAATTAAATTTCGCTCATCATCTATGTACTTTGCATCCTTTTGGGTTGACGCTTTTTTGAAGGGCACAATATGATGAAGCTCGTAATTTTGACATTTGGGGACATTATGATATCTGAAGTACTTATCTTTAGGCTTTTGTCCTCGTTGTGCAGGGTACACAAACAAACCATACTCCCCATTATTAAGCAACAACAGTCCATTAATAACCTTGAAATAAGTAGAATTACTTAAAAGAGTAAATATCTGCTGGCTTTCATTTTTCCAATTATGATAGTCTCGAGCGTGTATCTTATTCCCTATATTTCTATCAGGATTACAATATTCTTTTATTAGGATCTCAAGATCGTGTTTCTGATTTTCAGATAGTTTTCTATAATCAGCAAGGTACATTAATTTATCATTATAATGGACACCATCCCTATCGTCAGAAAGGATTAACATAAATTCTTCAATGCTAACACTCTCAAACCTTTCATCAGTAGAAAGCAGTTCTACAAGTTCGGTCGCCGCATTTTTCGTTAATGCATCAACTGCGTCAGTATAGTATTTTCTCCTTTCAAATTCATTTGACGCTTGTGCAAATCTAATTCCCAAATCTGAAAGACACACTTTTGAAACGACACATCGTGTACGAGCCGTTTTCCCTTCTCCAATTGAAAATGTTTCGATGATTTTCTCATCATTTTTGTCAAACCTCTCAAGCAGCCCTGCTCGAGCCATATCCGGGAATGTGTTTTTCTTCACAGAATTGATTGTACCTTTCCCTATGATATCATTTATTCCATTAACGATTTTATAATAATATTCCGCTTGATGTTGACGAATACCGTTATCATCACCTACGTGAATGTGAAAAGCCCTGTCACCTACAGTTTCATATATAATATCAATTATCGTTTTGAAGTATTCATACGTCAATCGGTTGTGTTGAGAGCACTGGATCCCACGATAATTATCATCTTGTATTCTGTTGATAATATAACCAATAAACTGGTTAGACGGGGATATTTTTTCAATTTTTTTTAAAATATCATAGTTCGTCATAATCTACTCCGTTATTTGTTATTATTTTAACATATTCCCTATTCATTTCACATCCCACAAAATTACGATTCAATTGCTTTGCGATTCTGCTTGTTGTACCACTTCCGCTGAATAAATCAAGAACAAGGTCATTCTCATCACTACTTGCACGAATCATTCTATCAATCATTTCGTCTGGTTTTATGGTCGGATGTAAAGGCTTTATTATTTTCCCATTCACTTTGACTTTATGGCGTTGGGATGTTATTTCCCATACATCATTGCATAGTTTTCCTTTCTCGTTTGGATACCAACGTTTCCCTTCTTTTAAAATCCCTTTTTTAGCAGCACAAGCAATCCTCTCGATTGACGCATAAGGGATCCGTATATCGTCATAGTTGAAAGTATAATCATCTGACATAGTGTAAAACAAGATTGTTTCTTGCGCATTAACATATCGCCTTCTCGTTGAACTAAAACCGTCCTTTTTATACCAAGTAATCCAATTGCGAAACACTATTCTTCTTTGGCGCAAAGTGTGTAAAATAATCGCAGAGTTATAGGCATTGTTAAACAAATATATCGATGCCGTTGGTTTACATTTTGGCAGCATTGCATCAATCCATTTTAAAGTGAACTCAAAATAATCCTGTTCCGTTCTAAATGTATCCCAATCTGCTTTCTTCATATTATATGGTGGATCCGCGATAACCAAATCCACAGTATTGTCCTCTAACTCTTGAAGGAAGTCAAATACGTCCGCCAAATATATCCGGTTGTTTTTCATAGTTGGCTAATTGTAATTTTGAAAGAATTAATGATTTATAATGTTCGTATAGCTCATAGCCCACATAGTGACGGTTTAGAGTCTTGGCCACTTTAAGAGTTGTACCACTTCCTGTAAAAGGGTCTAAAACTACGTCATTCTCACAACTGAATAATCGAATGCATCTATATGGTATTTCTTCAGGCATTATAGCTGAGTGTTTTCCATATGCAATATCACTTTTATTGGGGATTGGGATATCCCATATTTGTTTTGTAAATGTCGTCCACTCCTGTTCGGTGAGTTTGCTTTTGGTTTTAAACTCCAGTTTTGGCTGTTCGGGAGCACCATCTTTCACATAAACTGTAATAAACTCTACAGTGTTTTGGGCATAAAAATTTCTTGGATACGGATAACTTCCAAACATTAGTCGTTTGGAAGAATTAACCCTATTCCATACGTATAAATCCATCAAAAACAATTGCGTGCCTTGCAAAACCGAATTCTGGATACTGCTTTGCAAATCAAATATATGACGATTATAGTGCGTATTCAAATCTTTTTTTAGCATTGGCATCAAAGGCACATTGATGCACAACTTTCCATTTGGTTTAAGCACTCGTTCACATTCTTTCCATACACAAAGCAATGATTGAATGTATTCCTCAAAAGAGTTATTTGCGCCAATATCATCATTTCTCATAGCGGAATGCTGAACTGCCTGATACCCATCTCTGGAATAATCCTTGATGTTAAAATAAGGTGGCGAAGTCACAATAAGATGCACGCTTCTATCGGGAATATCCGACATTTTAGTACTACTTTCAAAGTACACTTTGTCCCAAAAAGGGATCAAATTAGTATTTGTATTTGCCATAATGTATATTTTATGGCGAAAGCATTTATGCGGATATGACTATATGACATTTCTCGGACATAAAAAGAGCGTAGACTTCTTTATCTACGCTCCTTAGGTCCTGAGAAATACCCGTTACTGTAAATAAATCCGCCTACGCATCTGTAGGCGTTCATTATTTATTCTACGAGTAACTATCATTTGAATTTCTCAGGTTCAAGGAGCCGTTACCGAATAAATAGCAAACGCTATGTTATATATTTATTTTTAATTTGTTATATTCTATAATTTGTATCGTTTTATGATTTACTACTTCTTTGTTTTTCGAATGCAAAGTTACTTATTTTTTCCAATCCGTACAAAAAGAATATGTTTTTTTATTGTCAAGACATCGTTTTTTATACAACAAAAACAATTCTCAAAACTTTTCTCGCATATAACAATAAATATATCGTTCGGGCGTTGTAGTGTGTAAAACAGATATACATATATATATGAGCGCAATAACTAAAACAATGATAGAGATGGCGTTGAGTCACGTTGATGACCCAGATTTGGGACAGAGCCTGACCCAGCTTGGAATGATCGAAAACATCGCCATCGAGGGAATGAAAGTGAGTTTCGATTTGGTGCTGACTACGCCTGCCTGCCCAATGAAGTCGAAGATGAAAGAAGACTGCATCAACGCAATACACGAATATGTGGATCGCAACGCCGAAGTTGAGGTGAACCTGACTTCGCGCAAGGTTGAGCAGCCGCGTCCCGAGGAGATGTTTCCCAACATCAAGCACACCATCCTCGTGGCTAGCGGCAAAGGCGGTGTTGGCAAATCGACCGTGGCTGTCAACCTGGCCGTGTCGTTGGCAAAAACAGGTGCCAAGGTGGGTCTGATCGATGCCGACATATATGGTCCATCAATACCTATTATGTTCAATATCACCGAGAACGACATATATGGTGAAAAGCACGGCGACAAGACTTATATGACACCGATAATGAAATACAACGTCAAGCTGATGTCGGTCGGTTTCCTGGTCGATCCTGAGAAGGCTATGGTTTGGCGCGGTCCTATGGCCAGCGGTGCGTTGAAGCAGTTGCTCACCGAGACCTGGTGGGACGAGATCGACTACCTTGTGGTCGATATGCCACCGGGAACGGGTGACATACAACTGACCATAGCGCAGACGCTGCCCGTGACGGGTGCAATAATCGTCAGCACACCACAGAAGGTGGCATTGGCTGACGTGGTGCGCGGTGTCGAGATGTTCCAGAATCCCAACATCAACATCCCTGTGCTGGGCTTCGTCGAGAATATGGCTTACTTCACCCCCGCCGAGTTGCCCAACAACAAATACTACATCTTCGGCAAGGAAGGCTGCAGCAAACTTTCGAAAGAGATGGGTATCCCACTGCTTGGCGAGATTCCGCTGGTGCAGAGCATCGCCGAAAGCGGCGACAGTGGCAAGCCGGTGGCTCTGTGGAGCGACACGCCGTCGCCCGAAAGCGAAGCCTTCGACCGTCTGGCAAAGAACACGATAACCGAAATCTGCAAGCTAAACAAATAAAAGGTATATGAAGATTAATGGGATTAAAGGAAGTTAAAGGACAATCCATACCAGCAATAAAACTATTGTTCCTTAACTTCACCCACCCTCATCCCAAAAAACGACTACAAAAAAATCAATAATTATGACCGATCAAGAAAAAGCAAACATCGAGAAGAAAGTACAGAATGCATTGGCTCAGATACGTCCCTATCTGCAACAGGATGGCGGCGATATGGAATATGTCGATATGACCAACGAGGGAGTGGTGATGGTGCGTCTGCAGGGCCACTGCGGCAGCTGCCCCCACGCAATGCAGACCCTCAAACAGGGCATTGAGACTGCCATCAAGCGCGTCATTCCCGAAGTGAAAAGCGTAGAAAGGGTGTAAAAAATGGTATATACAAAAACAGGCGACAACGGCACCACCTCGTTGGTAGGTGGACGCCGAGTGAAGAAATACGATATGCGTGTGGAGGCTTACGGCACTGTCGATGAGCTGAATGCACACATTGGCCTATTGACGGTGATGGCAAAGGAAAAATCGGAAGATTTGGTCATTGCCTTTGACGTACGTGAACAATTCGAAAGCATTTGCAAGCACCTGAAAAAAACACAAAACAACCTCTTTGTAGTACAGACCCTGTTGGCTACCGAGGACGAAGCGACTTACGCCAAACTGCCTCAACTGCAGTTAAATGCGGTCGAAGAAATGGAAGGTTGGATAGATGCAATGGAATCAAAATTGCCGCGACTGAAAAGTTTTGTCGTTCCTGGTGTCAGCCTGATTTCCGCCCAAGCGCACGTTGCCCGCACTGTATGCCGCCGTGCAGAAAGGGCAATAGTAAAACTTTCTGACGAAGAAAAAATAGAAGAAATTATAAAAAAATACATCAACAGGACTTCTGATTATATGTTCGTTATATCCAGATTTGTTCTTTTTATCGAAAATAAACCAGAAAATTTTTGGAGTGCAGAATAATAATTTGCAATGGACTGCGTTAAGTGGAATGGAAAAATAAATTACAAATCATAGAAAACACATTTACAGCGATTTAAGTAATAAATAAGGAAAAACAAGAGTATTATGTATTGGACACTAGAACTAGCATCGAAGCTTGAGGACGCACCCTGGCCAGCAAACAAAGAGGAACTTATCGATTATGCACAGCGAACCGGAGCCCCTATGGAGGTGATTGAAAACTTGCAAGAAATTGAAGATGAGGGAGAACCTTACGACAGCATTGAAGACATCTGGCCTGACTATCCTACAAAAGAAGACTTCTTCTTTCAGGAAGACGAATACTAAAATACTATAATCTAATTAACACTTAAAAGGGCTGGGCATTTGTTGTTCTGTCCTTTTTTCATAAACAATAAATATGAAAACCGTCACTTTCATCGGCTCTGGCAATGTGGCAACCCATTTGGCCAAAGCATTTTACGCCGCCGGGCATCAAGTGCTTCAAATATGGTCGCGCGAATATGACCACGCCGAAGCACTTGCCAACCAAGTCTTTGCCGAACCTATCGACCGACTGAATCTCCTCTACCCTACGGCCGACGTATATATTTTAGCCGTAACCGACGATGCACTTTTCGAACTTGCTTTAGACTTGCGTCTGCGCGACGCGCTGGTGCTACACACAGCAGGCTCAGTGTCGCTCAAAGTTTTGCAACCCATCAGCCGCAAAAACGGAGTGATTTGGTCACCACAGACTTTTATCCGCGATATACCTATGGATTACAGCCAGTTGCCTTTCTGCATTGAAGGCTCGTCGCCCGAAGTAGAAACAGCAATACGAGAGCTGCTGGAACCCGTATCACAGCACATTTTCAGAATCGACACTGCGCAGCGACAGTGGCTGCACCTTGCAGCAGTGATGACCAACAACTTTGGAAATGCAATCAACGCATTGGCACAAGACATCCTTCAACAGAACAATATACCTTTTGAAATTCTGCACCCGCTCATCACTATGACAGCCGAAAAGATCAAACAAGGCGGGCTGTGGCAACAGCAGACAGGGCCGGCACGGCGACGCGACCAGAAAACAATTGACAACCAGCGGCGACTCATTGCCGACAACGACAAGATGCTGCAACTCTACGACCTGATGACGGAACTGATACAGGCAAACACGCTGAAGAGATGCTGACCGACACACACTCGCACATATATGCAGAAGAATTCGACACCGACCGCGACGAAGTCGTTGCCCGTGCCGAGCAGGCCGGCATAGGACTGATTCTGTTGCCAGCCATCGACAAGGAAAGCTACGACCGCCAAGAGACGCTGGCCTCATCGCGTCCCAACCTCTTCCGCCAGATGATGGGCCTCCACCCTACGTCGGTAGGCGAAAACTTTGAGCAAGAACTGGCACTGGCTCACGATTTACTTTTTGCCTCACCTGACAAATACATAGGCATCGGCGAGGTGGGCCTCGATTTCTACTGGGACACCACCTACAGCCGACAGCAGATAGAGGCATTGGAGCTTCAGACGGGCTGGGCACAGGAACTCGACAAGCCCATTGTGCTGCACCTACGCAACGGCAAGGATGGCAGTGCCGACACTGACGCATACGCAGAAGTATTCCGACTGCTGGAGCACTGCGCCTACAGAGGCCGAGGCATTATGCATTGTTTCAGCGGCACGATGGCCGACGCCGAGCACGCCACCGAATCAGGCTTCCTCATTGGCATTGGCGGCTCACTGACCTACAAGAAATCAACGCTGCCCGACATCGTCCGCGCCCTTCCGCTCGATAGCATCGTCCTTGAAACCGATTCGCCATACCTCGCTCCCGTCCCCTATCGAGGCCGACGCAACGAGCCAGCCTACATCACATACGTTGCTGACAAACTGGCAGAAATCAAAGGACTAACCACAGCAGAGGTTATCAGACAGACAACCGAAAACGCGAAAAAATTATTTTGTTTATAACATAACAATAGAGGACCCATTAAATGGATCCTCTATTGCTAATTTAATATCGCAAACTTTATTAGCGCTTGGTCGAGATAATAAGGAAGTCTGTGTTCGACCAGAATGCGGCCACGTCCTTGATAACCAATCGACGAACCATCTTACTGTCGGTTTCGTCATAAACAAGTTCGTATGAATCCTTCGGGTGAGTCGAGATGAGACGCATCTTGCGCAGGTTGACATCAATGGTGGTCACCTTGGTCTTGTCAATAAGGGTGAAATTCTGCACATTGACGTTGCTTGTGGCCCTCTGACTCTTGAAGAGCAGACCGCCTTCCTTGTTGACAATACCTTTGGCTTTCAGGTCGTCATAGTTTCCGACAACATAGTAGGCCTTGTGCGACTGGTCAGCCAGATAGGCCATTTCTTCTTGCTGCTGTGCAATACGAGCATCCTTTTCCTGATTGGACTGGGTCAGTTCGTTGACATTGCCCGACAGTTTTTTGATGGTCTCCTTACTGATAGTAAGCTCATTCATCAAACTGTTAATCTGGTTCTCCTGCTCAACCATACGAGCGTTAAGGCTTTCAATAAATTCTTGCAGTTTCGAATTTTCGGTCTTGAGAGTCGAAATCTGGCTGTTCAGGTTAGCAATCTTCGATTTGTTCTGAGCCATCATACTCTCAATAACAGCCAGTTGATCCGTAATTTCACCTTTAACATTTGCATTTTTTTCAGGATGCTGCTGGCGCAGATTGGAAATCTGGCTATAACGTGACGAAATCTCCGTCAGGTTGTTTTCAATATCACTCAATACTTCAAACAAAGCATCGATTTCAACATCCTTTTGATTGATGATTTCCTGCAGCGAATCGGCCACAGCGGCTGTTTTGGCATCGTCACCAGCGCACGAGGTGAAGAAAAGCGGCAAAGCAGCAAATGCAATAACAAGTATTTTTTTCATAATTAAGATAGATTTAATGATGTCTTATTTTGTTTAACCATTGCTAACAGTATCAGTATCAAAATCTTATTCAGTGTTTTCAGTAAAATGGCCAATACTGCCAACGATGCAAATTTACACAAATATTTTTAAACAATCATTTCCCATAGCACTTTTTTGCCTCAATTAAAGCACAAATTACAAGAATAAAAATATTTATTGAAAAATAAGCATTATCTGATAAAAAATATGTAAATTTGCGCGCGGATTTTGCGTTTGTCATACCCAATATAAAATATATATAAACAAATACTTACATCGATAATTAACACGAAATAATATGTCAAAAGAGATAAAATTCAGTCTGGTTTATCGCGATATGTGGCAGTCGTCAGGCAAATATCAGCCTCGAGTCGATCAGCTTACAAAGATAGCTCCAGTCATTGTATCGATGGGTTGTTTCGACCGAATCGAGACCAATGGTGGTGCCTTCGAACAGGTGAACCTGATGTATGGCGAAAACCCCAACAAAGCCGTCCGCGCCTGGACCAAGGAATTCAACAAGGCTGGCATCCAGACTCATATGCTGGAACGTGCATTGAACGGACTGCGTATGTATGGCGTCCCTGCCGACGTGCGTCGTTTGATGCCCAAGGTCAAGAAAGCACAGGGTGTTGATATTATGCGCTCGTTCTGCGGTCTTAACGACCCGCGCAACCTCGAACTATCCGTAAAATATGCAAAAGAAGCCGGAATGATCAGCCAGGCTGCACTCAGCATCACTTATTCGCCAGTCCATACCGTGGAGTACTATATGGGTATTGTTGACAAACTGGTTGAGTTTGGTGCCGACGAAATTGCACTGAAAGATATGGCCGGTGTTGGCCGTCCTGCCACACTAGGAAAACTGGTTTATGAAATCAAGAAGAAGTACCCACACATAGTAGTTCAGTATCACGGACATACAGGTCCAGGACTGTCGATGGCTTCTACCCTCGAGGTGGCCAAAGCAGGTGCCGACGTGATCGACTGCGCAATGGAGCCACTCTCGTGGGGAATGGTCCATCCTGATGTCATCTCCGTTCAGGCAATGCTGAAAGATGCTGGCTTCCAAGTTAAAGACATCAATATGGACGCTTATATGGAAGCTCGCAAGATGACGCAGGAGTTCATCGACGATTTTCTTGGACTCTACATCAATCCTGCCAACCGCATCAGTTCGTCGCTGCTGGTTGGCTGCGGACTGCCAGGCGGTATGATGGGTTCAATGATGAGCGACCTTAAGGGTGTGCACGGAGCCATCAATATGGCACTCAAGAAGAGCGGCAAACCCGAAGTGAGTTTCGAAGAACTCACCGTCCAACTTTTCCAAGAGGTCGAGTACATTTGGCCGATGCTGGGCTATCCTCCACTGGTGACGCCATTCAGCCAATATACGAAGAACATTGCAGTGATGAACCTGCTGTCAATGGCTCAGGGCAAGCCCCGTTTCAGCCAGATAGACAAAGACAGCTGGAATATGATTCTTGGCAAGGCAGGAAAACTGCCCGGCCAACTGGCTCCTGAAATCGTAGAACTGGCCAAGCAGCAGGGTCTTGAGTTCTACGACGGCGTGCCACAGGATGCTTATCCCGACGCGCTGCCTGAATACATCAAGGAAATGGAAGAAAACGGCTGGGACCGTGGCGAGGATGACGAGGAACTATTCGAGTTGGCAATGCACGACCGCCAATACCGCGACTATAAGAGTGGCGTAGCAAAGGATCGTTTTTACAAAGAGGTTGAAAAACTGCGCTCCGAGCGCAACACCGTCTCGTCTGCACCTGCCGCTGAACCTGGCACGATGCCTAATTATATGAAAGAACGCTACCGCAACGCCATACCCATTGTGGCTACCGCCACCGGTCAAGTGCTTTGGGAGGTCGATTTCGACGACCGCTCGGTTGCTCCTGCTCCTGGCCGCGAATACAAAGCCGGCGAAGTTTTCTGCCATATCCAGGCCAGTTATGCTGTGCTGCCCGTCGAACTTACCGTTGCAGGCCGCTTGACCGACACCTGCATCCCGCAGGGAATGATGGTCAAAAAGGGCGATGTATTAGGCTGGATCGAGCCTTTGAACTAATATCCGCCACCATAATTGGTAGCGCCGTGTAAAAAAATTTGCACAGTTTGAAAACAATGCGTAATTTTGCCGTTTGATACACAAGGATTTTACCTTGTTGTCAAACGGCTTTATTATTGAAAAACAAAAAAATAGAACAATATGGATCCACTAAGTCCTCTTGCGCTAATTATTGGTGCTATCTTTGTTAACAACGTAGTTTTGGCCCAGTTTCTGGGCATCTGCCCCTTTCTGGGCGTTTCAAAGGACGTGAAGAGTTCGCTTGGTATGGGCGGTGCAGTGCTGTTCGTGATGTTGCTGGCCACGCTGGTCACATATCTCATTTATACGCTGCTGCTTCAACCGTTCAATTTGGTGTATCTCCAAACCATAGCCTATATCCTCGTCATCGCCGGATTGGTGCAGATGGTCGAGATTGTACTTAAAAAGATTGCCCCTGCCCTCTACCAGACCCTCGGCGTCTTCCTGCCACTGATCACCACCAACTGCGCAGTTCTTGGTGTGGCCATCCTTGTTATCCAAAAAGAGATGAACCTGCTGCAAAGCATCATATACGCAGGCAGTATCGCCATCGGATTTACACTGGCACTGGTTATTTTCGCCGGTATTCGCGAGCAAATGGATCTTACAGGTGTACCAAAGGGAATGAAGGGCGTACCCATTGCCCTTGTCACTGCTGGCATACTGGCAATGGCTTTTATGGGCTTTGGCGGCATCGTTCCGACCCCGTGATTTTTTTAGGTCAAAAATGTTAATTTTTATCTGAAAACACTTCATAATAACAATGCCAAAACTCTGTTTTGGCATTTGTTGTTGTTTTTATAACACTTTGATATTTAATATATAATATTGTTTTTAAGATTTTTTAAAGTTTTTTTTTGCTCTATCGTTGAAAAATGTAGTACTTTTGCCGCCTGAAACAACAAGAAACAACATTAAATTAATAACCAATTTAAATTAAAACCAAGATGAAGAAAGTATTTTTCGCATTAGCAGTTGTTGCTATGTTTTCATTCGTAGCTTGCAACGGTAACAACACCGCTGCTGAAGACACTGTCCCCGCTACCCAGCCGATTGAAGAGATGGTTCCTGAGGCTGAGGAAGAAACCCTTGAGGGTGTCGAAGGTATGGCTGAAGATGTTGCTGCTGAGGCTGAGGCTGTTATCGCTCAATAAATATCAACACTGCCCAAAAGCAACGGAATAGCATTCCGAAGAAATGAAAAGACCGCAGATTTGCGGTCTTTTTTTGTAGTATGTGGAAAAAATCGTACCTTTGCAAATTATTTCTCATCTAACAACTATAGATTATGAATAACCAGTATTGCATTATAATGGCTGGCGGTATCGGAAGCCGCTTCTGGCCCCTGAGCAAAAACAACTACCCAAAACAGTTTCTGGACATTCTGGGTACCGGCAAAAGTTTTATCCGTAGCACATTCGAGCGTTTCCTACCCATAGTGCCTGCCGAGAATTTCCTCGTTGTCACAAATGCCGCATACAAAGAGGCTGTTCTTGAACACATTCCAGAACTGCGTCCTGAACAGGTAATGTGCGAACCTATGCGGCGCAACACAGCTCCCTGCATCGCTTACGCAAGCTATCGCATAAAATCGCAATGCGACAACGCTGTTATTGCCGTCACACCTGCCGACCATTTGGTTCTAAACGAAACAGCCTTCCAGAAAACCATCTCCACTGGCTTCGAATTCGTTGGCAAACCCGAACATCGCGAAGCACTGCTGACCATCGGCATCAAACCCAGCCGTCCCGAAACTGGCTATGGATACATCGAACTTCCAGCTGGCCCTTGTCAGGAAGGAAAAGTGACTGCCATCGAAGGCTTCAAAGAAAAACCCGACCTCGAACGAGCCAAAGCCTTTGTCGCAGCTGGCAATTATCTTTGGAACTCAGGAATCTTCATCTGGTCGCTGGATGGAATCCTGAACGCGTTCCGCGAATTTCTGCCCGATATGGCGGCACTCTTCGACCAGGGCAAAGGTATTTATGGTACTCCCGACGAGCAAGATTTCATCAACCGCAAATTCGCTGAATGCCAGAATATTTCCATCGACTATGGCGTTATGGAACCTGCCCGCAGCCGCTACACCATCCCTGCAGAATTCGGATGGAGCGACATCGGCACCTGGGGCTCGCTATTCACCCACGTGGCCAAAGATGCCGACAATAACGCCTTGAGAGGCAAAACAATATTGACCGATACACACAACAGCATCGTCAATGTTGAAGATGGTGTCGAAGCCATCGTTGAAGGACTTGATGGCTACTTGGTGGCCTATCGTGACAAATCGCTTCTCGTATGCCGACTTGCCGACGAACAACATATAAAAGAATGGGTGGAAAAACTCTAACAAAAAAAGCGGCAAAGACTTTTTGCCGCTTTTCCCTTTTAATTTAAGTACAACTTGATTCTCACATTTCTGACATTCACCGTCTGCACACAGCGTGCAAAGTTCAGGATGTTCTGAATCACCCTTTCGGATGGTTGTACAGTGCTTGCAGATTCCGAAGATGTATTTGTGCCTAAGGATCGATGACCCTTTTTGAAATCGTAAGTCTGCATCATAAGCACATTTTTTTGTTGAACAATAATATTTCGATTACCCCTGTCAGGAATCATTCACATCACAATAACAACGATTTTATATATTTATTGCATAAAATGCGTTTTTTAACATTTTTGTTTTTCTCCTTCATCATTTGCACATCATTCCAAAGCGTGGCACAGGAACGTTATCGTCTGGTTTTCTGGAATGTAGAGAACCTGTTTGATATCTACAATGACAGCACCCACCACGACGAGGATTTCACCCCTGCCGGTCAATACCATTGGACTGCCAAGCGATACAAGACCAAATTGAACCATCTCTACAAAACAATTGTAGCGATGGGTGACGCCTGTGGCGGCGATCTGAATTTACCTCTGGTGGTCGGAATGGCTGAGGTGGAAAACGACAAAGTGTTGCGTGACCTGTGTCAAGGCACTATGTTACGTCGTTTTCGCTACAATTTCATACACTTTGAATCATCCGACTGGCGAGGCATCGACTGTGCATTGCTCTATCGGCGAGACATTTTCCACCCCTTCTTCTCGCAAAGCATCAATGTAGGCGACAGCAACAGCGGTTTCACTACTCGCGACATACTGTTAGTGCAAGGAACCATAAACGAATCGGATACCATCATACTGCTTGTCAACCATTTCCCTTCCAAACGCAACACAGAAAACGAGCATTGGCGCACTACCATTGCACAGAAACTGCGATACATTATGGACACCGTCACAACTGCCCATCCCACTGCAGCCATAATCACTATGGGTGACTTTAACGCCACTCCCCAAGAACAAGAGATACGGCACACACTGATGCAAGGCGATGACAGGTATTTCGTCAACCTTATGGCATCTAGCGACGACCGAGGGTCATACAAATACCAAGGACAGTGGTCTTTCATCGACCAAATCATCGTTTCGCGCAATCTCATTGATCTTGAAAGCTCTTGTCCATTTCTGATGCCGACTGCAAAAGGAAATGTTTTCGATGCCGTATTTCTGCTAATAGACGATGAACGTTACCTCGGCAAAAAAATGTTTCGCACATATCTCGGATTCCGTTATCAAGGTGGATACAGCGACCATTTGCCGATTTACGTAGATATTAAGAGGAAATAAAAAAAGCCTCTCCGGTTGGAAAGGCTTATAATTATAATAACATAATAGTAATCAGAATTCAACGTACATATTGTGCTCCTTGGCAAGGCGGCGCAGGTTGATGATAGCATAGCGCATACGTCCAAGGGCTGTATTGATACTGACACCCGTGCGTTCAGCTATTTCCTTGAAATCCAACTTGCCATAGTGGCGCAAGATAACCACACGACGCTGTTCCGGCGGCAGCATTTTAACCAGTTTACGCACATTGGAACTCGTCTGCTTCTTCATAATCTGCTTCTCGATATTGTCGTCGTGGATTTTCAGCGTATCTACGACATCGCAGTCAGGACGGTTGGGCACCACAGGCATCTTGCCGAGGCGGCGAAAATAGTCAACAATAAGATTATGGGCAATGCGCATCACCCAATGGATGAATTTGTTTTCATCCTTGTAATATCCCGAATTAATAGTATATATTACTTTATAAAAGGTATCCTGAAAGATGTCGTCGGCAACATCCTTGTCCTTGACCACCGAAAAGATGTAGCCATAGACTTTGCTTTGGTACCTTGAAAGTAATACTTCGAAGCACGAATAATCACCTTCTTTGTAACCTAAAATTAACTCATTATCTGTGAGTGTGCAAGTTGTTACGTTCATAATAACCTCCTAATGTTTTGGTTTACAAATAACTGATAATTCTGTTCGATAATCTGCAGTTTTAGTTTAACTTCCGTTTCAAATTGCAAAGATACATAGATTTTTTCATTCGAGCAAACATCTACGTAACTTTTTTTGTTTTAGTATATCGAAATGTTAATTTATTGTGTTAAATGCCAAAAAATTATGTTAAAAATTATTTTTAACATTTCAATGCTCTGATAATGCGTTTTCTGTCTCTAAATAGAGTTGCAGCACCTCCTCTGTCTTGGAATTCATATCCTTTTGCCCGTCAATCCAGTGTATATTCACCCCATTGCGTTCCATCCTTCGAAACCAGGTCATCTGGCGCTTTGAGAAACGGCGTATATCGGTATAAAGGTTCTCATACATAGTCTCATACGGATAATTCTCCGTCAGATGACGTACCACGTGCCTGTATTCCAGTCCGTATTTCAACAGACGTTCTTTGGGAACACCGGCATCAAGCAAGCGTTGTACCTCCTCGATCATACCATTTTCCAGTCGCTGGCGTAACCGGATGCCGATCCGTTCCACCACTTTCTCTCTCGGAAACGAAATGCCTACCACTAAGTGACACATTTCTGGCAACCGCGTAAACGCATCCGGGTTTTGCTGGCGAAACTCTTGTATTTCAAGGGCTCGCAGCAATCGGTCGCGAGTTTCGGTATCGGTATGGTTATGCAGTTTCACCAACGATGCCAGCCGCTCGGTCAACTCTTCGTCTGAAAACCTGTTCAGTTCTTCGCGGTACTTTTCATCAACGGGCGCGTCCGGCAGCTGGTAGGCACGCACTATCGATTCAACATACATACCTGTGCCTCCACACATTATCGGGCGATGACCGTGTTTAAGAATCAAATTGTATGCAGCTATAAAATCGTTTTGGAATTGGTAGAGATTATACTCTTCGCCGGCATCGCGGATATCCACAAGATGGCACGGGATGGTGTGACTATCCAAATTGTACTCGTCCAAATCCTTACCTGTACCTATGTCCATTCCGCGAAACACCTGTCGCGAATCGGCACTTATTATTTCGCCGTCCAGTTTATCGGCGACAGCGACCGCCAATGCCGTCTTGCCGCACGCCGTAGGCCCAAGGATAGTCAGCAGCAGCTGTGGCGCCGCCGTTCCAGCATCATCCAGCGACATATTGTTATCGACGGCTATCAGTCTTCAAACTCCAGTTTACCGCGCTGCTTGTCGAACTGGTAAGCGCCGAAGCGGCTAAGTCCTTCACGATTGATGATGAACTTGTAATCGACACCCTTCACAACAACAACTTCGACATTGCGCATGTGTTTCTGACCTATCTGCATCTCTTTGAAGATGATAGTTGTTTTGTCGAGGATGTTACCGTCCTGGTCAAAAGCATTGTCGCGGTCAGGGAAGTCCTCTTTGTTGATGCGGCGCTGATAGAGGAAATTCATAGCCTCCTCCCACGAGATGGCAATTGGTTCGGCATAACGCTCATCGATAAGCATCGGCATCATAGAACCATTCACAATACATTGTATTTCGCCCTTTGCCGACGAAATCATAGTAGCAGGTATAGTGCCTTCGTCGTGGATGATTTCAGGCTTGTAGTCGCTTTCAGGTATCGGTGTGTTGACAAGATCGATAACCTTGCCATCCTCGGTACGTTTCACCGTCGGCGTATCCGAAGCCAGATTGTTAATCAGCTTCTTAGACACATAGTCGGTACGCAGAATCAAAAACTCTAGACGGCGGTTCAGCTGGTGCGCAGCCTCCTGACGACCCTTGTCGTTCATATGGTTGATATAGTCGCACTCCAGCGTTGTACCCTCCGAGAACGAGTATGGTTTACCATCGATGCGGATGGTCATATTGCGGTCCAGCGTACGCGGCACACGCTCGGCATAGCCTTTTGCCACAAGTCGTTCAGGCTCGATGCCTCGCGAAATCAAGTAATCAACCACCGACTGGGCACGACGCTGCGAAAGGGTGTCGTTGGTCAGACCCAGGAAGGGGCGGCAGTCCGTGTGGGCACGCAACTCAACCACCACATTGGGGTTGTTAACCATCACCAGATAGAGGTCCATAAGCGAATCCATAAACTCCTCCTTCAGGTCCCACTTGGCCAGGTCGTAGCGTATTTCGGGTAACACCACCGGCTGTTTCGGAACCGGCTCGAGGCGGAAATTGTGGACAATATCCTTGTCGGTGTTGTAGCCGCAGGTGCTTTCCGAACCCTCAATCGAGAAATAATCAACCTTCGAGACATACATCTTATAGACCACATTACGCATAATCTGCTCTACACCAAAGCGGTAGAAACCCTGCTTATTGGTATAGGCCTCGAATTCCGAGCCGTCTGAACCCACGATACGCACCTTGGCATTCTCAATAAGCTGCATTGATTTCTCGTCGCGAATCGTACCTTCGATGCTGTACAGCAGCGGAGGCAGTTCAAAATAGAACAAGTCATCGTTGATGGGTGGCACCTTCTTGCCCTTCTTGTCAGTCTTTTTGTTGTGCGGGTCGTCGAACGGACGGTTGGACGAGAAATAACCGCGCTCCATCATATAGTGCTGACTTTCGGGATAATAAACAATACTCATTTCGTCGTACGACGAGTTGATGGGGATGCCCAAGTTTTCAGGGGTGGACCATTTGCGGCCGTTTTTGGCACTGCGGAAAATGTCAAGACCACCGACGCCAGGCAGACCGTTCGACGAGAAATAGAGCGTCGAGTCGTTGCGCAACGTGGGGAACACCTCGCGGCCGGCGCTGTTAAGCGTGCCGCCCAGGTTTACCGGCGTACCGAAATCGTCATCCACCGACTTACGAGTAACCATCCACAGGTCGTAGTCGCCATAGCCATTGGGCATATCCGACGAGAAATACATCGTCAGCTGGTCACGCGACAGCGTGGGATAGAGGTAGTTGTATGCTGTGTCACCCAAATTAATCTTGATAGGTTCCGACCATTCGCCGTTCATTTCGGCATCTTCGTCCTTCTTTCCCTTGCGACTCGACTTGTCGTCTATCGAGGCACCGCCTTTCGTCGAGAAATACACATAGCAGCCCTGCGTCTCGTGTTCGCGCGAGTCGCAGCGTGAAAAATAAACCGTGTTGCCGTCAGGCGAGAACCAGGCCTCACCTTCGTTTACAGGCGAATTGACCTTCCCACTCCTGTCGAAGTTTTCGACAGCGTCGCTCCAGTTGCCTTTACGGTCCTGAAACACAGTATAGAAGTCCGAAAAAGCCTGACCCGTCCAAGCATCGTGCTTGCCGTCATCGTCACCAAAACGCGAGGAGGTGAAGACCAGTCTCGTAGTGTCGTCGCCCAAAAAGCGCGGAGCCCAGTCGTTATAGTCCGTTGACCACTTTTCCAACTTCACGATATTATGGCGTGTACGGTTCATAAAAAGCTGATTGACATATATTATCGACGCCTTGCGCTGCTGAGCCAACTTGTCATCGGGCACCAGTTCCAGATACTTGCCATAGTACTCGTCAGCTTCGTCAAACTTGTTTTCAAAGCGATACATTTCAGCCATATAGTAGTACAACTTAGGTTCGGTCGTATAATACTTCTGGTTAATCAGTCGCTTATAGACACGCTCGGCCTTCGGAAAATTGTTCATCAGCCTATAGCACTCGCCCATCTGGAAATAGCAGCGGTTCTTCTCGGCCTTGTTCGAGGAGATTTTATTATAGGCCTCCTCGTATTTCTGTAAGGCAGCAATATATTGTTTCTGGTTGAAAAGGTCGTCAGCCTTCTGGGCAATACTTTTGGTCTGAGCAAAGCCGGTGGCAGCGAAAAAAAGTGAAACTGCAAGCAGCAAAAGACTTTTTTTGAACGTTTTCATATATATAACTTTATTCTATTATTCTATATAATTACAACACACTCAATGTATTAAAATTCCACTCAGGGAATTTCAGCACACTGAATCAAATTGCTAAATTACACATTTTTTTTGAAACAGCAATCTTTTTGTTCGAAAAAAAGGTTGAGGATTAAGAATTAAAAAAAGAAATCAAGATAAAAGGGCAGAAAAAACAAAATTAAGAATGCAAAACAGGAGAGCATAAATCACAAATCTACATTGCCAAAATACCCGGCAAATATTGCACTGCGCTCTCACCTCACGGAGAAAGGTGCACGAAGTGCAGGGTGTGCCGTACCGCGCAGCCACACAACAGCCCGCACCGACACACCACCTTCCAAAACCTGACAAAAGCACGTGTTGTGTTGTCAGGTGCACTCTCTTCCGAATGTTATTTGATATTGATCAACGGCAGCGAATTGCCCATCATATACTGCGGCATCTTGCCGTCCCATTTCTGCACAGCCTCGTATTCAACCAGTTTCGGATTGCTTTCCAAAGCCTTGGCTTTGATGCGGATAGCCTCGGCGTCGGCTTCGGCGCGAATCTTGGTTTGTTTGGCCTGTTCCTCAATTTGGATGGTCACATTCTTGGCCTTCAGAGCCTGCTGCTCGGCCACCTGCTTTTCCTTGATGGCATTCTCGAAATCGTCGTCGAAATCGATATTAATTAGCTGGAAATGAATATTAATAAAATAGTTGCTATCGAGCGTGCGACGCAGCTTCTCCTCAATCTCGCGACGCACGGCGTCACGGTTCTCAACGATCTCGGTGGCAGCAAAATTGCCGAACGACTCCTTCATCGACGAGCGGATGAACGGCACCACAATGCGGTTGTGGTAGTCGTCGCCGACGTATTTTATCAGATTGTGGACATTGTCGCGCACCAGGTCGTAGTTGATTGTGTATTGCACATCCGACGTCTGCACGTCGCGCGTATATGAGTTCTCCTGGCCGTCAAACTTCTTCTGCTGCACATTGATTTTCTTGACCGACTGGATGAACGGTATTTTAACGTGCAAGCCATCATCTATCACGCCCGACGAAATCTTGCCGAAAGTGCTAAGCACACCGCGCTCGGTCGATTTGATGGTGTAGAACGACGAAAAGACCGTAATGACAATAAGCAGTGCCAACATCGCCCAAAGCGAAATCTGTCCGACGGACATATCCTTGATTTTCTTCATAATACGAAATGATTTTTTTTTACCAAAAACTATTATCTGTTTCAAAACGTCATACGCCCGGAATTATTGCCTCCACCCGAAACTTTTTGCCACAAAGACCCACCGAACAGGGCAATCCGCCGCACAAAATGTTCCTACGTAATAAGTATAATTTCCGGAAAACAGACAATAAAAAAGCCTGTTTTTAGCTCTTTATCAAGAGTTATCAACAGGCAAAAAAGTCTTTTTTTCCCAGAAGACGGAGGTCCTCAGTTATACATATTCATTGCGCGGTCGGGGCCGAGGGTAGCGAAGGCTTTGACGGCTTCGACGGCACGATCGAGGGCTGGGTCGAGGAGGGTCTGCTCTTCGTCGGAAAAGCGACCTAGGACGTAGTCGATTTGGTGCCCCTGTCCGAAGTTGTTGCCCACACCAATGCGCAGTCTGCAGTAGTTGGGCGAGTGCAACAGTTCCTCAATGTTGGCAAGTCCGTTGTGGCCTCCGTGCGAGCCCTGCTTCTTCATCCTGATTTTGCCCACCGGCAGCGCGATGTCATCAACGATGACCAGCAGGTTTTCGATGCCGATTTTTTCCTTCTGCAGCCAGTACTGTACAGCTTTGCCGCTGAGGTTCATATAGGTAGTAGGACGTATGAGAACGAGCGTGCGCCCTTTGAGTTTCACTTCGGCGCGGTAGGCGTGACGGTCGAGGACATAAGTTGGTTTTTCGCCACCTTCGCGAGTGCAGGCTTTCAGCAACCTGTCAAGGACCATAAAGCCACTGTTGTGGCGCGTTCCGTCGTATTCGGCACCGATGTTGCCGAGTCCAACAATAAGGTATTTCATTGATGTGAGTTCATTGTTTTGTGGGCTTACACCGTGGTGCAGCCCTACAATCGTTTCAAATTCGCGGCGCAAGCCGCGTCCAAGAGTGGTTTGCTGGGCGACGAACTCGCCCTTATTGGCTTCGACGCAGACCCATCCGTCTGGTGTAAGGGCCATATCCCATCCGATGTACGTCACATCGGGCAAACGATGAGCCATCTCGTCGGTAATCTTCAGCAGATCTGACCATTGCGGAATCTGTTCGTCGCGGAAAGGGACATCGCTGTCGGGGTGCCGCTCGAAGCGGTTGCCGGCCTCGTCAAAGGCATCTGTAATGATTTTGCCACTTGCTGCATCGATGGAGGCGAACAGCCCTCCCTGTGCACCGTTGTTGACAAAACTGCCTTTGCGACCGACGAGGATAAAAGGCGTGTAGTGCGTTATGTGGCCGTCGCGGAGAATGGTGTTCATTCGGACGGTGTTAACAGTGTCGGTGTTCCAGCGGGCCATCGCATCGGCCTGGACAATACACTGTTCGACAATCCAGCGGGGATGTTCCGACAGCAACGATTCCAGTTGGCGCCGAAGTTCGTCGGCATTGCCAGCCTGCAACAGCCGCACACCGCGTCCACCGCAGCCGTCAACAGGCTTAGCGACCATCTGGGAAGCGGGAAACGGAGAACGATGAACGATTTGCTCTGCGTCGCCGGGATTGCCCAGAAGGACGGCATCACGTTTGTAAAAATCTTTGAAAGTATTATAGCACAGCCACTTGTCCTCCACCGTCAGCTGACCTTTACGGCTGTTAATGCGGCGACAGATGCGGTTGCGGACAGCATCGGTGAGGTACTCGCGCCGTTCAGCATCGCTTTTGCCGGCGAAACCGTAGAGGCGGTATTCTTCGAAAAAAGTGCCATACCGAAGCGTTTCGCGCACCATATCCTCGTTGCCGCCACTCCGCTCGAGGTATCGGCGGTAGCGGCGCGGCAACAGCAAACGATAAGCAGCGACGTAAAGATTCATAATTAGCGATGTCACTTGGATGACACCAGAGTCATTTCGTCAACCAGGTGGCGTGCACCGGCAAATTTGTCGATGATAAAGAGGCAGTAGCGTATATCGAGGGTGATATTGCGGCAATAGTCGGGATCGAAGAGCAGGTCGCTCATCGTGCCTTCCCAGCAACGGTCGAAGTTAAGTCCGATGAGGCGTCCGTCGGCATTGAGGACAGGGCTGCCGCTGTTGCCGCCGGTGGTGTGGTTGGTGGCGATGAATCCAACGGGCATTTCCTTGGTGGTGTGCGAGGCGGTGGTGATGGTGATTTCGTTGCCCTCCTCGTAGATTACAGTATCATAGGTGGTCTTGGTGATTCCGTAGCGGCCGTAGTCGCGCATAGCGTAAAGCTCCTTCAGGCGCGGTTCGACTACATAGTCGTAGATGTCAGGATTTTCCTTTTCCATAATGCCCTGCAGGGTGCTGTAAGGCTTGTAATAGACACCGTCGCGGGGGCGGAAGCCTTCGACGTGGCCGTAGGCTACACGCAGTGTCAGGTTGGCATCGGGGAAGAAATTGACATCGGGCTGCATCTCCATCATACCTTTGACATAGAGGCGCATCAGATGCTGGACATCCTGCATAGCGCGGCGGTAGGTGGCCAGTTTTTGCGGATCGTAGGCCAGCTTGTAAGCCTGGTCGAAAAGGGCGACGGCGGGATCACTGAGAAGTTTCTTTGACTGCTTGACAGTATAGTCGTCGAGGAAAGAGCGCAGTTTCTTTTCGTTGTTGAGCATCGACTCGTCATATATTTTTTCAAGTTTCTGCTGCACCGAGGCGCGATCGTTGATTTTGGTGTTGAGGTAGGGAGCATAGCCTGCCTTCCACATATAGAGGAATGTTTCGACAAAAATGGCGCGATCGACGACAGTATGCTGGGCAAAGTCTTTGAAATATTTCTTGTTGGCATCTTTCAATTTGTTAACCGTACCGACAACGCTCACATCGTCATCCTCGTTGGCGAGCTGACGGTAGGTTTGGGCGCGCAGCATCAGGTCGCTGGCACGAACGGCCTCTGAGAAGTAGGTCAGTTCGACCTCGACGGGACGCAGTTTCTCATAAGCCTCGTGCAGCTGCGGAAGGACATTGTAGTACTGCGGTTTATCGGCAGCCCACTTCTGGTAGCGGCTCTCGAACTCGCGCTTTTGCTCTACACCTTTCAGGCGGTTAATGCCCTGGGTTTCACCCTGCCATTTCTTCCAGCCATTGGCTATTGAAGCCACTTTGGAGGCATATTTCAGGCGCTGCGCAGGGCTCTGGTTCATAGCCTTGTTGTAGTGTTTGAGGCGTATGGTGCGCAGGTCGATGCGAATAGGATTTTCAATGTTGGCAGCCAGTTCGACGGCATCGCTGGTCACATAGCGCTGTGTCGTTCCTGGATAGCCGAAAACGAAGGTGAAATCGCCCTCCTGAACACCGTCGAGCGATATTTCAAGGAACTTCAACGGACGGTAGGGACGATTCTCCGTCGAATAGGAGGCCGGTTTGTTGTCGCTGCCGGCATAGACGCGGAACATCGAAAAATCGCCCGTATGGCGCGGCCACATCCAGTTGTCGGTGTCACCTCCGAACTTGCCGATATTTGATGGTGGAGCACCCACCAGACGAACATCGGTAAAAACTTCGTTGATATACATAAAATACTGGTTGCCATAGTAGAACGGCTTTA
>JAGDCN010000079.1 GCA_017958525.1 Bacteroidales bacterium
CAAGCTTCTACATCGCCGACCCCTACATAGCGGCAGCCACGGGCAAAAGCGATCCTGTCATCGGCGTAAGCAGCATCTGCCCCAACAACGACACATCGTTGATGGTAACCATAACAGCCAACTGGGAGGGATACCATGTCGTGGGCAATAACATCACATGCGAAGCCTTTGACCTCCCCTACACAGAGGACTTCGAGAGTTATGAACATGGCACCGCCGACCACCTCTGCTGGCACCACATGGGCGGTTTTGTCAAGGCGGTCGATACAACATACGGTCACCTCTCCACACGTTCGTTCCGCATCACATCCAACAACGGCTATACATCCCAAACCATAACACCCAAACTCAACGCTCCGGGCAACCGTCTCCTCGTCAGTTTCTGGGTTTTGATACCGCAGGACGACACTCTTGGCCGCCTCAGCGTCGGCGTACACCGCCATTACGATGAGATGCAAATCGATTCGGTGAATGCCAATACCATAGAGCTTTTATCCGTCAGGAGTGGCCAGAGTGGATGGCAACACTACACCTTCACGACAGAGAGTCTCAACGAAACGGGAATGGTGGGTGTCAGCTTCAAGCTTATTACCCCTTCGTACCACAACTGCTATATCGACGACTTGGAGATTAGGATGATACCTGAGAGCCAGGATTCTGTGCCTCCTGTAGTTTCCCTTGCCGGTCCGACGGATGCCTTCGTCTTTGTCGACACCCTTGCCATCAGCGCCACACTCCTGCAGGGCGACACAACAGGACTGACATATAGCTGGCATTCCACTATGGCCAATGCCGGCAACGCCCAATTCTCAATTGTCAATTCTCAATTGTCAATTGTCTATTCCGCGGTGGGCAATGACACCATCACCCTTGTGGCTGCCAATCCATACGGTGTCGATACGGCATGGCATTATGTCACCGTTGTCGACAATCTGCAGGTTGCCATTGTCGGCACTTCGGCTGGTTTTATTGGTGATACTATACATTATAGGGCTGTTGTAGAGGGGCCAGACACCAACGGTTTGACCTTCTCATGGCATTCTGCTATGGCCGCTGCCGGCCTTGCCTATTCCACAATTCACAATTCACAATTCACAATTGTCTATGTTTCTTCTGGCACCGACACCATCACTCTTACTGCAACCAACAGCGATGGCATCCATGTTGCCACACGTGTGGTCAATGTCTCGTCGGCGTGTGGTACCATATCTTCGTTCCCCTACTATGAGGGCTTCGATGACTACGCTTGGGAGGACCGCGAGCCCTGCTGGCTGAAACGCACCCGAGCCGGCATTATAGAGAACGAGTGGCGCCACATTAACGCGTACCACTACCACAGCGGTTACGGTGCGATGTACTCCAATGGCAATGTGACGGGAAGCGACTTTGATGCTTGGCTTGTTATGCCTCCCATCAACCTGCCCAATGCCGACTCTATAGTCTTTTCGTTTTTTGCAAGACCGCAGTATATCAGCAATTTCTATGTCTTGGTCAGTCCTTCAGGCGACTTATGGTATGACGGCTTTACCGACACACTCTATGTCGACAGGAGCACGGGCTATAATACACAGTGGGATTCTGTCGCTCTGTCGCTCGACGCCTACCGCGGCCGCCATATACGAGTTGCTTTCGTCCATGCGGGCTACAATACACTGAGCAATGTCGCCATCGACGATGTCGCCATCAGTTGTGGTGAAATCCAGATTGCCGACACAGTGTGGCGTACGGTAACCCTCCAATGCGATAATACTATGGGCAGCGTCAGTGGCAACGGCGTATATCCCGACAACAGCCTCGTCGCCATCAGTGCAACAGCATACGATGGCTTCCGCTTCGTTGGTTGGAGCGACGGTAATGTCAACGCCTCACGCTTGCTGCTTCTGGTCAGCGACACAACGCTCACAGCCTATTTCGACAGCATCGTCACGCCTCCGACTGGTTGGCACACCGTGACCGTTGAGGCCAATCCTGAAGGTGTTTGTGAACTATATGGCGGAGGCCTTTACACAGATGGCGAAACAGCAGAGATTGGCTACATTTTGACAGATACCGCTACCGAAGGCGGATACTGGGAGTTCCTCGGCTGGAGCAACGGCGAGACAGACAACCCTGTATATATCAAGGTTCTTTCTGACACCACGATTACAGCCAATTTCCAGTGGGTAGATGATACAACCGGCGTGGGTATCGACAACGACCAACTGATTAGTGCCAATTATCAGCTGTCAATCTATCCAAACCCAACAAATTCGACGGTGACGGTGGAGCTTGGAGCAGAAAGCGGATGCTTGACTCTTTTGGACATCAATGGCCGCAAATTAGCCACATACAAAATTGAAGACCAGAAAGTCGAGATAGACCTCAGTGCCCTTTCTCAAGGCGTCTATTTCATACGTCTCGAAGGCAACGGGACATCGCCAATGACAAGAAAAATAATAAAAATGTGACGCTATTTATTACCGGACATCACGGAAACCAATAGTATTTTCAAAAAAATAACCCAAATCAGTCTTAAAATGATCGATTTGGGTTATTTTTTTGTTATTCGCTAAGGATTTTATCCATAGACACATCGAATTCCTCGACAGGTATTTCATCAAAAATTTGGAAACTGAAAGCCACACCAACCTTTACGGCATTGGGTGTCGATTTCAGCAGACGATCGTAGAAGCCCCGGCCTCGTCCCATTCGGTGGCGGTGGCGGTCGAAGGCAACACCCGGAACGACAATCATCTGCACCTTGTCGAGCTCGGTAAAAACCGGCCCTGTCGGTTCAGGGATGCCGAATTGCGGACCTGGCTGCATACTCTCAGGTCCGGTATATTGTCGCAAGAGAAGGTCATCGCCATCGACGCATGGCAGCAGAATGTTTTTCTCTTTATACCACTGGCGCACAAAGTCGTGCGTATAAACCTCGTCGTCCATCGACCAGTAGAGCAGCACCGTTTGCGCAGACTGAAACAAAGGAAGTTCGCCGACCTGCTCCATTATAGGCAGTGAGCGGCGAACTTTCTCTTCGAGCGGCACTTCGCGCTTTGCGGCACGCACAATTTTGCGGAGTTCCTGTTTGTCCATAACATTCCAGGTTTCAGAACGGCAGGTCGTCGTCGCCTTCGGCTGGTTGCGATGCGAAGGGTGCCGGCTGAGCGGGGGCTGCGGCAGGTGCAGCGGCGGGGCTGGCAGCAGGTGCAGCCTGAGGAGCGGCGGCAGCAGCACCGGTGAAGGGCACCACGCGGATGCAGCGCAGGTCGGTGTACCAACGTTCCTGATATTCACGCGATTCGGGCGAAAAGGTTACGAGTACCGGCGAGTTCATAACCAGCGTGCTAAGCATAGCCAAACGGTCTTCGCCGAAAAGAGTGAAAGCTATTTGACGGGGATAGGTGTCCTCGGTTTCGATAACAAAGCCGCCACGCACCCAAGGTCCGCGCTGCGATTCGCCGCGCGTCTCGGGCAAAATTTTAATTAATCTTCCTGTTACTTCCATTTTATATACTTATTATTTTGTTAATTATCAACTGTATTAAGTGCCAAAAGAACTTTCAGCGACACGCCTTTTAAAGCGTACAAAATTACAAAAAAAATCCGATTCTGGAACCATCAAAGAAAAAGTTATCAACAAGAGAACGAAAAACGGCAGACAAGAGTACATATTCATCAAGAAATAAATGTCCAACACAATATTTGCCACGTTGTGGCGTTTTACTTCGGGTGACATAAAAGCCGTACAAGCGGCTTTGACGGCAAAACAACTAATCACCGACACGTCATCCCACTAAAACAATAACTCATCAACGCATTTACACATATAAAACAAGACACGACTATGCCAATGTTCTACACACCCAAACCGCGCCAATTCCACTACAAACCACGCTTTTATGACCCCGAGCGCGAGGATTGGGAACTGTTGAAAGCAAAATATGACATCGACGATGACGGCATCCCGCATAGAATCCCCACACAACCTGAGCCGGCTCAGGATGCGAACACGGAGGAAACTACAGACCAAGACCTCGAATACTTCCAGCGCCGACTGCGCGACATCGAGCGCAAAGAACGGCAGGAAAAACAAAAAATAACACTCGCCGACCTCTTCCGTAAACGCGAACGGCCACAGTTCCACTACGTTTCGCGATTCGATGAAAACGGCAATCTGAAGGACAGCACAGCCACGCATAGCAGCAGCACCGTTACCAAAAAACGCATCACACGCCGCTTCAACGATGAAGATATGGACGGCCTCAAACCTGTTCCTGCCGGTAAGATTATGCTTTACACACTGTTAGTATGTGTCCTGCTCTATTTGATTTTTGCGTGAATTTTATTTTGCCATTCCATTGAAATAGTGTATTTTTGCAAAAATTTTTGACTATGTTTATTGAGGTCTTAAAATCTAAAATACATAGAGTTAGCGTTACCGAAGCCAATCTTGACTATATTGGAAGTATCACTATTGATTCGATGCTGCTCGACGCAGCCAATATGATAGAAAACGAGCGTGTTGATATTTACAATATCACCAACGGCGAGCGTTTTTCGACCTATATCATTAAGGGCGAGGCCGGTAGCGGCATCATTGGCATCAACGGTGCCGCCGCCCACAAAGCCCGCGTTGGCGACCTGCTTATCATAGCTTCATACGCCTCGATGGATTTTGAAGAGGCCAAGCAGTGGCATCCGACAGTCATCTTCCCCAAAGACAATCATTTGCAATGAAGAAACGGCTGGGCGACATACTGAAGTTTGTAGTATTCCTCGGCATAGGGATTTTTTTTATTTATTGGTTCCTGCTCAAACTCGACGCTGAACAGAAAGCCGCCATCTGGCAGTCGTTCCTGTCTGCCAAGTGGGGATGGGTGCTGGTCGTGATGGCTGTCAGCATCATTTCGCACTTTTTCAGAGCATTGCGTTGGCGACTGCTTTTCAAGCCGTTGGACCACTACCCCACCCTCAACAACACCTTTGGTGCCGTGATGGTCACCTATCTTGCCAATCTGGCCGTACCGCGACTGGGCGAGGTGATGCGCTGTGCAATGCTGCGCACCAGCGAGAAAATTCCAATGGAGAAATCAATCGGCACTGTTTTCACCGAGCGTATTATTGATATGCTGATGTTTGCACTCATCGTGCTCCTCGGTTTCCTGCTGATGTTCAGCAGTGTAAAGGATTTCATATACGACAGTCTCTCGCAGAAATTCAGTTCGCTTCCCACGCTGGCCACACTGGCCGTCATCGCCATTTTGCTGCTCGCCGCCCTGTTTGTCATTTACAAGCTGTTTCACGACAAACTGATGAAATTCGGCATATACCGCAGACTTTTCGAACTTTTGCAAGGTTGCGTCGATGGAGTGAAAAGCATACTGCACCTGGGAACGAAATCGACTATCCTGTTCCTCATTTACAGCCTGATAATCTATTATTTGTATATTGCCGGAGGATGGATAATCCTTGAGGCATTCTCCGACACGATGCATCTGGGTTTCCAGACAGCATTTGTTATCTATCTGTTTGGTTCGGTGGGAATGATGATATCACAAGGCGGACTTGGTGCCTACCCTGTCCTCGTATGGCAGGCACTGGCGCTTTACGGCATCGGCGAGACCACGGGACTGGCCTGCGGATGGCTGCTATGGAGTTCGCAACAAGTTATAGTTCTGATTGTTGGTTTGGCATATCTGGTTTATTTTTCACTATTAAAGAAAAAAAAGGTGCAAGAATGAGTTTTCACGACAACATAGATGCCAAAATCGTAACACTGAGCCAGTTGACCGAGCGTCTCAATGCCAGTGACAAGACTGTTGTTTTTACCAACGGCTGTTTTGACCTTGTACACCAAGGTCACGTCGATTATCTGAGCCGTGCCCGCGACTTGGGCGATTTGCTCGTTGTGGGACTGAACAGCGACGCCTCAGTACGCAGGCTGAAAGGCAGCGGGCGCCCTATCTCCAACCAAACAAGCCGCGCAAGAGTGCTCGCCGCTTTCGCCTTTGTCGATTACGTAGTTGTTTTTGAAGAAGATACGCCAATAAAACTAATTGAGGCCATCAAACCCGACATCCTCGTCAAAGGTGGCGACTACAACCGCGACAACGTTGTCGGTGCCGACTTTGTCGAATCATACGGCGGCCGTCTGGAACTCATCGCGTTAGTGCCCGGCGAATCAACAACAAACCTTGTAGAAAGGAGCAAACAATGAAAAAAATAGTTTATCTTCTGCTTGCAGTGACGATGCTGACAGTGTCCAACAATGCTGAAGCCCAGCATCGTAAACGCTCGCACAGCCGTGTTTTCGACTTGGAACTGCGAGGCGGTGTCAATTTCTGCCAGATCGACGGCGACGCGGCCGGCAGCTACAACAAAATCGGGTTTCACGGTGGCGTAAATACCTCGTTTCCAATTAGTGACGATGGCAGCTTTCGCTTCATTGTCGAATTGGGACTGACGCAGAAAGGTTCGCAAATAAACAACAGCACATTGGACCGACACATAAACCTATTCTATGTTGAAGTGCCACTGATGCTTGCCTATGACTTCTTGGAACAGAAGCCATTGCGATTGGCGGCCGGCATTGCTCCTGCCATTTTGGCGAAAGCCAAAGTCACCACCGACGGCTCCTACGACAACCTGCAATCGGACAACTACAAGACCCTCGACCCTCTACCCTTCTGTGCTTCACTTAGATACCGTTTTTCCGAACATATTGGTGTTGATGTAAGATACTACAACTCAATGCTCAACATAGCAAAAGAGAACGGTAGCGGCACATATCGCATCTTCCGTTCGAACAAAGGACAGTTCAGCCGTTTGCTACAGGCGGGAGTGACAATTACGTTTTGAATTAAAGAATTAAAAATAAAAGAAATATGACACACACACGTTGCTTAATCATTGGTTCGGGTCCGGCCGGCTACACTGCAGGTATTTACACCGGACGTGCCGACCTCAAACCTCTGCTTTACGAAGGTATCCAACCCGGAGGCCAACTGACGATAACGACCGAGATAGAGAATTTTCCGGGTTATCCTGAAGGCATTTCCGGCACTGCAATGATGGCCGATTTGCGCAAACAGGCTCTGCGTTTCGGTACCGAGATGCGCAAAGGCACCATAGAAAAAATAAATCTCTCGCAACGCCCCTTCATTGCCACCGACGACAAAGGAGAACAGATTGAAGCCGAGACGGTTATTATCGCCACTGGCGCATCGGCCCGCTGGCTGGGACTCGAAAGCGAGAAAAAATATTATGGACAGGGTGTGTCGGCTTGCGCCACCTGCGACGGATTCTTTTACAAGAATATGGACGTTGCCGTTGTCGGCGGTGGCGATACTGCCTGCGAAGAGGCCGCCTATCTCGCCACCCTCTGTCGCAAAGTATATCAAATAGTGCGTCGCGACGAGCTGCGCGCCTCGAAAGCTATGCAGCACCGCGTGCTTAACAACCCGAAAATTGAAGTTCTCTGGAACAGTGTGACGCAAGAAATTGTAGGCAATGATATGGACGGCGTCATCGGTGCCGATATCAAAAATGTCAAAACCGGCGAGGTGACCCGCCTTGATATTGCCGGTTTCTTTGTTGCCATCGGACATCAACCCAACACCGATTTTCTTGATGGTCAGATAGAACTTGACGAAGCAGGATACATAAAAGTACAGAATCCCAGCAGCGCCACCAACATTCCCGGTGTTTTCGCCGCCGGCGATGTGTGCGACCCCAACTACCGCCAAGCCTGCGTAGCCGCCGCCAAAGGCTGTGTGGCCGGCATCGACGCAGAGCGTTTCCTGCACCAAGCATAGAATAAAGTTGAAAATTGAAAATTATTTCGTGAACATTTTCAAAAATTTACGGAAATTTTCGTTTCTCCTGATTCTCGCTGTCGGGATAGTTGCTCCTGTCTCGTCATCTGCCCAAAAGCCTACCAGGACGAGGGGCGGCGGAAACAGTTCCTCTTCATCGACAGCAAACCCCGCCGCACAGTTTGCCCAGCCCGGTTTTGACCAAGAACCCGACACAACCCGCAATGATCAACCGCAAGGGATTATTTTCGACAATGACGAAGAAACCGACTCCATTCTTAGGATGAAGGTGATGGCCATCGAACCTGCACGGCGTAGTGTTAAAATGACAAGGCTGGAGAATCCTTCGCTCAATCCCACCGGCGCCCAGTTTTTCAATGCGGCACACCAGTTAGACGGCAACTATTATCTCGATCTCGGAGCTCTAGGACAATGCCAGACAGCACTATTTCCTAATACCCCCCGACCTCTGTCGCCATTGTTTGAGCCCGACATTCATCCAGTCTATCGTCACAACTTACACAGGATGAAGCTCTTCCAGACGCTAACACCCTACACTCTGCTCAGTTACAACAGTTCGTTGAACAAAGACTATCAGATACACATCATCCACACCCAGAACATTCAGCCACGCTGGAATATTGCATTTCTCTATGACCTTGTCAGCCGCGACGGACTATACACCAACAGCGGTGTCACCAACAATGTTATCGACGTCACAACCAACTACTATTCAGCCGATTCTCGCTACCAGCTGCAAGCTGGCATCAGCAACAACCGGTTGCGGCAGCAAGAGAACGGAGGTGTGCAAAACGACGCATCCTGTTGGAGTTACCCGCGAGAATCGGGAGTTCCTGTCAATATGTACAGCGCACAGAATCAATGGCGCGATTTGGAAGTGTGGGTTCACCAAAGTTTCAATACGGTACGCCAATTTGAACATTTGCGTCCGATAAAAACTACCAAAATAGACACAGTATCAATAGATACCGTTGCTGCAAACAATGAAAATGACGGCGTGTCTAACACTGCAACTGGATTTCACTTCAAAACAATTGCAAAAGATACTGTTATCGGGTACGACACAATCCGTCCGCATAATCCGCATTCGTACAACACCGGGGTTTTTGCTATCGATATCAATTATTCACGTCATCGTCGGACATTCTACGACAACCAGGCCAACAGTTGGTTTTACAACCCGACATTGCTTGACACCACGTTCTATTACGACTCTACACGTCACCATAAACTCTATGGCGAACTGTATTGGACCAACGATGCCTATATGAGCCATCGTTGGAAAAATCCATTCGTGCTGCTGTTTGGCATTCGACCGGAATACAATCAAGTGCAATTTGCGACAGACACGACGATAAGTAGTTATGGCTTCAATGAATTTACCGTATCACCTTTTGCACAGGCCGTATTCAACTTGGGCAAATTTCGTCTCAAGGCAATGGCTGAAGAGGTAAACGGAGGAAATCGCACCGGCGACTACCGTTTGTCGGCGCAATTGGATATTTACAACTTTTCGCTATCGGCATTGTCAGAAGCAACAAGCCCAGACTACATCTTCTATCATAATGAAGGAAACTATGCTTGGAACTATACTGGCAGCAACTACAACAAAATCAAGCAACAACAGCTTAAAGTCCGCTACCTTTTCGCACGACCCGACACCGTTGCCGGACATATCAGGCTGTTCGATATCTCGGCAGCCGCCACACTTCTCAGCGACAACGTATGGTTCGATGCGTCAATGTTGCCTACGCAGGGCAGCGAGACCGCTTTGCTGACACAGGCCAGCGCAATGGCGCACCTGCAGTTTGGCTGGTTCAACATCCGCCTACAGCAGATGCTACAAAACAGCAGTGACGATGCCGTTATACGTGTTCCCCTTTTCGCGAGCAAAAACAGCCTCTTCGCCGACTTCAGCCTCTTCCGCGGTGCCCTGCAGATGCAGACAGGTTTCGACCTGCGCTACCACACCAAATACCGTGCTGACGGATGGAATCCCCTGCTCGGTGCCTTTTACCGACAGGATGATGTGGAGGTGGGCAACTATCTTGTTGCCGACTTCTGGATCAACCTGCAAGTCAAGCGCGCCAGCATCTATCTTAAAGCCAGCCACTTCAACGCTCCTCTTGAAGAGTTGCCGGGTTTCACGCCCAACTATTTCAGTCTCCCGCACTATCCTCTTGAAAACTTTGGACTTTACTGGGGCATCACTTGGAAATTTTTCAATTGACATCACCAAACACATTTAAAACAATGAATTATATTAAAATCCTATTCTTTTCCTTTGCTCTTTTCACAGCGAACATTGCTTTTTCCCAAAACAGCAATCCGGCCGACGACATTTGCGGCACCTATCTTGTTGAATCTCCAATTGGTGACGACGTGGTAAAGATTAGAATATATAAGGCCACTAACGGTAAATATCAAGGAAAATTCGTATGGCTCAGCCAGCCCAACAACGCAGACGGTACCCCTAGAACCGACATCAACAATCCCGACCCAAAGAAACGCAACCGCACCGCCGACCAAATCATCACCGTATGGAACCTCACCTATAAAGATGGCGAATGGGTCGATGGCCTGATATACGACCCAAACAGCGGCAAAACATACAACCTCAAAGGGAAACGCGCCAAGAACGGTAAAGACATAGAAATGCGCTACTACATCAAAAGGCCCGTAATAGGACTTACATCAACTTGGAAGAAAGAAGGTTGATGATTAAAAAAACTTATTTTATCTGAAACTTACTGGCGAGAATGTGTATGAATAACCTGCCAGCAGAGTGATAATTCCCACCGACCCGATGCGCTGGTTTAATGACGACTGCACAAATCTTGGCGGTGTAACCAGATAGCGGGCATCGAAATATATCTGGTTGCGGCGATCCGCCCTCCAAGCCAGTTGCATACCCGCCACCGGGGTTATCAGGAAATGCGACTGGTTGTCCAGACGAGTCACCACTCCGGCACCAAGGTAAGGACGTGCCGAAAACTTAGGGTTAGAAGTGGTGGAATTGAAATAAGCCACCGGATCAATCATTATGTCGCCGCGAATGTTGTAGTACGAGAAATAGTCCTCCAATGTTTTGGCATACAAGCCCGAAGCGCAGAGTCTTATCTGCCACAGCGTTGTAAGCCGTTTGCCGATGCCAAATTCGAAAGTGGGTGTCAGCAGTTTGGCACGCTGACCCAGCGACGTTATCTCGCCGTAATTGACTGAACTGCATCCCAAAGCAACATTGAAGAACCAGTCGTTGCCGAACCGCTGCGTCTCCTCGCGCGACCGGCTGCGCGTGGGATTGTTGGCTATGTCATATACCAAGCCGAAATTCAGAGCCATCATTGCCGACGAAGCCTCATTGCCGTCGAAATCGTAAGGATGAGCCATACAACTCGCTTCGGCATAAAAACGCCAGTCATCGGCAAATTTCAGCTGTGCACCCAAACCTATAATTGCACAGAAATCGTTGTCGCCCTGCGTATGTACCATACCACCGCCCATCAAGAAGTAGCTGCGCCACAGGTCGCTAGGGTTACGCCCCTTCAGTGCCGAGAATAAATCTATCATAATATCGGCGTGACCGTAGTAGTAAAGGTGCATCGCCGACGAGTGCCCCGTCGAAAAGTTCGCCTCAATCTGTGCCCGCATCGCAACAGTCGAAACGACCCATTTGTCGAAAGCCACCTCCGCGCCGAAGCCCACATTGCCCGAATAGTAGTTGGCCCCTGTGCCAAACGACACAGAACTGTTGCGGAACATCTCCTGCAGCTGCGCGTTCAGCTCTAAGGGCAACAGCAGCAAAATAGCCAAAATATATTTGCTAAATTTAAGCACTGGCGAACCAACATATTAATTAATAAAGGGCGGTGTCGTTACCGCCCTTTGTAGATTTATTTAGCTATTTCGACAAAATCTTTGATTGTCACCTTTTCAGGTTCCGGTTTCAGTTGTTCTTTGAACAGAACGCTGGTCTTGCGAACAGCAACACGGTCGGCAATCTGTTGAACATTTTGACGTTCACGGGCGATGCTACGGGCAGCCTCTTCAATACGTTTTTCATAGGCCTCGTTGTCCTCGCCATCCTTTGCGCTATCGTTCTGTTTCAGGACATCCTTAATATAGTCAACTATTTCGTTCTGAGTCGGTTCAATCGAGCTAATCTTGTTCAGGGCAGCATCGAGAATCTCCCATTTCAGCGACGGGATATACTTTTCTTCCCATTCGGCATCCAGTGTCTCAGCTGTCATATCCTTCTCTCCGCGGCTCAAAATCCAGCGTTTCAGGAATGCCTCCGGCAGCGTGGCGTCGAAGTTGTCAAGCAGCTGCTTGCGCACCTCGTTGACATAGAGAATGTCAGCCTGCTCGTTATACTGTTTTTCCATATCCTTGCTCAGCAATTTGCGGAAAGCAGCCACATCTTTCACCTTCTCGTTGGGGAACACCTTGGCAAACAGTTCGTCGTTCACCTCGTGCGGAGTGATGTGCGAGCAGCCGCTGATAGTCAACTGAACGTCCGATTTGAATTTCTTGGCGGCAGCGGCATCCATACGCAGGTTCTTCTCGATGTCCGCAGCACTGAAAGCCTTGGCGATATTGAAAACAACCTTCTCCTCAGCCTTCTTGCCGATAAACAGTGGCAAAATCTCGTCGGCATTCTTCAACGTCGAGAGGTCGAACGAAGTAAAGGTGCTCACACCACCCTCTTTCACGTTGCCATCCTTGTCAAGCTCCTCGATTTTGCCATACACAAAGTCGCCCTCACCAACAGTTTCCGGAGTCTCAAACGAGCCGTAGCGCTTGGTGATTTCCTCAATCTGGCGGTCGATATCCTTCGGGTTGATTTTAATCTGGTACAGTTTAGCATTGACCTTGTCCCAGGCGATGTTCACCTGCGGCATCAGAGCAGCGTCAAAGTAGAAAGTAAAGTCAGTATCCTTCTCAAAGTCCGGTTTTCCCGTTTTCTCATCGTTAGCGAGAGGGCTGCCGATGATGTCAAGCTTCTCATCGTCAAGATACTTATACAGCGACTCGCCAAGCAGGTTCTGCACCTGGTCGGCAACGATAGACGCTTTATAGATACGCTGAATCAGACCCATCGGAGCCATACCCTTACGGAAGCCGGGGACAGTTGCCTTTTTCTGATAGTCCTTCAGTTGTTTTTTTACTTGCTCAGCATAGTCGTTTTCGGCGATATCAATCTTGATCAAAAGGTCCAATTCGCCGGAATTTTCTCTTGAAATATTCATTTCTACGATTTAATTTACTGTTATATAATTACTTCTATTTCCAAATATATTTTGCAAAGATACAGACTTTTTATAATATGGCAAAATATTTTTTACTCTTGTGTTGCATTTTCTAATTGAACTCAAGAAAAGCACATTTCCGGAAATCTGCCGCTTCAAACCCAGCACCGCCATCCCCTCCCTTGCCCAGACCAAAACTATATGACATTTTGTCATACTTCTTATCATATTCTACCGCGGTAAATGATGGTAAAAATTTGACAGTAATTTGGTAAACTTTGATAAGAAGATGGTATTGGTTTTTAGTGGGTTAAAAATTGCGTTTTTTGGACGTTTTTTGTCTGTTTGAATAAGGCTAAAACAAAAAAATTGACATTTTGTCAGTTTATTTTTAAATCCAAAGATGGCCTTGTGGATGGTCGCGGTATGTCGGAAGCTCGTTTAATAGTTAATGAGGTTCAATACTCTTTGCGATCTATAAACCATCCGTTTATGTCGTAAAATGACAATGCTGTCAGTTTGCCCTTTGCATCGCGTTCTGCGATGCAATAGGAAACGCCATTATTCAATGCACAGGGTTTGCCATCAACACCGAAGTAGGACTCTTTCATCATATATCCTTTCTCGTCATATTCCTTCCTTACTATGGGAGCTGCAATATGGCCAAGGTGGCCTAAGGTGTCATAAAAGGACAATTCGACGATGTTGCCACGGGAATCGTATTTATATCTGATCTTGGATGTTTGGTATGAATTGGCCTTGACAGGGTTGCCATCCTTGCCATAATAGCTTTCCTCTACTTTTCTGCCGTATTGGTCATACTTTTGTACCGTTCTGGCCACTCCACCGTTGTCATCGCAAAGGTGTTCGTTCACATCATAATACGATTCTTCGACCACATTGCCCCTATGGTCGAATGTCTGTATAATTTTATGGAGTCCGGTTTTGCCAGTACAAGGCGAACCCTTTGCGTCATAAAGACGGGATATCTTGATATTGTCGCCTATATACGAAAAATAAGCCGACGAATATCCAGAAACATTCATACACGGATTCCCACACGTATCGAAACAGTGTTCTTCCGTCACTCTGCAACGATTGTCGTAGGACTTTTTCATCACTGCATAGCGGTCTATAGTAAAGCAGGGTTTGTCAGCGGTGTCGAAGTATCTCTGTTCTATTAAATTGCCTTTTACATCATATTTGGATATGAATCTTGAATATTCATCGATATAAACACATCTTTCGCCATATGTATTGTAATAGGCAACTTCCACTCTGTTCCCGCGATTGTCGAATTTGTTGACATAGGCAGACACTCCCACACTGTCGGCACACCGTGCTCCATATGTATCATAATATGAGAACTCCGTTCTGTTGCCTTTATCGTCATACCTGAATCGAACAACGGCATAGCCATCTTTGCATTTGATGGGTTTGCCGTTTATTCCATAGAACGATTCTTCGGCGACGTTGCCACGGTCGTCATATTTTCGTCTTAACTCTGCCGATCCATTGTCAATGAGAGTTGGCTTGCCGTCGATTCCATAATACTGTTCTTTTACGATTCTTCCGTTGTTGTCATAGACAAAAACGTCCTTCGACATTCCTTTTTTTGAATAGCAGGGCCTGCCGTCAATACCGTAATATGCCTCTTCCGTCCGTCTTCCTTGTCTGTCGTACTTGCACAGGGCTTTTGCAATTCCTTGAATATTATAGGCAGGCTTGCCATTGTTGTCAAAAAAAGAGATAGTTTTTAAATCGTTATGACGATTAAACTTGTATCTTACTGTGCTATAGCCATCTTTGCAAATGCATTTTTGATTGTCAGTACCGTAGTAAGTGAATGAAATTCTGTTCCCCCGACGGTCATATTCCATCTTGCTTCTGGCCCATCCATCATCGACAAATACAAGTCGCCCATTTGTGTCGTAATTTTCGTATGACACCCAATGACCGTTTTCATCAAAAGAGAAGACCTCATGCGAAGCACCTAATTTGGTCACACAAGGCTGATCTTTTTCATTATAATAGCAGCATTCAATACAATTGCCGTATCGGTCGGTCTTACTTCTGCATATTGCCCAGTAACGATCGTTTCCCGTTAGATTTCCTGTTGAGTCATAATAGCAGGTTGTTACCGGCGTTCCGAGCGAATCATATTCATATTCTGTAGAGTATATACCTTCTTTGGCTGATGTTTTGTTCCCTTGAAGATCAAAATATTCTTCCTTGATGCGTCTGCCCAATGAATCAAGAGTGTATTTTATCGATGCCACTCCCTCCTGATTGACAATTGTGCTTCTTGCCAGATCATAGTCATTGCTTGAATGGAATGACAGTTTGACAATATGTCCGTTTTTGTCCCGCTGATATGCATACCTCACGATCCCGGACTTGCGGGTGTCATCATCATCGCCTTTTGACGGGTCGATGAACAATGCATCGGCATATTCAAAACCATAATCTTTGTTGGATGCCACAAAGTCGGCTATCATTGCAGCCTGTCCATCGTGTTCGGACATCATATATGTAACGATGGGACGGTTTTTCTTGTCACAATTGATGACCTTCGATATCGAACCAGTATTCTTGTTGTACTCCAGTTCAATGACCGGATAACGGTTGCTAAAAAGTAAGAGGCTGATTTTCTCAACATTTCCCGACGAATTTATGGATGAAACCCTTTTCAGTCGCCATTCGAGTGCTCCAGGTTCACCAAGTGGAATACGATTGTACTGAAACCGATAACTATACTCTCTGTGAGCGACTTGTTCATCTGTAAGAGGTATAACACCTTCCGGAACACCGTTGCAATCGACATAGTCGGCAAAGTAGCGATATACAGGATGCAAATAATACCAAAGCGCGCAGGAAGAGAGCAGGCAAGTCGCAAGCATCGCAGCGAATACTATACGTCTTCGCGCCAACCGTCGATGGTGGCGTTGCCACAAATCATCAAAACGAACATCCAGAATAGTGGCAACAACACGTGCCAAAGCTTTCTGGCGACCAACCTTCTGTACATCTAGACCCAGCAATTCGTCTTCTTTTGGCAATTCGGCCAGTGCCTTCGGGAAACATTCTGTTTTTTCGTCTCCGGAATGGGGCGTGCCTTCTATAATGAAAGGTATAATGTTTGACGAGCGGTCGGCATTTACGAATGTCTCGATTTCTTCATTAACCCATTTAGACTTTGTCGCTCTGGGAGAGCATACAACGACAAGATACTGGGAATCCAGCAATTCTTTTATAAGGCTCGCGCGCAAGACACCTCCCGAAAGGTCGGTTTCGTCGCGGAAAATATGATTGATTTTTTCTGGTAATTCCGGATATTTATCGCGAATCTGCCTGGGTATTCTGTACCGCTCCAATTTCCGCTGCAACCATTTTGCCCATCGTTTGTCTTCGCTTTTATAACTAATAAAAGCGGTGTTGGGGTAGTTCGATTTTATTCTATCAACCATAACCGTCTAATACATCTAAACATTTCTCAGAAGCCTACGTTGAGGTCTTTTAGGGAGCGGATGTAGTTGCTGATAGACGAGCCTGGTGTGCGGACTTTAAATGAAATATGGTGGCGCCGGGCTGCAAAAACGCCAAGGCCTCCATTGATGTTGGTATAGGTGAATGGCTCCTGATTGAGCAAACCACCAGGGTTGCTTGCGTAGATATATGCCGCCAAGTCCTCGGTACAGCAGTTGATGTAAACCTGGACTGTGTCGATGATGTTTTTATTGCAGACGGTATCGACAATAGAACTCCTGATGGTCGAGAGGAAGTAGTTTTGCTCCAATTTGGTTGTGAGGAACGGGTCGCGCATATTGCTCTTGACAGTGTTGCAGGGTATGTCGATAAAGTGCGGCGTGATGGTGGTGTCGGGCGGTGTGACAGAGGTGTTGATGATAAAATCACGGTAGAAAAAGCGCACAACAGGCTGGTACTGACGAGCATTGGTAATAGCCGACCAGGTAATCTCGCAGGTTTTGTTCCCGGCAGAGCCAGCAAACTGGAAAAGTGTGACGTTGTTGGGCTTGACAAGATCCATATCACCATATATAAGCGATGTCTCGGAACTTGCTATGGTTTCGCCTGTGCTGTTCTTGACCACTACCAGGCGGTAGATGCAGGTGCTGTCAAGCATACCGGCCGTTGCACAGGCATAGATCGGCTGGACGGTGTTGTAAAAACGTCCATCATCTTTGTTTACGAACTCGGTATAATCCATATTATATACCCGTCGCGGTGCATTTCCGGCACGGTTGACGACACCTTCCGACGAGGTCCAGGTGTCCCACTCTTCGAGGGTGACAGTAAGAGCATCGGCGGGGTAATAGATGGAGTCGGCGATGGACGAATAACGGTACTGGTTACCCTCGCCAAGAAAACAGCGCTGAACACGGACATAGGTTGTGTCGTCGTCCTGGTCGAGCAGGCAATAGACAACGGGTGTCTCACGCCATTCTGCGTTGGGCGAGAATTCGACTTCACAGGAAACGAACAGTATCAGGCAACAAAAAGCGGCGAGAGTATATGCAAAAAATTTCATTTAAGCTATTATCGATTAACGTATTACTTCGTTGAGTTGGACTTCATCGACCATTATCCACGGTTTCAAGCCTCTTGCCTTGTGCCAAGCAGGAATACGGCCCATATTCTTTGCCACAAGGCGCACAAACTTGACATCGGGCTGGTTCACCTCGACTGTGATCTTAACCAGCTGCGGCGAGTTCATCGATTGCTCTTCAGGGGCATAATTAAGCTTGGCGTTGATAGCCGGCGAGTAGTTTTCGCCATCGGCCGAAACATAGACTTGTACAGCGTTGGGGGCAAAGGCCCACGCATCCGGAACGTGGGCGAAACTGACCTCTACCTGTTGCAACTCAATGGCTTTGCTGAGTTGGAACAGGACATTCAGGTCGTTGCCAGAGAAGCCCAGCCAGCCACGCGACAGTTCAGTGATCTCGCCACGTTCGCCGTCAAAAAGGATGCTCTCCTGATTGTAGTTATAGGGAGTGTTGGGCTTGTTGACGAAGGAGGCGCTTTCAATATAGTCGAAATTGTAGCGCTGCACCATCGTGAACGACGGCGTCGCCCCTGCTTTGAAGGTTTTGGCCTTCACGTAAGTCGAATTGCTGATTACAAAAGGTTTCTTGTAGAGCAGTGATTTCTCGTCGGGCGTGCTGCCATCGGTAGTATAGCGGATCTCAGCCTTGGGCACATCGGTGGAAAGGGTGATTGTCATAGGCTGGTCAAAGCGGTCACGGCTTTTGGCAGCCACAGGCATCGGCAGCACACTGGAGGCTATCTGCGGATACTCAACACGGCAGAAATCATAGGGATTGTACTCGCTAAGATCATAGGCGCGCAGGTGCAGACGGAAACGGTATTGTTTGTCAGTGATGAGATCGCGGTCGCTAACCTGCTGCGATGCAAGAGCACTACCGATGGCGGCCTGGCGGTAGTCGGCATTGAAAGTCCAGAAGTCGCGCTGGCGCAAAACATCTGCGGTCTCGCCATCATAGAGGTCACGATCGGAATAGGGGTAGATGCTGAAATTAAAATTGGTGTCGAGCATATCGACATAGAGTCCAATGTTATTATCTTCAACCGAGACCCAGCGCACACCGGAACGATTGCCTGCCTCCTGAGGCTTGTCGTAGAGATGGAATAGCGAGCCTGCTGCCGACTTGTAGGTGCCGGCAATGCCCGACGAACGGCGGTCGCGGTAGGTTTCTTTGTCAAGACCGAACCAGCGTACGCTGTCGAGCGCCTTGGGAAGGCACATCTGGATACCCAACTTAGGCAGCGTTTTGACCATCTCGGTGGCGACTATCTCGTTGTCAATAATCACGTCTCCGGTGTAGAGTATTGCAACGGACTGCTTGACATCAAAATAGACGGCACCACTGTTGTCGGAATAACGCAGCATTGCGTCGATGCATACGGTATTCTCATCGACTTGACGGTAATTGGTGGCGACGACATTGCGCTTTATGTTCTGCGGCGACAGGTTGCGCCAGATACGCAGGGCATTCTTATCGACGCGGTCGTTGTCGGTAGCGGCACGCCAAAAGTTGATCTGGGGTGCAGCAAGCAACATATCGCGGTCGCGGAAACGGAACGAAATAATATCGGCGTGGTCAATATCATATTGAATGTCAATATTGTCATTATAAACCTTTACGATATTGCCTTCGGTGTTCATAAAAAGTTTCTCACGGTCGAAATCGGGCAACTTCTCTTTCTTGACCTCTTTCATCGGCAGCGGGAACTCGACGACGCCAAGCTCGGTACCCTTTGGCACCGCTTCGCCATCCTTGCGCTGACGGACAGTGAAGCGTATAAAGAGTTCTTCACCGGCATAGAGAGTCAATGCAGGTATTTTAAGTTTAAAATTCTTGGACTCAGTCGGTTTGAGGGCGACAGACACCTCTCCCTCAATAATGCGATTCTTGAGGTTGGAAAATATTTTGTACTCAAGGATATAGTCGTTAAGTGTAAGATACGACAGGAAGTTGGTGACATTAAACTCGGCGGCATCGGGGCTGATATTGACCAGCTTGACATCGAAGGGACGGTAGATGTTGCGCAACTCTGCCAGATACGGTACCGCATTGCGGTTTTTATCAACTAAGCCGGCAGAGGCGGCATCTTGCTGATTCTGAACGTCGAAATAGTCCGACGGGTTCCAATAGGCGGCGAAACCACCCTGCAGATAAGTGTTATTGCGCACCAGCTGCCACAGAGGCTCGAGGCTGCCGTAGTTGTTGCCCTTCACAGACCCGAACGAAGCCATCACAAGCGGGCGCGGCTGGGTCTGCTTGGCTGCAAATAGTTTCAAATCGTCATATTCGATATCGACAGGCGCGACAATGTCGGTATTGTCCGAAAAGCCGGCTCCTGAAAAGATGGTGGGACGCGTCTTGTCTTTCTGTTTGATGGTACGGTAGGCGTTTTCCATACAAACGCCATTATCAACACCGTTGCCGAGCGACCACACGATGATGGATGGATGGTTTTTCAATCGCTCGTACATATTCTGCATACGCGTGATAAAGAGATTGATATATGCTTTGTCGGTGGCAACGGCCTTGGTCTGCGTCGAGAATGGCTGCAGGTTGGCGTCACAAACAACATAAAGTCCGTATTCATCACACATCTCATAGAAATAGGGGGCTGCAGGCGAATAGAGCGTGGTGCGCACCGCGTTAATATTGTGCTGCTTCATAAGTTGCAGGTCGCGGCGCACCTGTTCTTTCGTGGGTATGCCGTTCTTGCTGTAGTCGAAATAGGAATAGATGGTGCCACGAAGCGTGACAGGGGCTCCGTTAACAGTCAGAAGTCCATTACGCATTTCGATGGTACGGAAACCGAAACGGCAGCCGACAGTCTCCATAAGTTCCATCTTCTGGTTGCGCAGTCTGATGACAAGTGTGTAGATGTTAGGTGTTTCAGCCGACCAGGGCTGCACTTCGCCCAGTTCGCGCTCCATCTTCATTGTCAGTTCGTTCTTCTTATCGAACACCATCCAACGTCCCATCTTCTCCACCTGGCGACCCTTGGGATCCCACACCTCGAATTCGACGTAATACTGTCCTTTCTTCAATTCGTTGAAGACATCAATGTTCAAAGACAGCGAACCCATTTTGTTTGTCGCATTATAGTCGGCAGTGAGATTATAGTCCATTATGTTCACCACTGGCTTGAGAACGATGAATACATCTGAGGTAATGCCGTTAACACTGCGTGCGTACTGCGACTCGATCATCGAGCCGTCGGAGGTACTTACAACCTGAATGACAATGCTGTTCGTCTTGCCTAACTTCAGATGCTTGGTCAGTTCAAACTCAGTAATATCGCGGGAATCCTCGCTATAACCCACATACTCCTGATTGACCCAGACATAATAGGCCGATTTAGCCTGCAAATTCAAATAGGCTTTATAACCTTTCCAACTCTTGGGAGCCTCAAACTCTTTATAATAAGTTGCCACCCAGTTCTTGCTGGAGGAAATATCCGACGGGCTGTTGATTTTCTTCGACAATGCTGGTTTGCTGCCGTCGTAGAGACGTGCCGACGGTACCGTCACGGTAGGCCATCCTTCGGTGGTAAAGTCTTTTTTCTCGATATTCGACGGGCGACTGTCGAAACTGGATTTCAGCATCATACGCCATTCGCCATTAAGACTGATGTAGTAAGGCGACTCTTCATAGGCGTTCTTCTCTATGGCGTTCTCGTTGCCGTAGGGAATCACGTTGGCTCGCGGGTAGAGCTTGTGCTGTTCGAAGACTTCGACATCGCTCCACTCGTCATTGACGGAGACTGACTCGGCCGATTTATCTTTCTTTGACTGTGCAACAGCGGCTCCGCAAACGAGGAACGCCATTGCTAATGCGAGGATTTTCTTGTTCATTTTATTTGTTTGACGTTTGACGTTGTCGGTAAAGGGGAGTTGTTAGAAATTAACTCCCAAACCGAATTTTACGTTGTGGTACAACTCCGGCAGGCGGGTGGCGGCGACACTGTTGAAACCGCGCTCAACGCTGTTGTTCTGTATCAGCTGGTAGCCAGCATAAATGTTGAGGCCAAATCTCTGTTTGATAGCAAAACGGGCGCCTATGGAGAAGCCAGCTGTGATGCCGCCTTCTTCTATACGGGTGTAATTAACCGCGGCGTTCTTCGAACCGAATGGGATACTATAGCCCAGTTGCATCACAGTGAATGGTGTTATGCGACTGCGCAGGAAATGGCTGCGGAACTCTACAAAAACAGGTATCTGCGAAAACGAGCCGTTGGCGTCGTTGAGGTAAGAGAAGCCAATGCCCACGGCCGACTCCTTGCGCCACTGCCATCCAGCAACAGCAGTAATGCCGTTAAGCATATACTCGTCAAGATATTCGCCGTGAACCTTGTTGAGGTTCATCATAAATGTATAGTCTATAACGCTATAGAAGCCGTAGTATTTGAACTCAATATGAGGCGGCAGCGACTGTGGTGACGGCACCTTGTTGGCGTGGACTGACAGTCCCAGCGTTATAAGAGAGAGAAGAAGGATTGTTTTCTTCATTTCATTGTTTTTTGGAAAGGGATGAGAGAGCTGGCTCTCTCATCCCAATTATATATTCATTTACTTGATCTCCTTGAGGTTGGGAGATATGATAAGTGTAGCCTCAGTGGCAGCCTGCACGTCGGCAACGCTGAACTCGGGGTTGATCTCAGTGAGAACGATGCCTTCGGGTGTAATTTCCATCACGCCCATTTCGGTGATAATCATATTCACCTGACCTTTGGCGGTGAGGGGCAGCGTGCATTTCTTCAAAATCTTGGGGTTGCCCTTGGCGGTGTGTTCCATAGCCAGGATAACCTTCTTGGCACCGACGAGGAGGTCCATAGCACCACCCATACCGGGGGTTTTCTTGCCAGGAATCATCCAATTGGCCAAGTCGCCCTTTTCATCGACCTGCATAGCACCAAGCACGGACACATCAACGTGACCACCGCGGATGATGCCGAACGAAGTGGCGCTGTCGAATGTGCTTGCGCCCTCGACTGCGGTGATGAATCCGCCGCCGGCATTGATCATCCAAGGATCTTCGGTACCCTCGGCGGGTGTGGGACCCATTCCAATCATACCATTCTCTGATTGGAGGATGACATTGACGCCTTCAGGCAGATAGTTGGGAATCAAGGTCGGCAGACCGATACCGAGATTGACTACGTCGCCATCGTGAAGCTCCTGAGCTGCACGACGAGCAATAAAAGTTCTAATTTCGTTCTTGTCCATTTTATTATTTTTTAATGTTTTATTGTTTCAACGTTTTACTGTTTGATTGTTTAAAACATTCAAGCAATACGATATCACTTCATTCCTCGCTTCACCATTTCCTGGGCGATGAAGGAAGCCTCGTCGTCAGCGTAGGTGTTGGGGCCGAAACCTGCATCATAGCCCAGTTCTTTCGCTAGTTCGTGGCTGATGCGGGGACCACCGCAGATGAGAATAATCTTATCGCGAAGGCCCTCGGCTTCAAGCATTTCGACCAACTCGGTAAGGTTCTTAATATGGATATCCTTCTGCGTCACGGTTTGGCTGACAATCAGTGCGTCAGCGTGCAGTTCAATACCTTTGGCAATAAATTCCTCATTGGGAACCTGGCTGCCGAGATTGTAGGCGTCGATCATATCATAGCGTTCCAAACCGTAGTGACCGGCATAGCCCTTCATATTCATAATAGCGTCAATACCAACGGTATGGGCGTCGGTACCCGTCGAAGCTCCGACAATGACAATCTTGCGACCGATATGCTCGCGGATATAATCATCACACTCGTGCATATCCATCGTGGTCGATTCTACCTTGGGCACGTGAATGGTCGAATAATCAACTGTATGCGTACAACTACCATAGCAGTTAAAGAAAGTGAAACCCTTGGTCAGCTCCTTGCTAAAGACAACCAGCGGATTCTCGAAACCCATCTTTTTCATCAGCTGTTTGGCAGCTTCCTCGGCTTCAGCGCCAGCAGGCACAGGGAGGGTAAAACTAAGTTGCGTTTTGCCGTCATTCATTGTATCACCATACGGCTTTATCTTGGTGAGGTCTAGGGTTTTGTCATAATCCTTAGCCTCCATTGAATACAAACCTTCACTCATATTTTTGATTAATTGATTGTGTTAATGATTGATTGTTTAATTTTCAAGCACTTATTTTTTGCCCTTCATTAAATCCACGAATGGGTTAAAATACTTGTCGGCCTTCAGTGTAACGCCATCAAGACCCTTTCCACCGTTCTTCGGACGCTTCACATTGGCGAAAATACCCTTTTCAAGTGCTGTAAAGAGGCCTTCGCGTTCCATATTTTCAAGCAAAGCGGTGGCGTTGTCGAGCACCTCTTTGGCGCGGGTGCGGATTATACCACCCTCCTTGAACTCGACCTCTTCGCCGATATCCTTCATATTGTTGAAGATATACTTGGCGTTCTCGATACTCAGATAACGGTCGCTCATAAAGGGCGTATGGATAGCTTCAGTGGGCATACCCAGCAGTTGCAGACCCTGGTGAGTCCACTGGCCTATGATGTTGAAGAGGGCATCCTGAATGTGTCCACGGAAAATATTGCCGGTCATAAACTTCGTAGGAGGCATATATTTCAAAGGAGCTTTGGGGAAGATTTCGCGAATCATCTGAGCCTGTGCCAACTCATAGAGGAAACCGTTTTCAAGCATCGGGTCCATCTCAAAAGCGTGACCCAAACCCTGCTGCTCTTCGGGAAGTCCTGCAAGAAGCGCCAGCTGCTCGTTGATGAAGTCGGAGGCCAGCACGGTGTGAGCCTCTTCATAGGCATCGGCGGTGGTCAAATAGTTGTCTTCGCCGGTATTGATGATAACACCTGCAAAACCATTGATGATGCGCGAGAAATACTGGTCTATCAACGTACGTTGCATATTGATGTCGCGGAAAAGGATTCCGTAGAGGGCGTCGTTAAGCATAACATCAAGACCTTCGAGTGCACCCATTGCAGCGATTTCGGGCATACAGAGTCCCGAGCAGTAGTTGCATAGGCGGATGTAGCGGCCAACCTCCTCCCCTACCTCGTCGAGAGCTTTGCGCATAATGCGGAAGTTCTCCTGCGTGGCAAAGGTACCGCCAAATCCCTCGGTGGTAGCACCGTAGGGCACATAGTCCAGAAGGCTCTGACCTGTGGTACGGATAACAGCAATGATATCGGCACCTTGGCGGGCACCAGCCTGAGCCTGAACAACATCCTCATAGATATTGCCTGTGGCGACGATGATGTAAAGATAGGGCTTCGTTCCTTCACCTATGGTGTTGATGTAGTTCTCGCGACGCAGGCGATTATTGCGGATGCGAGTGATGTTTTCATCGACATACGGCTGGATTGCCTTTGCGGTGTCAGCCACCGGATGCATCGGCAGTTGAGTGATGTCAAGTTTGCCCGCCACAATAGCATCGGCAATCTGTTGAGGTGTTTTGCCTGTTTCAATGATGGCATTGCCTAAAAAGTAGGCTACGCCTTGTCCTAACAGACCTTTTGACTTCAACTCATCGACAACGACATTGGGCAATGGGACTTCATTTTCATCAATACCGTCGATACCCAGCAGTCGGCAGATTGTGCGTTCTACTGCAACAGTGGTATAATTGCCCACAAAATCCTGAACTTGGTCAGCAATGCGGCGAGCCACACTTCTAGCGTGTTCCACTTTCTCAAAATCGAGACCTATTTTACTCTTTTGCATAAATTAATATTATATCAGTATTGTTTTTATTGTCAATAAATTAACCCAATTACACCGACTTCGTGACAAGCCGTTGTAACTATTTGAAACAACTTGCAAAGTTAATGATTTAATTTGAAAAAACAGGCTCTTTTTAAATAATTTTTATAATAATATTTCCAAAAAGAGCCAACCTGCTCATTATCAAACCATACAAAACAGCATCTTGCTACTTTGTACTGCTCTTGGATGTCTGTGTGGATTTCCCCGTCGGTTTATTCGCATTTGCTGCAGGTTGGGGTGTTTTTTCATCCTTTACCGTTTTGTTTGTTGCCGTCGTATCTTGCGACGCTTGAGCTGCTGCCGTTTTCTTCTTGATCTTGATGGTTTCGACATCGTATTTCTTGTGGAACTTCGAGAAATCGACAAAGCCTGCTATACCTTTCAACTTGCCCCGCTGGGTGTATTGCCACAAAGTGTAGGCCATCGAGGGCTCGCGCTTGTAATTGGCTATAAAATAGTGGTATTTCTTGTATTTCTTGATATCGAAATGGGTCTTGTAGAGCTTCTCGCTGGTGTAGATCATCGGCTTGGCACCATATTCTTTCTCCATAAGTTCCAGCAGCTTATCTACACGGGCCATATATAGTTTATTACAATGATTGGCTTCTATATCAAGCACAGGCACAAGGTCCTGCTTGGTTTTACCCACGGTCTTCTTAAAATTAGCAAATTGCTGGTAGGCTGTCGTACGGCTACTATATACGTGGTAGCTGCCTACAAGAAGCCCTGCTTCACGAGCCTTTTTGACGTTGTATTTGTACATCGGGTCGGAAATGCTGGCACCCTCGGTGGCTTTTACATAGACAAACTCAACTTTGGAATTATTGGCCACACGCTTCCAGTTGATACTGTCCTGAAAACGAGAAACATCTATTCCCTTTTGCGCGCTGGCGGCCAAGGGGAATAGAACAAGCAGAACAACTATAACAAGCGCAAATCTTCTCATAATTTGCACATAATTACGAAAAAAGACGTCCTTTATTGTATCAGGACGTCTTTTTTAATGTTTTTGCCAGAAAATAATATCGAAATCACATTGAAATCTCTTCACCAGAAGCATCCAAGAATTTGTATTCCAACAAGCTAAAACTTTCCATCGGGTTGATTTTCAGGTGCACGCCATATTTGCGCTGCCATTGACGGCGCATTGATTTAAAGCCCTTGGTGAGATAGGCCTGGATGTAAGGGTGCGTGAGGATTGTGAGTTTGCGTTCGCTCTGCGACATCTCAAGGTAGCGCAGATTCGACTCGATATCATCAACCACGGTAAGACTGGACTTAATAGTGCCGGTCCCCTCGCAGAAAGGACATTTTTCCTGCACATCGACTTCTATTGCCGGACGGACACGGTGACGAGTTATCTGCATCAAGCCAAACTTGCTGAGTGGCAAGATTGTATGACGCGCCTTGTCCTTTTTCATCTCGGCGGTCATCACTTCGTACAGTTCGCGACGGTGTTCCGCTTTCTGCATATCCACGAAATCGACAATGACGATGCCACCCATATCGCGCAACCTTAGCTGGCGGGCAATTTCCTTGGCAGATTCAATATTCACCTGCAGTGCGGTATCCTCCTGACCGGTTCCGGCCTTGATATGGTTGCCGCTGTTCACGTCGATAACGTGCATAGCCTCAGTATGCTCCACATAGAGATAAATGCCTGATCGTATGGTTACTATCTTGCCGAAAGCACGACGTATGTCTCTCTGGACACCAAACTGTTCGAAGATAGGGGTTGTCATTTTGTAGTGCTTGACGATATCGACCTTGTCAGGAGCAATAGACTGGAGATAGGTGCGCATCTCGTTGCACACATCCTCGTTGTCGCAATAGATGGTATTGAAATCGTCGTTAAGCACATCGCGCAGCAGCACAGAAGCCACACCCAATTCAGATTCAATCGTTTGTGGTCCGGTAACCTTTTTGAGCTTGATGGTCATCCGCTCCCATTTCTCCATCAACATCCTCAAATCGCTGTCCAAATCAGCTACCGATTTGCCTTCCGCGACGGTGCGCACTATGAGTCCAAAGTTTTCGGGACGGATGCTTTGTATCAACCGCCGCAGGCGGCTGCGTTCTTCGTTACCCTTGATTTTCTGCGAGATAGAGACCTGGTTCGAAAACGGAACGAGCACCAGATAGCGTCCTGCAAAAGAAATGTCGCCTGAAAGTTTGGGACCTTTTGTCGAGATAGGTTCCTTGTCTATCTGGGCCAGCAGATATTGTCCTACTTTCAGCGCGTTGGAAAGGTTGCCTGTCTTGCCGAACACCGGCTCGATAGTGAAGTCCTTGAGTGTCCTGACACTCGCGTCGCCGTTCATCGCCAATCGCAGATACTTCTCGAACGAATTGTACGACGGTCCGAGGTCGATATAGTGAAGAAAGCCATCCTTCTCGTCGTTGACATCTACAAAAGCGGCATTCAATCCCGGCATAATCTTGCGCACCTTGCCCAGCACAATGTCTCCAACGGCGAAACGATTGTTTTTCTTTTCTTTGTGTAGTTCCACCAACTGCTTGTCTTCCAGCAAAGCAACCTGCACCTCATCGGTGGAAGCAGATATAATTAGTTCTTTTTCCATTAGTGTAGTATAGAATCTTTGTGCAACCGGTCCCGTTTCACAAAAAAACAAATTACACAACAACCCCTTTCGGCGCTGTGTAATTTGTTTTTGGTTTAGTTAGATGTCCTAAAAAAGAAACGGCCTAAAAAGGCTTATTTCTTTTTATGTCTGTTCTTGCGCAGGCGTTTTTTACGCTTGTGCGTTGACATTTTATGTCTCTTGTGTTTTTTACCGTTTGGCATAATTATTTAATTTTAAAGTTATTTCGTATTGTTCTTCACATCAACCATAAAGCTCTTGGCGGGCTTGAAAGCCGGGATGTTATGAGCTGGGATTATGACTGTGGTGTTCTTCGAAATGTTGCGGCCTGTCTTTTCAGCTCTCTTGCGGACAATAAAGCTGCCAAAACCGCGTAAATAAACATTTTCGCCTTCGGTAAGCGAATCCTTAATGACCGTCATAAGTTCTTCAACGATGGTCATAATGGCAATTTTCTCGATGCCCGTTTTCTGGGCAATTTCATTAACTACTTCAGCTTTAGTCATTTGTATAATTATTTAATATTTTTTCATTAAAAATACAGAGTGCAAAATTACTATTTTTTTTTATTTCAAAGACATTTTTTGACTTTTTTCTTGAAGCAAAATATACGTCACGAACATAAAACAATAATTTTCAACTATTTTCGTCCAAAGAAATATTATCGTTTTTTTTGCAGAAAAAAAGCCTGAAAAAAAGAATCGCCACCACAAGACCTGCCAACGCTAAATACCACGGCGTGTTAAAACTTTCGGTCATATCTATCTCTATCACACCCAGATTGGCGAGATAGTAGAGTACCACAAGTATGGCGTTGTTGAGGAAATGGGCTGTTGCGTTGATCCACAACGAGCCACCGTAATAGAATAGGTAGCCCAATGCGGCACCGAGCATAAAACGCGGAAGGAAGGCGAAAACCTCACCGTGAAAAAGCGAGAAAATAGCGGCGGTAAGCCAAATGACCACGTGCGGATTGCGCAGACAACGTCCCAGGGTCTGCTGCAATGCCCCGCGAAACAGCAACTCCTCGCAAATGGCTGGCAGTACAGCCAAAACCAGCAGATTGGAGAGAAACGCCCCTACCCCGTCGCGCAGCAAAAAGGACTCAACCAAAGCCTGCGATTTTTCGGTATTCTGTCGCAGCTGTTCTTCGAGCCAGGCCATACTCTGCGGGAAATGCCAACTTTCATTGACGGTTGTAAGCCAGTCAGACAATGGGATGACACACAGCAGCACCAGTGTTGCGCCAAGCATACCCTTCCCAACGCGGTGGCCACCAGTGATTTTGAGGTATTCCAGCGGACTTTCCTGAAACATCCAAGCGAAAACCAGCGCCGTTCCGGCAAATGCCACAATCTGCGACACCGCCTGCGACCCCAGCGACACCGGGTTGCCTTCAACAAGAATCATTATTATCATCGCACCGACGGCAATTATGAAAAGCACCACAAAAATCAGCACCATCGCCAATAGCTGTCCTCCGGGTTTGATATTATTAAAGAATTGATTCATTGACTATTTTCGTTTCTTTCAATTGTATTAAATTGTTTTTTTATGATTTATCTCAGCCTTCACCATCAGTTCAACACGCAAAAACAAGCGATTTCACCGATGTCGAAAAAGGACGGGAACATATCGGTTCCACATAACAAGCTTTCGTTCTCCTCATATTGCATATTTCCCCGCGTCAGGCGAACGCCCACGCCGTCGCAGCTCGCTGTTTTTCAATAATCCCAACCCAAATCAGGCTAAAATAAAACATTGCAAATTTAATACTTTTTTTCCAACATATTACTATGGAAACATTTTTTCTTTAGGACGAAATGGGCGCCGATGTAAAGGTGCTGGCCGGCGTCACCATTGGCGAGGACTTCATTGTCGCCGCGGGCAGCGTTGTCACCAAAGATGTGCCTGCAAATATGATCGCAGCTAGCACACCGGCAAAGGTGATACGTGAAATCAAGAAAGTCCGAAGAACACCATTCTCTATTATTTTTCCGTTGGTTGATAATGTTCGTCGTCGCAGTCGAAAGGCAGCGAGGGGTCAGCGAGCGACAGAAGGTATTTACAGAACGTCCTGTATGGCCAAAAACTAGGGTTGATTTCTTTAGAATAGTAAGGATGGTTATAGTCATTTATCAAATGATAGTCTGACACTGTTCGGTGCTCGACATTGTATATTGCAGGAGGTGAAGTGAAGTAGTCGTTGACCAAGCACAGGGTGTCCATTCCTGCCTCATCAGCCAGCGTCTTCAAGCGGTTCCACTCGTCGCTACTGATTATACGTTCCCCCTCGCTTCTCATTGGCTTTGTTTCTATAAAAATACTTTTATTATCGGAATTAGCCGGTGAAAAGAACAACTAACCTTCACCGTAAATAGGAAAATGATAATACATCACATTCGAAAATCTTTGTGACCCCGGCGGGATTCTAACCCACGACTTTCGGAACCGGAATCCGACGTTCTATACAACTGAACTACGGGGCCAAAAACAGTGCTTAAACGGCACTTTTCTCAAATTATTTTATAGTAATGAAAAAAAAATCTTTTAATCAACTATGCATCAGCAAACACTTTACCATCTGACAGAGTGACTTGCAGTTTTGCATACTCGCAATGGAAATCATTCTTTATTCTGTCAAGATAGCGGGCTGCCTCCCACTTGCACATAGGCAAGTCGTGAAGCAGGTAGTTGCCGCACGTTTCGGGTGTGGTGGCTGGAACCTCGTCCTGCTCCAATATCCACTCCAGACATTCCATCGTCAGCTTACGCATATCCTGAACGCTGTACTTACCGAGCATAATAACATACATTCCTGTCAAACAGCCCATAGGACCGACATAAACAACATCCTCCTTGGCCCTTGAATTGCGGAACCACGTGGCCATAAGGTGTTCTAGGCTGTGCATCGCCGAAGGAGCGATGGCCGGTTCGCGGTTAGGCTCGGTGATGCGAAGGTCAAAAGTGGTGAAACCTCGGTCGATACGGGAGACATAAATGCCCGGTTTCAAGTGGGTATGGTCGATGGTAAAACTCTGTATGACTTCCATTGTTTGTTGATAAGAATTAGGGTTTAGCGGTTAAAGGGTTTCAAGATAACATTTTACGAAATGGAAAGAACGGTCGCACATCGAGGCGAGGAAGTCTTCCCACTGCTGATGGTGGTCGTCAGTACGGCCAGGGGTGTCGCTGATAACACGCAGGCTTAGGAACGGAATGCCCAACAGGTGACAAGTCTGGGCTATGGCAGCACTTTCCATATCGCAAGCCAATCCGTCAGGGAAATTCTGCTTGATGACATTTTGCCGCTCACGATCGGTAATAAACTGGTCACCAGTGCATATAAGTCCGCTCATCAGTCGTTCGCCCGTGGTTGTAGGCACTGTCGAGGCGTGAGCCAAAAGATGCTTGTCGGCATCGAAACGCGGCGGCAGCCCCTGCACTTGTCCAAGTATGCAGTCCAAACTTGATCCGCAATCCACATCGTGATAGACACACTGCGAGGCGGCAAGAACATCCATCACCTGCATTTTCGAATCGATGCCGCCAGCCAAGCCTGTGCTGATGATAACATCAGGATGATGCTCTTGGACAAGCCGCATAGCTCCGACAGCGGCGTTAACCTTGCCGATGCCACACTGCCACAGCACCACTTCGTTTTTCTCCAAGCGTCCAGTTTTGCCACCCAGGGTTTCGAGCATCTTGTTATACTCGATATCCATTGCAACAATCAATCCAACTTTCATATTTCTGTATGTTTATTGTTTCTTTTTGGGCATTGGGTCGGAAGTGACGTCCACACCCAGTTTCTTGAAAATCTTTGTATCCACCTCGCCTAGCATTGTTGTGGCGTGTACCTGACACCCCTTCAGCAGCGGCAGTGTCTCCAAAGCCTGCTGGCAGTTCTCGTCGGTCAGGCTCAACATCGACAGCGCCAGAAGCACCTCATCAGTGTGCAGACGCGGATTTTTGCCGTGCAGCAGCTTTGTTTTAGTGTATTGAATAGGTTCGATGTACTTCTGCGATATCAGCTTGATGGCGTGGTCGATGCCGGCCAGATGCTTGATGGCGTTGATGAGCATAGCGGCACAGGCGCCGAGCAACTGGCTCGAATGGCCGGTGATGATGGTGCCGTCCTCAAGCTCTATTGCGGCAGCCGGCGTGCCTTCCAAAGCAGCCCTATCGTGCGCTGCCACGGTAACACGGCGGAAGTCTGTCGTAATCTTCATCTGCTTCATTAGCAGCGCGTTCTTATCGACCTCGCTTTCGGGTATTCTGCCCTGAACATATTTGCAAAGTGCAGCATAATAACGACGTATGATTTCGTCTTTCGACGCATTGCAGCACACCTCGTCGTCACAGATGCAGAAACCTGCCATATTGACACCCATATCCGTCGGCGACTTGTAGGGATTCTCGCCATAAATACCTTCGAAAATGGCATTGAGTACCGGGAAAATCTCGATGTCGCGGTTATAGTTGACCGTTGTATTACCATAAGCATCAAGATGGAAGGGGTCGATCATATTGACATCGTTGAGGTCGGCGGTGGCTGCCTCATATGCGACATTGACAGGATGCTTTAAAGGAATGTTCCAGATCGGGAAAGTCTCGAACTTGGCGTATCCGGCCTTAACACCGTTCTTATTCTCCTGATACAACTGGCTGAGACACACGGCCATTTTTCCGCTGCCAGGACCCGGAGCTGTTACGACAACCAGCGGACGCGAAGTACGTATGTACTCGTTACGGCCAAAGCCATCACCCGAACATATAAGTTCCACATTAGTGGGATAGCCTTCGATAAGATAATGATAATAGACGCTGATTCCCAAACGTTCCAAACGCTCGCGGAAAGCCTGTGCGCTCGGTTGGCCGCTATACTGCGTTATGCAGACAGCACTGACCAGCAGACCGCGACTCTGGAACTCGTCACGCAGACGCAACACATCGTCGTCGTAGGTAATGCCGAGGTCGGCACGGACCTTGTTTTTTTCAATGTCGCGTGCACTGATGGCAATGACTATCTCGGCATCGTCGCGCAGTTGCATAAGCATTTTCAGCTTGCTGTCGGGCTCGAAACCTGGCAGCACGCGGCTGGCGTGATAGTCGTCGAACAATTTGCCGCCAAATTCAAGATAAAGCTTGTTCCCGAACTTCGAGATGCGTTCCTTGATGTGTTCGGACTGGATTTTGAGATACTTTTCGTTGTCGAAACCGTGTTTCATAAAACTAAATATTAACCCCTTTGACGCCCTTGCCGGAGCGTCGCCAAGGAGGTGATTATAATTAATGAACTACGGGATACAAAAATACACATTTATTTTGAAACAACAGGAAATCGAAACAGCCCGAAATGAACAAAAACAGCGCTGCCGACTGTGAGACAGCTCATTGCAGTGTTAAAAAATATCATTTTCCAAGCTCTTTCCAGACAAATCATCTGTTCTTTAATCCGATAAAAGAGACCCAAAAACGACTTTTGCGACAAAAAAATGACGGAAATAACGCTTTCCCATCCCACTTCGGCAATGAGAAAAAGGCTACCTGGCACGGCCTTTCTCATATCGTTCTTATATTGATCACATATCGTTCTTACTTATATACCGGATATAAGAACATTATGGGAAATACCTGTTTTGGTGGCTGTTAGGAACACGTCGAAAGTCATCTTCTCCCAACATTCACTAAAACCATAATCCTGCAATGCAAAAAAATCGTGATTTCCGAAACAAAAAAGCGACGCGAGCGTTAAATATAATATGAAGAAAATATTTTGGATAACACTGATAACGCTTTTTTCGCTTGCTGCCGCCAGCTTGCTCGTTGTACAATATGTCCAGATGCGCCGAACGGTCGAGGTGAGCGACAACCTGTTCAATATCAGCGTGAACAACGCTATGGATGATATGATTGAACAGTTGAACCGTCTAAAAGTTGAAGACTATATCGGGCAAAACGACCGATACAAATTACTAAAATTCAAACGCATCGAAGAACTGAACAATCGTATGTTGGATGTCGTGAAGCGTAACTACAATGTCTTCTACGACACCACGCTCGTCAATGTCGGCACAACAATGATTGACAGCGTGTTGCTGCTGCAAGGTGTAACTGTTTCGGCCGCTGACAGCGACGCTATTGCGCAATACAACACACTTTTAGCCACCCGCGACCGTCTGTTGAACAGCCCTGAATTCTACAACCAGTTCGTGACCGACATCAGCGAATATGTTGTTGACAATATCCTGACATCCAATTCATTCAACTATATCTTGTTGGACAGCCTTATTGTCAACAAACTGATGGTGAACGGTGTTGATATTGCACCATACGTCGGTGTTTATGACTTGACAAACGACAAGTTCCTGTATTGCAACAAAGAAGGGATGGAGAAGAAACTGAGCCAATCGCCCTACAAGTACCGTTTCCACCCCGACGGGATGATGTCGCCCAACGAGTATTTTATCTTACTCCAATTCCCCTTGTCGTCGCTGCTACTCAAGGAAAACTCCACCATCTATTTCGTTCTCAGCCTTATACTCGTCTTGTTGATTCTTATTCTTTTCTTCCTTTCTATGCGCGCATTTTTCCGCAAGGAGAAACTTGACGAGATGAAGAACGATTTCATCAACAATATGACCCACGAAATCAAAACGCCCATTGCCACCATAGGCCTGGCCTGCGAGATGTTGCAAGACCCCAACATAGGCAGCGATCCTGAAAGCAATAAGACATATATCGGCATTATTGGGGACGAAAACCGCCGTATGCGTATGCTGGTCGAAACAATTCTTCAGAGTTCAAAAATGTCGAGCAAGAATTTCCAACTAAATCTGAAAGAAATAGACCTCAACAATACGATTGAAAACGTGGCGGCCAACTTCAAACTACAGATTTCGAGCCGTCAAGGAGAATTGAAATGCAACCTTGATGCATCTCCGTCAATCATTCTGGGCGACGAGTTGCACATCACCAATATGATTTACAACCTGATAGACAACGCGATAAAATACTCTGTCAATCAACTGGAAATCAACATATCGACACGCATTGAAGGAGACAACATCCTGCTTAGTGTCAGCGATCACGGTCTGGGCATTAGCAAGGAAGACCAGAAGCACATTTTCGAAAAATTCTATCGCGTTTCGACCGGCAATATCCACAATGTCAAAGGTTTCGGCATCGGTCTGAGTTACGTTCACCAGGTCGTTGCCCTGCACAAAGGCACCATCACTGTCGATAGCACCCTCGGCGAAGGCACCACTTTCACAGTGACCTTGCCAAAAGAGTAAAGTTTTTTGCCAATCCAAATATTATTTGTAATTTTGCAATTTAAATTATCATATCATTAATATGAACCAAAAGCTCACTGAACAAATAAGCCAATATCTTGCAACTCAACCCGTGCTGAAAGCGTGGGTATTCGGTTCGTTTGCCCGTG
>JAGDCN010000007.1 GCA_017958525.1 Bacteroidales bacterium
CCTGTATGCCGGAAACATACTAACGCCGGAATTTACCATTGTCCCAAACAGAGTTTTCTGTTGAATTTAACATAATTTTGCATATAAAACCATAAAAACCAAAATTTTACATCATTTTTTCCAACTCTCCCAAACCCACCCCAAAAGCCGTTTTCTAACCTACTAATACTCAATACCATAATCTTATCAAATTCTTACCAAATTCTTACCAAATTCTACTCAAATTTTACTTCAGTAGAATTTGATAAAGTTTTCATAAGTTTTATGTAAAAAATAAGTATGTCGCATACCCTGGTTTGGTCATTATTGGTCACCAAAAGAATGGCGCAAATGCAACCTTGGCAGTCGCTTTTTTGTTTGAGGTTGTGTCTTTGATTTAGCTTTGATTAAAACTTTGATTAAAAAACGTTGGCTGATATCACAGATTCTTTGTATATTTGCAAATTGGATAAAAAGCGCCAGTTTGTCGCTTGTCTATTGATTACTAAGCACATAAATACATCTTGATATGAATGCACCTATAGTTACTCTCACCACCGACTGGGGTACTCGCGACTTCTTTGTGGCTCTTGTCAAGGGTCGCCTGTGTTCGCTAATCCCTGATGTCAAAATCATCGACATCAGCCATAGCCAAATTTGGAAGGACTCGGCGGCAACTATAGGTATTATCCGCAATGGACTGACTTCATTTCCAGATGGTTCTGTGCATATTGTCGATGTTGGATGCGAATGCAAGCAGGCTGATGGCAAACCTTTGTTGAAAATCACGACCCCGCTGGCGGTGCACTGGCGTGGACAGTATATTATATGCAGTGAGCGCCGTCTTCTCGAACAGTCGTTCGACGGCGATTGCGACGAGGTTGTGGAACTGCCTCTGTCGCGGACGGCAGAGTCCTATTCTTTTTTGGCGAACGATATGTATTGCGGTGTTGCTCAGAAGATCATTGCTGGCACACCCCTTCAGCAAATCGGTGAGGCTTGCGAACCTCTGCGTTGCCGTTTGCAGCCGCCTGCCCAGACGGATGGCGACAGGCTGGTGGCAATGGTGACAAGCATAGACAGTTACGGCAATGCCAACCTCAACATTACGTATAGGGAATTTGAGTCTTTCCGTGCCGACAGGCATTTCCGTGTGAAGATAGAATGGCGTGTGGGCAGCAGTGACCGCTTTGACGACATCACCGGCATAAGCAAGCACTACAACGATGTCCGTATGGGCAACGTTCTGCTCACTGTCTCGTCAACGGGCCAGTTGCAGATTGCCATCAACAAGGGCTCTGCAGCCCAGCTGATAGGCTTGGGCTTCGCCTCGAAATGCCATTTCATTTTTGAAAGCTGAGTGTCGGGACGTTGTGATAAAGTTAAGGGACGATACAAATCATCAGAGTTGTATCGTCCCTTAGTGTTATAGAGGGTCTTTGTATGCCTTACTCCTTCGGGGTCTTCCAGTTGAAGAAGACTTGGACGCCGGCCATCTGGTAAATCTGCCAGTGTCCCCAGTTGCCCATACCGCTGAAGTCGGTGTCCCATTTCAGGTTGAGGGCGAAATTGGCGGAGATGTGTTTCGAGAAACGGTAGTCGAGTTTCAGTTCGAAATCGAGGTCGGTCTCGAAGGCGCGTTTGCCGAGCCAGTTTTTGTTCTGCAGGTCAGCCCAGGTTTCTTCCTCGGCGAGGACGTATTTGGTCGATGCCGGATCGTTCACGCCATCCCAGCCGTTAATGTCCGACCAACCCATATTCTTGGGCTTCTTGTAGTCATAGAAAAGCTCGGCGCGGGCGTAGAGGTCGAGGTTGGGCAGGATGTCTTTTTTCAGATACATACCTTTGACATACGAACCCAGCGCGAAATAGGCGTGCGTGAAAGTCGATGGGTCGGCGGCGTTGAAGTTGTCTTCCTGGATGACACCATAGGTGTGTCCGTTGGCTATGAGCGAATCGTTATATACGAAAGTTGTCTTGCCTGTCAAGAAAGAGAGCGACACTGACCAGTTCTCTTTCTTCAACTCGAATGAAAGAGCGGTGGTCAAATAGGCGGGGGCCATAAAACTCGACACCTCGGTGGCGATGGCGTTGTAGCCTATGCCTTCGTAGGTGTAGCCTTTGCCAAACTGCGACTTGAAGTTGGCCGTGAAGCTGGCGCCCCAGTCTTTGTAGGCTTTCCAGGACAGAGCCGATGTCAAGTCGATTTTGTCGTTGCTCTTGCGGCGAGTCTCGAAGCGGCCACCGACAGAGTCTTCGGCGGAGTTGTCAAGGTCTTGCCAGGCAAAGCCGTAGGCGAGGTCGGCGACGTTGTCCCAAACAAATTTCGGGTGTGTGTATTTGTAGTTGCCGAAAAATGTTCCGGTTATGTCGATTTGCGAGTTGCCGGTGGCAGACCAGTTGTGATAGATGAATTCGCCGATTTTCAATGCAGGTGTCGAGGAGGTTGTCCAGGAACCTTTGGGTGTGTCGGTGGGCTCGTCGGCTGTGGGGGTCAAGCCTTCGCCGTCATTGTTGGCTTTTACGATTGGAGTGGCCATCAAGACCAAAGCTGCAAGAAGAAGTATTTTTTTTGTCATATTTTGTGGTTTTTTATGTTTTGCGAGGAATGTGCGTTCGAAAAAAAATATTGGGTTATTTTGGAATGATGTTTCCGATTGTTTGGAAGTGCACATAGTGCGTCAGGCTTCCTTGTCTAAAAGAGGGTTGATGACTTCCTGTATCTCGGATTGTTCGAATCCGTGCGAGGCGAGGAATGCGACGAGTTTTGAACGGCGTTTGTGAGGATCGGGCTCGGCGAGTGAACCAAGTTTGCTTAAAGCCAGTTGTCGCAGCGTGTCCGTATATTGGTCGGGGTCCAGTTGCTGCAGCGCAGCAGTTATGATGCGGTTGTCGATGCGTTTGTTGCGGAGCATATAGTTGATTTTTATGCGTCCCCATTTCTGCAGGTGCAGCTTTGACTCGCAATAGATACGGCAGTATCGAGCTTCGTCAATATATTCGTTTTGAACCAAATAGTCAACAATTTGACCTGCTTTTTCCCTGTCGGCACCCCAGGCCAAAAGTTTCTCCATCACTGATGTCCGGCATTGCTCTGCCGATGCGCAGTAGTTCTCGGCCTTCGAAATGAAGACTTTGTCAGCATCAGAGAATTTGTATTTATCCGACATTGATGTTTCCTGTAATTATTATTGAGCGTTTATAATCTTGAAAATAAAATATTTGCGGTAGTTATGCGGAATATTTCAGTTCTGCAAAGATACGAAAAAAATTGATACTCGGCAACAATGTAAGGCTTTACGGTGTTTTTTGTGAGTTGAAGACGTTCCCCGTTTTTCGCGTTTTATGCGTAACAGTTAGTGTTTATTTAATACATAAATACATTTAATTTTGTGAAAAACCAAAAAAGTTTCGTATCTTTGCATCGGAATCAAAATGCTCAAAAAAATGGGAAAGGGAAGAATACTTTTTGTCAATCAGGAAATTATGCCTTTTGTGCCGGAAAACGAAATGTCGTATTTCGGCCGTTATATGCCTGCCTTTGCGCAGGAAAAAGGACGCGAAATCAGGGTTTTTATGCCGCGTTTCAACAGTATCAACGAGCGCAAAAACCAGTTGCACGAGGTTATTCGCCTTTCCGGAATGAACCTGATTGTCAATAATGCAGACCATCAGCTGATTATCAAAGTTGGCTCGATACCGGCAGCTCGTATGCAGGTTTATTTTATTGACAATGAGGAGTATTTTACCCGCCATAAAGGTTTCTTTGATGAGAAGGGCAAGTTCTTCACTGACAACGACGAGCGTATTCTTTTCTATGGCCGCGGCACCCTCGAGGCGGTCCGTAAACTGGCCTGGCAGCCCCATCTGATTCATTTCACCGGCTGGTTTTCCTGTATGATTCCGTTCTATCTGCGCCGTATCAACAAAGAAAATGCTTTCTTCTCCGGTACCAAAACAGTGTTTACCATTACCAACGATGGGTTCAAAGGTGATTTCGGTCCCGATATGGAGCGTAAACTGAAAGCCGACGGCGCTACGGCCAAGGACTTGAGGCTTTTCGAGAATCTTGACTACAAGACTCTTACTAAAGCGGCCATCACTTATGCCCACGGCATCGTCATCGCTACACCCAATCCCGACCCGGAGCTGGTGGACTTTGCACGCGAAAACAAACGCTATATCGTGGAATACAACCCCGACCGCACGCTCTTCTATGAGCAAATCAACAAACTTTATGATACTATCATCGGAAGCAACATCAATAATTAGTAGATGAGGTGGTTTGGAATGTGGGAATGTGAGTTTTTAAACATATCAATGCATCAACAGATTTTATGAATAGATTTTTTCTTGCTTTTTTTCTGACCTTTGCAGGCTTGGGTCTGCTTGTGTCCTGCAATGAAAAGGAGTCCGACCTCGGTGTGGATCTGCAGGATCCGGCAACGCTCTACAACGGTATTATCGACACTGCCTATGGCATTGCCTATACGGTCTTCGATGATTCGCTGCTCACTTCGGGACAGTCCAACGCCCTTATAGGATGTTACAGCGATAACGTTTTCGGTATGTCGGAAGGCATTCTCTTTACCCAGATAACCACCGCCAACGACGGTGGTGTCGAGTTCGACCAGTATTCGCATATCGATTCGGCTATCCTTTCTTTCTCGTTGGCCAATGTATATCCCGATGCAACGGGGTCCAAATCATACCACAACCTCCATTTCGAGGTCTATCAGCTGGCCGAGAAATTGCTTCGCGACAGTGCATACTACGCCTTCGACGATGTGCCGGTCAACAGCGTCTGCTTCTTCGACGATGTTGTTAGTGTCGCACAGAGCGACAGTATGGTTGTTTCGATGAACCTTAACGAGAATTTCCTCGCCTTGGTGCGTAACCAACGCTATGGATCGGCGGAAGAATTCGAAGAGATGATGAAGGGCGTTAGAATCAGGCTTGTCAACGATGGCACTCCTATGATGGCCACCGTCAATTTGGCTGCATCGGCAACCAAGCTGACAACCTACTACCGCTACATCAACGGTTCCGACACTATTGCCCGCACCTATGACTTTGTCGTATCGCAGACAGCGCCTCATTTCAGCCGCTTCGTCAACAATTACAGTGGCTCGCTGGCAACGTTCAACGCCAACACCGCCGACTCTGTAGATGGAAGTCGTTACCTATACTTAAGCCCTATGGGCGGCACCAACATTAAAGTCAATTTTAATGCTTTTGTACAGCAGTTCAGTCAGTTGCATCCGTATGCGGTGATTCACTATGCTGAATTGCTGATGCCTGTGGCCGACATTGCTCCGGCCGACAAACCGGATATGATAGTTGCCTTCAAGTGCTACAACGACGGCACTGTGGTCAGCATCCCCGACATCTACGACACTTATACATATTCGGGTTTCGACGGCAAGTACAACGCCGATCAGGGCTATTACAGAATGCGCATTACCCAGCATTTGCAGAAAATCGTTAAAAGCGGGATGGACTTGGGCACTCTGCTTGTTCTCAACGGCCGCCGCTCGTCGGCACTGCGCACCGTCATCAACGGCAGCGACCCGACAATGACAGCAAATCACCCTATTTGCATCCGGTTCGTCTATAGCGAATAAATCTTTAGGGACAATCTTACTTAAAAAACCAACTTATAAGTCGTTTGAAAATGAAAAAAAGCCTAGATTTTGCAACTCTGTTTTTGTTTTTTTGTTGTCAATTCTCAACAGGTGCTGCGCAGGTACGCTACCAGAAGTTTTATGACGAAAACCGGACTCAAATTGCTGTCGAGGGTATGATGACCGACGACAGCGTACGTACTGGCGAATGGACTTATTGGCACAACAATGGCAACATCTATCAGCGTGGACGTTACGACGACTGGGGTCACAAAACAGGTGTTTGGAAGGTTTATTATGATGACAATGGCAAATGTGCCGAGGAGTGCTATGACAATGGCGTCTCGCGCGAGTGGTACCGTGACGGCAGCCGCAAAAGCGAAGTGACGGTCGTCAACGGTCGCAAGACAGGCTCTTACAAATCGTGGTACCCCAACGGTCAGCAGAAGGACGAAATCCTTTTCGAGAACGGTGTCAAGCAAGGCGTTACCAGTGAATGGCACGAGAACGGCAAGCTGAAATTCAAGGGTTCATACAAGGATAACGAACTCAATGGTCCTGCGGTATGGTACACCGACAAAGGCAACGTCGATATGAAAGGCCGCCTTGAAAATGGCGAGCAGCAAGGCGAATGGCTTTTTTACTGGCGCACCAACGGCAAGCTTGGCATTCGCGGCAACTATGACCACGGTGCTGAAACAGGCGTGTGGACCTATTTCTACGAGACTGGCGAGAAATGGCGCGAAGGCACGTTTGTCGGAGGCAACAAAAGCGGCAAATGGACAACTTGGTATGAGTCGGGTCGCAAGTTGCACGAAGGCAACTATGTGATGAACAAGGAGGAAGGAGTGTGGACTGCTTGGTATGAGGATGGCCACATTGACTATACCGGCACCTTCTCGCGCGGTATGAAGGAGGGCGAATGGAAGGGCTTTTATGACGACGGCCGTCCGCGCTATGTGATGCACTATGCCGCCGACGAAAAGGACGGTGAAGAGGTGCGCTATTATCCGAATGGCAAGGTGGAGATTCGCGCAAGTTACAAAAACGGTCTCTTTCACGGGAAATATGAACGTTTCAACAGTGCCGGCAAACCCGAGGAGCAGGGAGCGTTCGTAAATGGCGAGAAGGACGGTCGCTGGGTGCTTTACGATGAAAAGGGCAAAGTGGCTCAAGAGATGACCTTCAAGGCCGGCAAAGAACAGAAAGACAAAGACCGCAAACCTACCGGCAACGGACGCGTCGGCGATTTCTAATATGTCCATCCTTTTATATTATCAATCCTCATTTTCATTTTTGGTGTGATTACACTTCTTCTTGCTTCCAAATCACCGCGTCGTCGTCAATTGTTGTCGCAATTGGGATATCCAGTGAAATTTGTCGATGTAAATGTGGACGAGGTTATTGCTCCTGGCACATCGATTGAATATATAGCAGCGTCCCTTGCACTAATGAAGGCCAAGGGCTATGTTGCTCCACTGGCTGACAACGAGATCCTCGTCACAGCGGATACAATTGTAGTACACAAAGGCGATGTGCTTGGTAAACCCCACGACCGTAAGCAAGCAGAAACTATGCTTCGTTCATTGTCTGGTGACAAACATTCGGTTTACACCGGTGTCTGTATTAAAAGCTCGTCGCGTCAAGTTGTCTTTACAGAAAAGAGCGACGTCTTCTTTCGTTCCCTCAGCGATGAAACGATATCGCACTATATAGACCAAGGCTCTTGTTTTGACAAGGCAGGCGCCTACGGCATCCAGGAATGGATAGGTATGGTTGGTGTTGAACGGATTGAAGGGTGTTATTACAATGTGATGGGCTTGCCTCTGTCACGCCTTTACTTTGAATTGCAGCAACTTATCAGGAAGTCTTGATCCATACTCAGTTTGCCGCTGTCTAACATTTTCCTGACGGTTTTCGAAAGGGTTTCTTTATCCATCTGCGGCAGTTTGTTGGCCAGTTGCTTGATGTTCATTGCTCCTTCTTCTTTTAGTGCGGCATTTATCATTGCTTCGCTGTCTAACGTTTTCTTTTTCCGGTTAGCAGCGCAGACATCGCAGATGCCGCATTGGCTGCTCTCTTCCTCGCCAAAATAGCGCAGCAGTTGCTGGCTGCGGCATTCGCTGTCGTTGGTCAGATAGTCCGCCAATGCTGTTCGGCGTCGCTTTGAGGCCTCTTTCAACTCGCTGTAGCTGCGGTCGCTGACATACAGTTCGTTGATATCCACTCGCGGCATTGCAAAGACAATCTGCGGCTTGAGAGTTTTAGGCTGGTAGTCGGCTATCTGCAACCGGTGCAACTCCTTGAGCATATTGGACACTTGCGTTTCCGACAGACCGCAGCGTTGCGCTATCTTGTTTTCGCTGATGGGACCGTAGTCGGTGAAGAGCCCACCATACAGGCGCAGTATTGAGGTGATCATATCGCCCGCCACCCTATTGGAAAGTTGGTAGCGGTACAGTTCCTCCTTGCCGACCTTGAAAAAAAGGCGCGACTGCAGTTCGCTGTGGTCCGGCAGGCTGATCAGTCCTTCGCGTTCCAGAAAGTTCAGTGCCTTGAAAGCTGTATAGACTTCAAGATTGTATGTGTTGCAAATTTGCTCCAGGTCGAAGTCGAAATGGCTGTCCTGACCCGCTCCGACGGGAATTTGGTAGTAGTTGCAGACAGCGCGATAAACGTTTCGGATGTATTGGCGCGATGGGAAGTCGCGTTCCAAGTTGGCCAGCATTCTCTCGATGTCGTTTTTCTGATAGAGCATCACGGCGTAGGCCCGCCGACCATCGCGGCCGGCACGGCCTGCCTCTTGGAAGTATTCTTCGGGCGAGTCAGGCAGGTCCAGATGCACCACGAAACGCACGTCGGGCTTGTCGATGCCCATTCCGAAGGCATTGGTTGCCACCATCACGCCCCTGTTCGAAGTCTGCCACTCCTTCTGGATGCGATCCCTCTCCTTCATGGCAATTCCAGCGTGATAGGCGGCGGCAGGAATGTTGTTGTCGTTCAGTATATTGGCAATCTCGACTGTGCGGCGACGGTTGCGTACATACACTATGCCGCTGCCGCCCACTTTGCGTATAATGCGCAGCAGGCGTCCCTGTTTGTCGTTTTCTTCGAACACAGAATAGGATAGTTCACGTCTGAAAAAGCTGCCTTTGAACAACTTGCCTTTGCGGAAGGCAAGTTTCTCCTCTATGTCGCTGATTACCTCTGATGTAGCTGTTGCGGTGAGTGCCAGCACCGGCACCGACGGGTGGTATTGTCGTATGCGGGCTATCTCGCAGTAGGGGGGACGGAAGTCGAAACCCCATTGCGAGATGCAGTGTGCCTCATCGACGGCTATTAAGCTGACATTCATTTGACGTAAGTGGTCGATGAAGATGCGGCTCAACAAACGTTCGGGCGAGACATAAAGTAGTTTTATGTCATTGTGGATGCAGTTGTTTAGTATGATTTCAATTTCCCGTTTCGACATACCGGAAACGATGCAGCGTGCTTTGATGTGCTTCTCTGTCAGTTGGCGCACCTGGTCTTTCATCAGCGCTATGAGTGGCGACACGACGATGGCAATGCCCTCCTGCGCCAACGCTGGAATCTGGTAGCATAGCGATTTGCCGCCGCCTGTGGGAAGCAACGCCAAGGTGTCGTTGCCTTCCAGTACAGAACGGATTATCTCCTCCTGCATTGGGCGGAAACTGTCGTAATGCCAATATTTTTTAAGAATTTCCAGCGTCGTCATAGAGTATTTCAAAACGCAGAATCAACGCTTTTATTTTGAAATTTGCCAAAAAAATGCTCCTGTTCACTTTGCGAGCAAAAAGCATAAGTATTGCTGCCTGCGCAAAAAACAACCGGGAATTATTGCTATAATTCCCGGTTAATTATTGTTTGATTATCTGATATTCCTGTTCACAACGCTATCTCAGCAGTGTCACAGTACCACGGTTGGTTACGATGTCGGTTGTGCCGGGGCGGCGGTAGGTGCAGGTGTAAATATAAACTCCCTGCGGGCATTTGTGGCCTTTGTATGTGCCGTCCCAGACGAAGTGTTGGTCAGTAGAATAGAGTATTTGGCTTCCGTGGCGGTCGTAGATATAGATGCTGAAGTATTCCAGTTGGTTGTGGGTGAACAGCGAAAAATGGTTGTTGGTGCTCTCTTCGGGGGTGAATGCGTTAGGCAGCCACACTGCGAATAGCTCGACAGGTATGTAGAACGACGTGTCGCTGTTGCATTGCAGTTCTCCTCCTGAGCCGGTAGTCAGACTTACCAGTATCGAGTCCTCGCTCAAGTCGGTGAAGGTGTAGCGAATCTGCGGATTGTTAGAGGTGTTGCCGTTACCGAAGTTCCACAGAGTGTAAGTCGATTCTGGCGACACATCACGGAATGTCACCACGGGTTCTTCTGAATCGACGAAATGTGGACTCATTTCGAATGTTGGTACAGGATGGTGGAACACCGTAATAGTCTGTGTCAGCGGCGTTGCCGAGCAATTGTTCATACCGTGTCCCGTCAGGGTGTATGTGGTTGTCTGGTGTGGTGAAACGATCAGCGTGTCGTTGTTGAGCTGTCCTGCCATCGACGGGTCGTCCGGCATTGATGTCCAAGTGTAGCTGTATGCGTTAGAAGCGTAGAGTCTCACCTTGTCGTTCTCGCACATTTTGGTTACCGGCACTGTCAGTTTAGGATCCACGATATATATGTTGATGCTGTCCCACGAGGTGCATCCAAATGGACTTTTGGCCCTGACGTAGTAGCGCTCGTCGTGTGTTGGCATCGTTGTCAGCTGGTTGGTGTTGCTTTGCAATGGATTGTTGCTGCTCATTGACACGAACCAGTCGTAAACCGTCGATTGACTTTGCGATGCGACATCGACAATGGCCTGTGTACCGTTGCAGACGATGGTGTCGCCGGTCACCTGCAGCACGGGGTATTCATCGACGTGTACGGTGGTGCTGGCGTTCACATAGCAATAGACATTGTCAAGGGTTCCGTCGCTATTGGTGTCCTGCTGGTAGAACGTGCTGTTGCGTGTGCGGAGTGTCACTATCGAGGTGGTGTCAAAACCGAATTGTGTCACTGTGGTGGGCGAAATCTGCTCCAGCGTGTCGCCGGCGCGTCCCAGCACCATCCATTCGTTGTAGGCTGCTCCGATGGTTTGGTTGTAGATGACAATGGTGTCGCCCTCGCATAGGCTGTCGCGCTGCAGGGTAATACGCGGCGTTGGGGGCTTGATGGTGCGGATTGGTATGGTCTTTTCGTTCCAGCAGGTGCTGTCGAAGGCTGTGGTGCGCACTTTCACGCAATAGTTGTTGCTGCCGGTGGGGTAGGTGTGTGATGCTGTGTTGCCGGTGTAGGTGCCCACCAGTGTCTGCGGGGTGGGAACACTGCTGCTGTAGAATTCCCACACTGTGGCGCTGGTATCAACATTGTTGCTGTCGGCCGGTGCGTATGGAGTGTAACTCCTATTGATAAGCGCGATGCCGGCGTTGCAGTTCAGAATGCTATCGACGACGATGGCTGGCTTGGTGTTTCCCACGTCGGTGAAAATTGTCGATATGACAGGCTTTGTTTCGTTCATCCTGGTGGTCATCTTGCACATAAAGGTGTTCTGTGTCAAGGTGTCACCGGAGGTTTGGTGGATAAACTGCTCCACAAAGCAGTTCAAGCTGTCGGCGTTCTGGCCAGAAATCAGCACATAGTTGTTTTCGTTATTACGTGCGTCACCGTTCAGTTTGCCAGTCTTGCTGCGATACCAAGCATAGTTCTCGGCACCCTGTGGTGCGTTGATTCGGGCCACTTCGTTCGACTCGCCTGCGGCGCAGCCGTTGGCTCTTAGTTTCATTGGTTGGCAGTCGCCGGCAATATAGCAGGCTGCATAGTGTCCTTGTGGCGAGCAGTCGCCTGCAGACACCTTGATGCGGACATTCTCATACATCAGGTCATAGAGATTGACCATAACTTTGTTCCAGTCTCTGTATATGTTTGAATTGTTGTAGTTGTGGTATGGCGGTTGAAGAGAGCTAAGCTGAGCCGAAGTTGGAGCTTCCTTGATGTAGCACAGGGTGTCGCCGGCAGCCAGTATCCATATGGGCTGTCCATTGCCATCGAATTGAGGTATTCCTTGACTGTTTTTCTGCTGTTTTTCGATAGTGATGGCGAATTCTGGATTGGAACCAGCACCGTGACCAGCATATTCAAGTGACAGTGCGTACCATATAGTAACTATTGCGTTGTCGGGATTAATAGTCATTTGATATGTCAGCATCTCTACTTCTCCACCGCAGCAGTAGTTGCCAAGTCTAATAGAAGTGTGGAACGATGTGTCGGGTGGCAGATAAGGCAACTGACCGCCGTTGAATGGATCGCTGCCGGGTCCTTTTATGACAAAGCGTTTTGCGTTGTCCTGTACGTTGTCGATATTATATGATACAGGGCTGTTGTCGCAACTATATGTGCTGATTTGGCTCTCCAACTGGTCGGCAGCAACAGGACTGAGGGCTCCAAAACCCGGTGTTGTACAGGTGCTTAAGGTATTTTGTTTACATCCTGTTCCACCGATAAAACCATTCCACTGGGTGTTACCGGCACCACCGACAAAAGTGAAGTTAGTGGGGTTCTTCAGTCCAGTGCAGTTTTCGTTCTGCGGATAGCTGGGCCGTTGTGCATTGGCTGTGCTGAATGCTCCAAGCATAACGGATATAGCAAGGATGTTTGAAATTAGTTTAGACTTCAGAAGTTTCATTTTATTTATTTTTATTCAAACATTAACATATTATTTTATCAATGTCAGAGTTCCTTTCTGCGACATCAGTCGTTCAACGCCTTGACGGCGGTAGGTGGCGATATAGACATAGCTGCCCTGTTTGCATTCGTGGCCTTTATAGGTTCCGTCCCAGCCTTCTTCGACATTGGTGGTGGAGAATACCTGGTTGCCGCCACGGTCAAAGATATGCAGCTCATAGTCTTCGAGTGTGTTGGCAGTGAATGGCTTGAAGATGTTGTTGGTCTCCAGTTTCGGTGTGAAGGCATTGGGGAACCAGACAGCGAAGATGCCCACGGGGACATAGAACGAGGTGTCGCTGGTGCAGCCTATGGCGTTGCCGGTCACAAGGCTGATGAGCAGCGAGTCCTGGCTCAGGTCGGTGAAGGTGAACACCACAGTGCGAATGGTTGATGTATTGCCGTTGCCGAAATTCCACAACGACGTGGTACCGTATTCTGACTGGTCAGAGAACTGTACTGAGGGATTTTCAGAGTCGATATAGTCAGGTGTCAGCTGTACCTGCATAATAGGATAGGGATAGACAGTGATTTTCTGTGTCAGCGCGGTTGCTCCGCAGTCGTTGGTGCCGTGACCGACAACGCTATAGACCGTTGTCACGTCGGGCGACACTTTAATGACCGAGTCGTACATCATAGCGTTCAGTGCTGGGTCGGGAGGGTTGGAAGTCCATTCGAAATATGCAGCACGTCCTGCCGTCAGTGTGGCGGTGTCGCCGGTGCAGATCTTGTCGCGATCCACTTCCAGGCTGGGCTTGACGAGATAGAGATTGATGCTGTCCCAGCTCTCGCAACCGTAGGTGCTGAGCACTTTCACATAGTAGCGACGGTCCTGGGTGATGTAGGTCTGCAGTTGGTTGTTGTTCTCAACAACGGGGGTGGTGCCGTTCAGAATCTGGTACCAGTTGTAGCTTTCGACGGGCACGTTGTTGCACGACACGGTGACGTTCGACTGGTCGCCGTTGCATACAATGGTGTCGCCGCTGACAGTCAGTTTTGGATATTCCTGTACCCTGATGGTGAAGGAGGTGTCGGAGTAACAATAGACATCTTCCACAATACCGTCTCCGGTGGTGTCAGCTGCGAAGTGTGCCGAGCTGCGGGTACGCATCGTAATTAAAGTAGTGGTGTCGAAGCTGATCTGTGTCACTGGCATTGGGGTGATGTAGGTGGTGTCGGGATAGGAGAGAGTCCAGCGGTGATATTGCGAGCCGTAGGTCAGGTCGTTGATGGTTATCGTGTCGCCCTTACAAAGGTTGTTGCGTTCCACAAGCACTTGCGGCACGGGGCTTTTCACGGTGCGGATTGGTATGGTCTTTTCGTTCCAGCAGGTACTGTCGTAGGCTGCGGTACGTATTTTCACACTGTAGTTGTTGTTGCCGGTGGGGTAGGTGTGTGTTGACCTAGCGCCGGTATAAGTACCAACTAAGGTCTGCGGGGTGGGAGCACTGCTGCTGTAGAATTCCCACACTGTGGCGTTGGTATCAACATTGTTGCTGTCGGCCGGTGCGTATGGAGTGTAACTCCTATTGATAAGCGTGATGCCGGCGTTGCAGTTCAGAACGCTATCGACGACGATGGCTGGCTTGGTGTTTCCCACGTCGGTGAAAATTGTCGATATGACAGGCTTTGTTTCGTTCATTTTGGTGGTCATCTTGCACATAAAGGTGTTCTGTGTCAAGGTGTCACCGGAGGTTTGGTGGATAAACTGCTCCACAAAGCAGTTCAAGCTGTCGGCGTTCTGGCCAGAAATCAGCACATAGTTGCTTTCGTTATTACGTGCTTCACCGTTCAGTTTGCCAGTCTTGCTGCGATACCAGGCATAGTTCGATGCACCCTTCGGAGCGTTGATACGGGCCACTTCGTTCGACTCGCCTGCGGCGCAGCCGTTGGCTCTCAGTTTCATCGGCTGGCAGTCGCCGGCGATGTATGCCATTGCGTAGTGTGCGCTCATACTGCAGTCGCCTGCTGTAATTTTGATACGAACTTTCTGGTACATATAATCGAAAAGATTGATCATAACCTTACGCCAAGGGAGGTAAAGGTTGGTGCCGTAAGCAGTGCCCGAAGCCATAACAGCACCAGTACTGCCAACGCGGAAAGATGTGTCCGGCGTGGTGTTGACAGGTGTGGGACGCAGGTAGCAAAGAGTGTCGCCGGCCAGGAGGCTCCAGTTGCTGCCGTTCTGTTTTTGAACAACGATGGTAAATTCGGGGTTTTCGGCGGCCGAATGTTGTCCGTTCTGGAGCGACAGGGCATACCAGATCGTAAGCAGAGCATTGTCGGGCTGAATATAGAGGTCGTAGGTCAGCTTTTCGCCGCCGTGGTTGCCGCAATAGTTGCCCAGTCGGATAGAACTGGTGAATGTTGGGTCGGGTGGCAAATAGCTCAAATGGTTGTATGTGTCTGGATCAGAGCCGGGACCCTTGATGACGAATTGGCGCTGATGGTCTAACTGGTTGTGGATATCCCTCGACAGCGTGCGGGTCTGGCTGTTGGTAAGACTAATGGCGCATCCGTCACCATTGTTGATGCTTTCCAACTGCGAAGCCTCCACCGTGGTGGAGAATGTTGCACCTTCTGAAGTGCAGGTACTGGCAACAGAACCTTTTGAACCTGTATAGCCTGTCCAAAGTTCCTGGTGGCTACCGGTCATTGTGAAATTGGTCGGGTTTTTCAAGCCAACACAGGCGGTGTCGGAACCCAGCTGGGCGTTGGCGGTTCCGGACAAACCCAGAGCACAAAACAGTGCTAACACTGTGAAAAATAATTTTTTCATATTGGTAATATTATTTGTTTCTATATATAATTAATATGTAACGCAAAATATAACGTAAAGTTTCGCTTTTCATTATATATAGTCACAAAAAATGGTCAAAACGCTGCAAAAAAATAAATTTTTTTTTTGATGGGGAATAAAAATATCCGTAAATGTCTGCTAATAATCGCATATAATATTATTTTAATTCCCCTTTCGGGAGTTATAAGTTAGTTTTCAATAATGATTATCCGCATTCATCCGAAATACTCCGTTAGGAGTTATCTCTTAATAGAAACCGTCATATCTTCCGCACCCCCGCTCCTGCGGGAAAAAGGCTTTTTGCGACATCTTCTATTAAACGAAAACTCCTACGGAGTATTCGGTGTTCGGAGATATGCGGATAATCATATTTTCAATTTTCAATTCTCAAATGTCTAATTTTACTTCCGAAACTTAGTTTTTTTTATTGTCGGGTGTTGTCGTTAAAAAAAGAAAGGGGGCTGTTCCGTGGTGGACAGCCCTCTCGTTGTGAATTATGAAGTGCCGGATTTATTTGTCGCCTTCGTCGGCTTTCTCCAGTTCTTCTTTCAGGTTGGCAAGCACGTCGAGGTCGCCAAGAGTAGTCTTTTCGAGGGTATCGTTGATCTTCTTGACGGTCTTCTTGGTGGCGCGTTCTTTCTTGGCCTCGCTGTCATCGACACGACCTTCTTCGGCAACATCCTGGTTGACGCGGGTGTGCGAGACGATTATTTTCTTGTTCTCTTTCGAGAATTCGATGACCTTGAAATCAAGCGTTTCACCGTTCTTGGCCTTGCTCTTGTCGGCCTTCTCAAGGTGGCGCATCGGGGCAAAACCTTCAACACCGTAAGGCAGTGTGACGGTGGCGCCCTTGTCGGTCATTTGGCTGATGGTGCCTTGGTGGACGCTGCCAACGGTGAAGATGCTCTCATAGACATCCCAAGGATTCTCTTCGAGCTGCTTGTGACCGAGGCTGAGACGACGGTTTTCAGCATCGACTTCGAGGACGACGACGTCGATCTTGTCGCCAATCTTGGTGAATTCGGCGGGATGTTTGATTTTCTTGCTCCAGCTGAGGTCGCTGATGTGGATGAGACCATCGACGCCTTCTTCAAGTTCGACAAAGATGCCGAAGTTGGTGAAGTTGCGCACGGTGGCGGTATGCTTGCTTCCGACAGGGTATTTCTCGGCGATAGCCAGCCACGGATCGGGCATGAGCTGCTTGATACCAAGGCTCATCTTGCGCTCCTCGCGGTTGAGGGTGAGGATAACAGCCTCCACCTC
>JAGDCN010000080.1 GCA_017958525.1 Bacteroidales bacterium
ATCCAATAACTACCATTACGTCGCCTTCGAGGACCGAATCGCCCTTGCGGACCTTGACCTCCGTGACAGTGCCTTCGACATCGGCTTCGATGTTGTTCTCCATCTTCATTGCCTCGAGCAGCACAACTGTCTGACCGGCCTTGACCTTGTCGCCAACATTGACGAAGACGTCGAGGATGGTACCGGGCAGCGGAGTGGTGACCTTCGAGCCCTTCGATGCTGTTGCCGGGGCTGAGGTCTGGACAGCGCCGCCGGGGGCTGCGCTGACGCGCGGAGCCGTGCGGGTAGTCATAACAACTTGTTTCTGTTTCAGTTCCTTGTCGACGGTAACCTTATAAGGAGTACCATTGACGTCCAATTTAATTTCCTGGCCTTCAACCTCGTTGATATCAACCGAGTATTCTGTGCCGTTTATATTGAATTTGAAATTTTTCATCTTTGCTTATCTCTTATTATTGTTGAAATAATGATTCATATTGTAGAACTTGGCGTTCCACGGTGTCCAGGCGCGTTCGACCTTCTGGATGGTAATGACGGTATTTTCCTCGTCGTGCATTTCCTCGTCGTAGAGGTAGATGGCTGCGGCGATGGCGGCATATATCTCACCCGAAGTCTCAGAGGCCGATGGCGAAACAATCTTAGCATCGTCTTTAGCGACAACTTTGTTGGCTTTGCGGTCTTGCGACTTCATAATAAGTTTACCATAACCTTTCAGTATCAATGAAATACAAAGCAGGGCAAGGAACACCACCGAGACGGCGACCACTGTCAGACCGATACCAATGGGGTCCGACTCGCGGATGCGGTCGGCCTGTTTCGGCACGTGATAGTGAAGGCGTGTGCAATGTCCTTCATCGGTGCTGATATTGGCAACACCATTGCTAAGGTCTAGCACATTAATGTCATAGCCCAGCGGATTGCGGCCCACGACAATAATTTCGTCGGGAAACACCTTGAAAGCATAGCTGCAGCAGCTGAACGAAACGCGGTTCACCTCGTTGCCTTCCAAATCGATAACGGCAAGGTAGGACGAGTCCTTCTTTGAGGATGCAACGAAGAGCACATATCCGTCGAGAAAACCTACGCTCTTGGGTCTCAAGATATTGGCAAGGTCGTGACGACCACGGGGTTCGTCGGCCAGCACACGGATGGTGGTAGAGTCGAACGTCATCTTGTCGTTGCGGAAGATGATATCGACGGTGTTGTCGATGCTGTCGATAACGACAAACATATCCTGGTTGCCGACATAGCAGGCCTGAACAGGAATAAAGTCGTTGACATCGACGCCGATACCGCTTTGAGGATTGTTGGTCTCAAAGTGTGTCAGCACTGTGTCGTCGGCTTCCAAACCTGCATTCTGAGCGTGCAACGGCAATGAGCAGAGCGCGAGGAGCAGGAAGCCGGTTGTTAACAATTTATATATTTTCATTTTTAAAGTCTTGTTTAAGTTTGTTGTGATTGTCGAATGGTCGGGGGCTGCAGGTCTGGCGACAGGCAGCCCCACGCCTTTCAACATTCAGAGTACCAAAATCTTACTTATGGTTCTCACATTCTTTCTTGCATCCCTCGCCCTGCTCTTTGCAGCACTGGCCTTCGGTGGCAGCTTTTTCTTTGCAGCACTGGCCTTCGCCCTTGCATTCAGCCTTCTTGTGGCAGGGGCTGTCTTCGGGGCAAGCGCAGTTCTCGCAGTTGGCAGCCAGACAGGTGCTGTCGGGGCAAGTCATCTGGCAGTGTTTCATACACTGCTGCTTGCACTGTTCGGTCTGAGCGCAGGTGGTGTCGGCGGCAGTCTCGTCGGTCTTGTTATTGCCGTTGCAGGCAGCCATTGCGAAAACTAAAGCGATTCCGAGGAATCCGTTGATTAAAGCTTTTTTCATTGTTTTGTATGTATTAAAATGATTAAAAAGTTTACTTGTTTTGTGAAGAAAAGTTGGATTGGGAGTTACGGAATAAAATAATATCCGTTTTCCGATTTATAGTGGAATGTTGCAGTGTTTCTTCAGCGGCAGCGAGTCCTTCTTGGTGGCCAGAGCCTGAAGGGCGCGGATAACGCGGAAACGTGTGTTGCGCGGCTCGATGACATCATCGATATAGCCGTACTTGGCTGCGTTGTAAGGATTTGCAAACTGGTCGTTGTATTCCTTCTCCTTCTCGGCCATAAATTTGGCTTTCTCTTCCGGATCGGTAATTTCCTTGAGGGCACGACCCTGCAGCACCTCGGTTGCACCGCTGGCACCCATAACGGCAATCTGAGCCGTCGGCCAAGCGTAGTTGATATCGCTGCGCAACTGTTTGCAGGACATAACGATATGTGCACCGCCATAGGATTTGCGAAGAGTAACGGTAACCTTTGGAACGGTGGCTTCGCCATAGGCAAAGAGGAACTTGGCACCGTGGGTGATGACACCCGAATACTCCTGACCTGTACCAGGCAGGAAGCCGGGCACATCGACGAGCGTCACAAGCGGAATATTAAATGCGTCGCAGAAGCGGACGAAGCGGGCACCCTTGCGGCTGCTGTTGCAGTCAAGCACACCAGCCATCGACTTGGGCTGGTTGGCGACAACGCCGACCGAAACGCCTCCGAAGCGGGCAAATCCGACCACCAGGTTGGGAGCGAATTTCTCGTGAACTTCGAGGAATTTGCCGTCATCGACGATAGCGTGGATGATATCCTTCACATCGTATGCCTGGTTGGGATTTTCGGGTATGATAGTGTTGAGGCTGTCTTCCAGACGGTCGATGGGGTCTTCGGTGGGGACGTATGGAGCCTCTTCAAAGTTGTTCGACGGAATGTAGCTGACAATGTCGCGGATAAGCTGAAGAGTAGCCTCCTCGGTCTCGCCGACGAAATGGGCAACACCGCTCTTGGTGGCGTGAACCATTGCGCCGCCGAGCTTGTCGGTGGTAACATCCTCGCCCGTAACGGTCTTTACAACCTTCGGACCAGTCAGGAACATATAGCTGTTCTCTTTCGACATCAGGATAAAGTCGGTCAATGCAGGCGAATAGACCGAACCGCCGGCGCAAGGTCCGAAGATGGCGCTGATCTGCGGCACCACACCCGATGCAAGAATGTTGCGCTCAAAGATTTCAGCATATCCGGCCAGCGAGTTGCAACCCTCCTGGATGCGGGCTCCACCCGAGTCGTTGAGACCAATGACAGGAGCACCGACCTTCATAGCCTGATCCATTACCTTGCAGATTTTCAGCGACATCGTCTCTGACAGTGAACCGGCAAAAACGGTAAAGTCCTGTGCAAAGACATACACCTGACGACCGTCGATGGTGCCATATCCGGTCACAACACCGTCGCCGAGGAACGACTGTTTCTGCATATCAAAGTTTGTACAACGATGGGTCACAAACATATCGAATTCTTCGAACGAACCCTCGTCAAGCAGCAGCGCAATGCGCTCGCGTGCTGTCAGTTTGCCCTGTTCGTGCTGTTTGTCGATACGTTTTTGGCCGCCGCCCATTTTGGCTTCATTTCTCTTGTCGAGAAGCTCTTTTATTTTTTCTTCAAATGCCATATTTGAAAAGTTTGTAAGTTTATAATGTGGAGGTTCAATCAGCCCTTAGCGAACTGTATCCGCCCCGGAAATTCAAATTAATTTCGTTTTCTTTATTTGCAGCACAGTTCGGTCAATACACTCATTGTGCTCTTAGGATGCAGGAAACCGATATTCAGGTTCTCGGCACCTTTGCGCGCCTGCTGGTCTATCAGCCGCACGCCTTTCTCCTTGCATTCGTTCAGGGCTGCGTTGGTGTCCTCTACCGCAAAAGCAATGTGGTGCATACCACCCTTGCCGCCGTTTTTCTCAATAAACGACGCAATGGTGCTCTCAGGACAAGTCGGCTCTAACAGCTCGATCTTGACATCGCCGATTTTAAAGAATGCAGTTTTGACTTTCTGGTCCGTAACCTCCTCAATGGCGTAGCATTTGAGGCCCATTACATCTTCCCAGTACTTGATGGCTTCTTCCAGATTGGTAACAGCTATACCAATGTGCTCGATGTGTGAAGGTGTCATAATTCTTGTTTTTATTTTAGTATTTCTATATTATTTCGTTTTTTGAGTGTTAAAAACACATATTTTCCCAATTAATACACTGCATAACAACAATGTATTAATTTCATTTGAAAAAACAAAAATACAACAAATAATCGGAACGGCAAAATTTTTTTGCTGTCTGAACAAAAATGAATATACTTTTTAATCATTTTTCGAGCACTTTTTCCCGTCCGAAGCCCACGTTTTACAGACCTTTTTCGCCGTTTTAGCACCAAACCAACAATGGTCGTTCTTATATTGTTCTTATATGCGATATAAGAACGATATATGAAGTGTATAAGAAGAGTCAGGGGAAACAGTTGGAAATCACTGTTTGGGCAGTACTTTTGGCAAGCACAAACGACTAAAAGGCAGAGGGAACCAGCTGATTTTAATGTATTTCCTGCTTTTCGACATCAATCATAATGGGCGCACCCATATCGAAACGCATAAAATAGCGCTGACGTTTGGGAAGGCGGATATAGTAGTTGTCAACCGGTTGGCTTTGAGGTATGCGCTCATCGACAACCATACGGCCTTTCTCGTCGAAGACACGAATGCCGACACCGCGCATCTCAATTGCCTTGGCAATGCGGACAGTCTTGCCATCGATAAAAATCCACGGTTCATCCTCCTCATCTTCATTTTTTTCTTCATCTTCATCGGGAGTTTCTTCTGGTTGGACCTCACCGATTGCATTGTCGCTCCGCACGCTGTCGCCCCGACCAATGAAGAGAGTGTCGTGAACAATTATCGTATCGTGTATATAGATTATTTTCAATCGATTGAATGTTTCATCGCATTCATCTTTATGCTCCAGAACTTCGAAATAGCGCCCAATGGCAGAATGAGCGTAGGATTCGAGCGACATACAAGGAACAATTACTCCGGTATTTTTGTCGGTGCCAATGAAGGCGGCGGCAGCGGCCGGTGCCGCTTGGGGAGCAAAGAAAAAAGTATGCGGAGAGCAATGGGCAAAGGCGCCCTGGCCGATTTTCCGAATGCCGGCAGGAATCGTTATATATTTGATGCCTGTACAATTGACAAAGGCGCATTCGCCAATCTCGGTCAATGAGATGCCATCATTCTCGTATTCAATAGTTTTCAATCCCACAAAATTATAAAATACAAAGTCTGGGATTCTGCGCACATTGGCACCGACAACGAGGTCGGTTTCCGCCTTGCAACCGAAAAACAGGTTTTTCAAATTAACAGCATCCTCGCAGCGGAAAAAAAGAGTGCCAATATGCTGGAATTCTGAAAAAAGAAACGGCGGCATCTTGCGTACAGACAGCGAAAGAACAACACTGTCGATAGCGTTGCAACCAACAAAGGCATTATATGCTTCACCAAGGCTGTCGCAATCGAAGACAACGGTTTTCAATCCATTACATTGTCCAAATGAGTTGTTTCCCAAGAAATTGACACTGCGCGGGATAGCTACTGAGATGATTGCTTCACATTCAAGAAAAGCATTGTCGTCGATAGCAACCACGCGGTAGCGCTGTCCGTCGTACTGAACGTCGGCAGGCAGCATCAGCCGTCCGCTGGGTTTATGGTGATTAAGCCATCCTTCTTGACGACCATTGGGGGCGACTATGGCGACCGTACTGTCACCTGACAAAACACTGAAGTAAAGAGTGTTGCCTTGATACGACTTTTTGAAATCGTATGCCTTTGCCGGCAGAGCGACAAGTAGCGACAGCAGAAGCAGTATATAGGCGACTCTTTTCATCAGAGTAGTTTTTGAAGTCTATAAAAGAGAGCGGATTGTGCCATAGATACTGTCGGAATCGATATGGCAGTCATTACGCAACTGTGACACAGGTCCGTGAGCAATAAATTCGTCAGGTATTCCCAAGCAGCTGACTATCGGCACACAATTGTCGGCATTCGCAGCTCGTTTAGTTTCAAAATACTCAATAACAGCACTTCCGAAGCCACCTGCCAGACAACCATCCTCGACAGTGACGACATAGCGATAACGACGCGCCACCTCGTCAAGCAGTTCGGTGTCAAGCGGCTTGACGAAACGCATATCGTAATGTCCAACAGCAAAACCTTCTGCACCAAGTCGTTCTATTGCTTTCGATGCCTCGTTGCCGATATGGCCGATGGAGAGAATAGCCACTTTGTCACCTTCGCAAAGGCAGCGTCCTTTGCCGACAGGCAGCTCAACCATCTCGTTGTGCCAGTCAGGATGCACCGACAGGCCACGCGGGTATCGGATAACGACAGGGCCTTTGCCGTCGAGCTGTGCAGTGTACATCATATTGCGCAACTCGTGATCATCCATTGGGGCACAGATGGTTAGGTTTGGTATCGAACGAAAGAAAGCAATATCGAACACGCCGTGATGAGTGGGGCCATCGTCACCAACAAGTCCAGCACGATCTAAACACATCACCACCGGCAGCCGCTGCAGTGCCACATCGTGAATCACCTGGTCGTATGCACGTTGCATAAACGAGGAGTAAATATTGCAGAAGGGTATCATACCCTGTGCTGCCAGACCTGCGGCAAAAGTGACGGCGTGCTGCTCGGCGATACCGACATCAAAAGCCCGGTCGGGCATCCGCGCCATCATCAGATTGAGAGAACAACCCGTTGGCATTGCAGGTGTTATGCCGACAATGCGGTCGTTCTTCTCGGCAAGTTCTATTATTGTGCGTCCGAAGACTTCCTGATACTTTAGCGGTTTATGGAAGGTGTCGCTGCATACCTGCCTACCTGTTTCAGCATCGTAAATGCCCGGTGCGTGGTAGGTTACCGGGTTCTGCTCGGCTTCCTTCATACCTTTGCCTTTCTTGGTGACGATATGCAGCAGCCGCGGTCCCTTGAGGCGACGGAGGCGACCGAGAATTTGCACCAGTTGCTCTACATCGTGCCCATCGACGGGTCCGAAATAGCGGAATCCGAGCGACTCGAAGAAATTGGAACTGGTGAGCATCGACGACTTCAATCCCGACAACATTCTGGAAACAAAACTCTTGCCACGCAGATTGCGGCTGTCGCCGCCAGTTTTCTGCCACACCTGTTCCTTCAGGTCGTTGTATTTGGGCGACGAGGTGATATTGACCAAATAGCGGCTCAGGCCACCAACGGCCTTGTCGATAGATATGCCGTTGTCATTCAGTACAACAAGAATATTAGCCTTCGACACGCCTGCATTGTTGAGAGCTTCGAAGGCTTCGCCACCGGTCATCGAGCCGTCGCCGATGACGGCGATATGCTGGCGTTCAGTGTTGCCTTGCAGTTTGGAGGCCGTTGCCATTCCCAGCGCTGCCGAAATCGATGTCGAGCTGTGGCCCGTGCCGAAGGCATCGTAAGGGCTTTCGTCCATCCGCGGAAAACCGCTGATGCCGCCGTAGGTGCGTATGGTCGGGAACTGCTCGCGGCGGCCGGTGAGGATTTTATGGGCATAGGCTTGGTGACCGACATCCCATATCACCTTGTCGTCTGGCGTGTTAAAAACATAATGCAGGGCGATAGCCAGTTCGACGGTACCCAGCGACGAGGCCAG
>JAGDCN010000081.1 GCA_017958525.1 Bacteroidales bacterium
AAACGAAAACGAAAACGAAAACGAACAAAATTATGATAATTCCTGGCCATTGATGGTAATTCCTGTTAAAAAAACTCGCTTGCGAGCAATAAAAAAACGGAAATATAACAATTTTCAATTTTCATCATTTCTAATGAAACCCAAATACATACTTACAGCATTCTTTCTAATATCCGTTCTGATGCCGTCGGTGTCGGCGCAAATCAAGCTGACACAGGACACGATGTCCACGCCAATCGTAGGATTCAGCTTTGGAACCATTTTCGCTTCCGACAAACTATCAACTGAAAACGGTATGTACGACCTCTACAAAGGCCCCTACCTCAATTACGGCATTGAAACAGGTTACAAATTCAAATCCAACTGGTTACTGCTACTTGACGGCAACCTCACCATCGGCAACGAGCTGCGCGACCCATCCAGACGTATGCCCGCCGCCTTCAGCCACGACAGCATTCCCATCGTCATCGGCACCAACGGCACCGACGCCAACGCCACCTGCTACAACCGTGCTCTTTCGCTGCGCGTCGGTGGAGGCAAAATATTCACCCTCACGCCTAAAAACCCTAACTCTGGTTTGTTGCTTGCCGCCTACGCCGGCATTCTACAGCAGAAAACCATCTTCGTGATGAACGATGTCAATGCGCCCCAGCTGCAGGACGACTATGCACGGCTCTACGACCACAAACGGCGCGGATTCACGCTGACCGAAAGTATCGGCTATTGGTTTATGAGCAACAAAGCCAACTTTTTCAATTTCCATATCACGTTCGAGGTTACCCAGTGCTGGAACCATTCGGTACGCGACTATATCATCGACGAGGTTATGGATCTGCACGGTCCCGACAATACCAAGTATTTCGACCTGCTATACACCGTCCGCCTCACCTGGATGTTCCCTCTCAAAGGCAAAACTGCCTATGACTATTATTTCTTCTAAAAAACCGTTAAAAAACCGTGAATTGTTAATTGCGACCTGTAGCATACAATGATTTTCAACTTTCAATTTTCATTTTAAATGCGTCTCCTCTACTCTCTCGCCATCTCATTCTACGCTCTGGCTGTGCGTTGTGCATCTCTCTTCAACGGCAAAGCCAACCTGATGCGCAAAGGCTGGCACAATTGGCAATCCATCTTCACCAGTCCTCAATTCAAGACTCTCAACACACAACGCCTTAAAACGGCCTGGTTTCACGCCTCATCGCTCGGCGAATTCGAACAGGCGCGCCCCGTGATGGAGACCTTCCGCAAACAGCATCCCGAATACAAAATCGTCCTAACCTTCTTTTCGCCGTCAGGCTACGAAGTGCGCAAAAACTATGACGGTGCTGATATCGTATGCTACCTGCCGCCCGACACGCGACGCAACGCACGCAGGCTGATGCAACTTATGCATCCCGACATAGCCTTTTTTGTCAAATACGACTTCTGGTTCAACTACCTGCAAGCCCTCGAACGGCGCACAACGCCGACATATCTCTTCTCCGCCATATTCAGGCCTGGCCAATACTTCTTCAAAGGCTACGGCAGCTGGTTCGCACGACAGCTGCAAATATACCGGCATATTTTTGTTCAAAACGACGAGTCAGTCAAACTGCTCCGCAACGTCGGTGTGAACAGATGCTCCATAGCTGGCGACACCCGCTTCGACCGCGTCAGCGACATAGCTCGACAGGCACAGAAATTCCCCGCCATCGAAAACTTTATTGCCGGCTACCCCGTGTTGATTGCCGGCAGTTCCTGGCAACCCGACGAAGAGAACATCTGCCGTTTCGTACAGCAATACCACAACCCAATCAAAATCATACTTGCGCCACACATAATCGACGAAAAGCACCTCCTGCAAATCGAAAAAACATTCTCCGCAGACAACTGCACACGCTATTCCCAACTGACAGCACCCGACCCCGACCCCTCGCTTTTCCAACGCAAGGTGCTCATCATCGACAATATAGGGATGCTCTCCTCACTCTACCGCTATGCCACCGTTTCCTATATCGGCGGCGGATTCGGACGCGGCATCCACAACACCCTCGAAGCTGCCATTTTTGGATGCCCGCTGTGTTTCGGACCCAATTACCATAAATTCCAGGAGGCACACGACCTTATCAACTGCGGCGCAGCAAAAAGCTACAACAATGCCGATGAACTATGCGACATACTCACACACTGGTTCGACACCGTCGAAGCCAGACAGAATGCCGCAGAGGCCGTATCACAGTTTATGCAGTCGCATCTTGGCGCAACAAAGACAATATTGGATGTGATAGAACGGAACCAAAAATGAGAACAGGCTTCAAATCACATAAAACCAACTTCTTCCTCGTTGTTTTCGCAGCAACAATACTACTCTCATCCTGTGCCAGCACCGACAAATTCATCCAACCCGGCGAACGCGTGTTGTCACGAAACGAATACCAAATCACAACCCCCGACGGCAACAAGCCTTCCAAAGAAATCGACGAGGCTCTCAGCGAAATGAAGAAATTCACCAAGCAAAACCCTAACACTCACTTGCTTGGTGTTGGTCCACGAGTGTCTATGCGGATCTATTGCCTGTCTAATCCCAACAAAAACAATTTCTGGCACAACTACTTGAGACGCAAAGGCAAAGCCCCTGTCATCTACGACGAAAACGCCACTGTCCACACCTGCCAACAGCTGACTGGACTGCTCGAATCGAAAGGTTGCTTCAACTCGTCAGTCACGTTCGACACCATCCATCGGCATCGCAACGACGTCGAGGTGATTTACCATATCAACCCCGCACCACGCTATCGCATCGACGATGTCTCATTCCGCGCCGAGACTCCCGAAGTGAACCGCCAACTCAGGGAATGGAGCCAGCAAAGCCTGCTGAAGGCCGGCGACTACTACGACCAGGACAAAATGGACGAAGAGCGCACCAATATCATCGACTACCTCCGCAACGAAGGCTATTTCCACGCTTCTACCGACCTGGTGTCATTCTTCGTCGATACAGCCTTCGAAGACCACAAGCTGTTCATTCAGCTCAACATACGCAATCCGCGCCTAATCAACGACAAACGGCAGACTGTCATACGCCCGTTGCAGAAATACCACATTGACAACATATACATCTATCCCAACACCTCGGCCTCAAACAGCGGTCTGGTCAGCGAATACGACACGCTGCTCACCCCTATGCACTTCCGCAATTACACCACCAACTACTACTACCTCTACAACCAGCCTATGACGCTAAAACCCAACGTCATAAACCGCGCCCTGTTCCTCTTCCACAACCAGCTCTACCGTCCGCGGAACATCGACCGTACCTACAGCTCGCTCCTCAGCCTGCGCAATTTCAAATACATCAACACCGAATTCGTCGAATCGCCTAACAGCAGCGACACCAACAGGCTGCTTAACGCCAAAGTGCGACTGCTGACAGCTAAACGCCAGCGCATTACGGCTTCCATCGAGCTCAACAACTCCTCGCCTTTCGGCGATGTCAACAACGGCCTTATGAGCGGCAATTTCGGTCTCGAAACCAAATTAGGCTACCAAAACAAAAACCTCTTCGGAGGCGCCGAACTCTTCAAAGCCGAAGGGTCGCTGCTCGTCGAGCTGCCCAAACTGATATTCAAAAATCGCGACAATGACGATATCCGCAACAACGTCAGCAACTTCGAAAGCGGCCTCAACCTGTCGCTCGACCTGCCCACATTCCTCTTCCCTTTCACCAAGGACATCCTCTGGCAGCGGGCACGTCCCCATACCGTCATCAACCTCGGCGCCAACTACCAGTTGCACAGCTATTTTGAGCGTCTGCTCGGCAACATCGGTTTCGGTTACAACTGGAGCCGCAACCAGCACAGCCACCAAGTGCTGCCCATCGAAATGACATACGTGCGTTTCTTCAATATCGACAGCACCTTCCGCAACAGGATGCAAAACATCAGCGACGCACGCGTAAAATACCAATACAGCGACCACTTCATCCTCGATGCGCGCTACGACTATATATTTAACACTCAACAATATGGCTCGCGCATTAACTTCAACTACCTGCACCTTTCCGTCGAAAGCGCAGGCAACCTGCTGAGCGGCATCTACTCCCTCACCGGCGGACAAAAAGACGAGAATGGCATCAGCGAAATCTTCGGCGTGCCCTTCTCGCAGTACGTGCGCCTCAACGCCGAATTCAAGCACTACTTCTATTTCGGACAGAAAAGCACCTTCGTCACCAGGATAATGACCGGCATCGGCCTCCCCTACGGCAACTCGAAGGCAATGCCATACGAAAAGAGTTTCTTCGGCGGCGGGCCCACCACCATACGCGCCTGGCACCTGCGACACCTCGGCCCCGGCAACTTCCAGTCTGAAAACGAAGATATTCTCGAACGCATCGGCGACATACAGATGGTTCTCAACCTCGAATACCGTTTCCCTGTCGTCTCCATCTTCGAAGGGGCACTCTTCGCCGACCTCGGCAACGTGTGGCTTGCCCACGAATCGCAAGAATTCCCCGACGGACAGTTCTCCCTCGACAACATAGTCAAAAGCATTGCCACAGGCATCGGCGTTGGTCTGCGCGCCAACATATCAATTCTCACACTGCGCTGCGACCTCGCCATACCGCTCTACGACCCAGGTGCTGCCGAAAACAGGCGCTGGCGACCGCCATACTGGAAATTCTCGCAAATCACCGCCAACTTCGGCATCGACTACCCGTTCTGAAAACGAATAATCAACTTTATAAACCAAAACGTTTATATAAACCTTAACTTTAACCTTAACTTTAACTTCAGTTTCTACTTGGTCTCCTTTAATCCCTCCAACACTTAAACAAATCAACATCTCAACAAATCAACACACCAATATATCAACATCTCAACAAACAATGTTTTCATTAAAAGAATTACAAACAAAAGTCGCAGAATTATTTGCCGCCGAAAACTTTAACGGCAATCCCGGCGAACTATATGAACCCATCAGCTACACCCTTTCCCTTGGCGGCAAACGCATCCGCCCCACCCTCCTTCTCGCCGCCACCGACCTCTTCGGAGGCGACATCGAGCAGTCACGCTACGCAGCCATCGGCATCGAGATTTTCCACAATTTCACGCTGCTTCACGACGACCTGATGGATCGCTCGCCGGTACGACGCGGACAGCCCACCGTCTATCGCAAATGGGACGAAAACACCGCCATCCTCTCCGGCGACGCGATGCACATACTCGCCTGGCAGTACTTCCTACGCCTGCCGCACCACAACCTGCACGACATACTCAAAACCTTCGGCAAGACCTGCATCGAAATACACGAAGGTCAGCAATACGATATGAACTTCGAAAAACGCAGCGACGTCACCATCGACGAATATATGGAGATGATACGCCTCAAAACCGCCGTTCTGCTGGGCGGTGCGCTCAAAATCGGCGCACTCTATGCCGACGCAAACCCCGACGACATCGAGGCACTGTACAATTTCGGCATCGACACCGGACTCGCCTTCCAGCTGCGCGACGACCTGCTCGACGCCTACGGCGACACCGCCACCTTCGGCAAGCAGACAGGCACCGACATCAAGGACAACAAAAAAACATACCTCTTCCTGCGAGCCATCGAAAAAGGCAGCGACCGTCAGCGCCAACGCCTGCAGGAACTCTTCTCCACAACGCCCGACAACCCAGAGGAGAAAATCAGCGAAGTGATTGATATTTACAACCAACTCGACATCCGCAGCGATGTTGAACAGCACATCGCTCAACTCCATAAAAAGGCAATGCAGGAACTCGACCGGACAAACCGTCAGGACACCGCAAAACAACCACTCCGCGAGCTGGCCTGCAGCCTCCTCGACCGCAATGTGTAACAAGAAAAAACATCCCGTAACATCATTCTGCAAGACAGACGATTACACAAATACACACATCCCAAATCGAAAAAAAAACAAAAAAATATTTTGCAATTGCAAACTTATTGCTAAATTTGCAAACATATTGTGAAATGTGAAAATCAAACTAACTAATTAATAATTAACACAATCTAAATCAAAATGAAAAAAGTAATTGCATTAATGTCAGTAATTGGATTATTGGCATTCACCAATCTCAACAGTGTTATGGCTCAGGACGCAGCCAACAATGATGCTGCCGCCCAGACCGAGCAAGTTGCCGACGACAGCGCTACCGTTGCCGAAGAGGCCGTTGCCGAACCCGTTGCAGCTGCTGCTGACGAGGTCGAAGAAAGCAAATCGTTCCACGAAGTGCTGAAAGAAAAGTACATTCAGGGTGGTGCAGGCTGGATGACCCCCGTGCTCCTCTGCCTCATCCTCGGTATGGCTCTTGTTATCGAGCGCATCATCTACCTGAATATGGCTACCACCAATGTCGATGCACTCCTCAAAGGTGTTGAAGACAATGTCAAGAAGGGTGACTACAATGCAGCCAAAGAACTGTGCCGCAACACCCGCGGTCCCGTCGCCAGCATCTTCTATCAGGGTCTCGACCGCATCGACGAAGGTCTTGAGAACGTTGAAAAAGCCCTCACTTCTTACGGTGGTGTCCAGA
>JAGDCN010000082.1 GCA_017958525.1 Bacteroidales bacterium
AGATGCCACAGTGATGATGCAAATGGCAACGCCAAGTATAGTGAAAAGACTCGATGCAGCTGACACCTCCGAAGTATATCGAGCCCTGGGAATTGCTGTTCCGAAACTCATATCAAAGATACCCGTCGAAATAGTTTCAACTGGCCTTCCCGACATTATGCTCTGCATTGACAGCATCAACGAACTCAACACCTTACAGCCCAATATGGATGCCGTCGCTGCCATCACGCAGCGTCTCGGTGCTATCAGCCTGCATCCCTATGCCTTCGGCAGCGACGGATACACAGCTCACGTGCGCGACTTTGCACCAGCTTGTGGCATACCTGAAGAAAGCGCCACAGGCACCGCCAACGCTTCGTTGACACACCACCTTGCCATCCACGGCCTCGTAAAACCAGATGCACAGTTTAAGTTCCTGCAAGGCGAAGCTATGGGAAGACCGTCAGTTGTCGAGACTTGTCTGACCGAAGACGGAAGTGTCTGGGTGGGCGGTCCTGCAACCATCGTGGCAGAAGGAAAATTGCTGGTATAGTTGATTCCAGCAAACAAGACACAGCAACATAAAACATCAGCACAAAACTATAATGATAACCACCAAACAACTCATATTGGCAGCACTGCTGGTAATGGCTTGCAGCACCGCGACAGGACAAGGCCTTCTGACCTTGAATGACGACCCTCTGAGTTATGAAAACCTGCGTGGCCCCGTGAAGGAAGTGGAGCTCTTGGATATGACTGCCTTTGAGGATGGAGAAACAACCATCTGGGACACCATCTACCTGCTTTTCAACGAAGACGGGCAAATCCTACAACGCAATTGCTTTATGCACGCTGAATATCCCTACATCATATACCTCTATACCAATGGCAAGCTGACTGAGGAGAAGTGGTGGAACAGCTATGACAGCATCAGAAGACAATATCACTATTCACCAAACGGCTGCCTGTCATACGCCGTCGAATTTTACTACGAAGAGGGCGAACAAAAGATTTATGATACAAACCAATACCACTGCGACTCGCTGTGCCGCGTAACGATGCAAATATACCACAATTTCCAGGACACAGTCCGATGCTCCTACGACAAAAGCGGCAAGATGACTAAATGGTGCAACTGGCAAAGATGCAAAGAAGGATGCGACGGATGCATAAAATATATCTATGACAAACAGGGGCGTCTTGTAAAAGAAGAACATCGACTCCTTTATTCAATGGGCGACAAAGAATACATCTACAACGAAAAAGGATTTGTGTCTAACTACATCGACAACTTTGCCGGAGAAGAGAATACCATACACTACGAATACACCTACGACAATTACGACAACTGGGTGACACGGCGATGTGACAACAATTTCATCATTCGTAAAATAACGTATTATGAATAAGGGCCTCCTGCACGGCTACAATCCTGCAAAAGGCGATTTATTTGTCTAAACGATGCAATATAATACGCCGTTCGACGTTTTTGCAAAAAACAAAACAATGAAAAGAACAATCCTTATACTGCTGTTGCTCTTCAGCGCCACTACCTTGACGGCGCAAATAACCCACACTTCGTCTGGCACTGTAGATAAAAATGCAGACGAAATACTGAAGAAAGCATCGAAGAAAATAGACGCCGCCAGCGGCGTAACATTCACGGTGACAATGACAAACAAAGATGCCAACAAGAAAGCCACCGCTAAAATGTCGGCAGATGTAATCTATCAGCAAGGTAAATACCGCGTCACCTTTGGCGACAACGTCATATACTGCGACGGCACCGCCACGTGGCATTGGAACAAAGACGCCAACGAAGTCGTTGTCAACAAGATGAGCGAGTCAGAGGATGACTTGATGAATCCAGGCGCATTGTTGGCCAACTACAACAAAAACTTCAAAGCCAAATACATCCGCAAAGAAAGCAACGGCGATGCCGTCATCGACCTTACTCCCAAGAAGACACGCAGTTACTACAAAATTCGCATTGTCATAACCAGCAATGGAACTGTGAGACGAATGGAGATGCATAACTACGACTCCACTTCGGCAGAATACGAAGTCAACAAATTCACGACTGCAAAAGCGTCATCTTCCGACTTTACTTTTTCGAAGAAAGACAACGCCGGTGTCGAAGTTATAGATATGCGATAAATCACCACTTTTTTGTCCTTAATTATTAATAATTCATTCTTAATTTTGAACATTTTATTACTCGAAACAGCTACACAGATATGCTCCGTCGCGCTGGAACACGACGGAGATATCGTCACAGAACTACATAGCGACGAACCCAATGCACATTCGTCAAAACTGGCGGTATTTATTGACAAAGTATTAAAACACGAGCATTTACGCGACAATCGACTGGATGCCGTATGCGTCTCGTCGGGCCCAGGTTCATACACAGGTCTCCGCATTGGGGTAAGCAGCGCCAAAGGTCTCTGCTACGCTCTCGACATTCCACTGCTATCTATTCCCACGCTGCAAAATATGGCATCACTATACTACACACTACATCCTGAATACAATGGATTTGTATGTCCTATGATTGACGCTCGCCGAATGGAATGCTATACAGCGCTTTTCAACCGTGAAGGCATAGTAAAAGAGACTGCTGCTGAGGTTATAGAAACTGGGATATATGACAATTGGCTCGATCAAAAACCTGTAACATTTATCGGCGACGGTGCAGAGAAAACACGCGAAACGCTGTCTTGCCATCCCAATGCCCGCTACGACACTTCGTTCCGCATATCAGCGACAGGAATGGCATCTACCGCCGAGCAAAAACTGGCCAATGGCCAAAAAGAAGATGTAGCCTACTTTGAGCCTTTCTACCTCAAAGACTTTATAGCAAAAAAATCAGTGGTTCACGGACTTAGGCAAATGGAGAACGGAAAACCAGAATAATCCACCTCACGATGCTTCGCTATATAGGGAAACGGCTTTTTTACGGACTCCTTGTCATTTATGGCGTGGTGACGCTGGTTTTTTTCCTGTTCAACATATTGCCCGGCGATCCCGCGCGAATGATGCTTGGTCAACGCGCCGATGCAGAAAGTGTGGCGATTATCCAACACGACCTGGGAATGGACAAGCCTATAGGTACACAATACCTGGGGTATCTCAACGATTTGGCGCCAATATCATTGCACAACAACCAAAACAAGGACAGCTACTGGTATCTCGACAAAGAAAAATATGCACCTTGCACCACCCTGCTGACAATTGGAAACACCTCTGTAGTTATCAAAGCCCCATACCTGCGACGTTCCTATCAGACCAAACGCAAAGTGTCGGATGTCATACTGACAGCATTTCCACAAACGGCAGTGTTGGCATTAACAGCAATGACATTCGCACTTGTCGTCGGAATACTCCTTGGCATCCTTGCAGCATTGTACAAAGACTCGTGGATAGACCGTATCACACTGTTTCTTTCTACACTTGGAATGTCTCTACCATCCTTCTTTGCAGCCATCCTAATCGCGTGGTTTTTTGCTTATCTACTTGCAGACTGGACTCACCTCAATATGTTTGGGAACCTCTACTCTGTTGACGATTACGGATGCGGAGAGTACATTAACCTGCGCAACCTTATTCTACCAGCATTGACATTAGGCATACGTCCACTCGCAGTACTTGTACAGCTTACAAAAAGTTCGATGCTCGAAGCACTTTCGCAGGACTACATCCGCACAGCACGCGCGAAGGGTATGTCACGCAGTCGATTGATATTCAAGCACGCGCTGCGCAATGCGATGAATCCTATCGTAACATCGGCATCAGGCTGGTTGGCAGGGCTGTTGGCTGGCGCCGTTTTTGTGGAGTACGTATTCGACTGGAAGGGAATGGGTGTCGTTATTGTCGATGGAATGGAAAAATACGACTTCCCCGTTGTGATGGGATCCATACTTTTTATTTGCATACTATTGGTAGTCATAAACATACTGGTCGATATACTTTACGGAATACTAGATCCGCGAGTCAGAATCCAGTAATTCAAACGCACAGACAATGTCCGACACATCAAAAATGGGAGTAGCCGGTCTGCTCCGCAAGCTTATACCCTTTGTTCTCCCCTACAAATGGTTACTTGTTTTTGCATTGATTCTAACTGCATTAGGAGCCTCTATGGCACAGGTAAATGCCATTGTGCTTGACCGTGCAGTCGATGCCATAAACGACTTGCTTCACCAAAGCACTTTTGCGTGGAACCAAGCGGCCCGCCTATTGATTATCGTCAGTTCCATACTGCTTGGCAAAGAGGTATTGTCAGCTGTAATCACGTTTGGGCAACGTATATTCGGTGAAAAAATCCGCATTAATGTCAGCCGAGATCTGTCGCTCAAGGTGATAGACAAAATACTCACTTTCCGTATGGCCTTTTTCAGTGCCGACGGCAACGAACCTGGCAAACTGCAAACTCGTATCGACCGCGGAATTATGAGTTTGAGCAATACTGTGAAAAATTTCTTCATCGACATACTGCCTCTTTTCACGAGTGCCATTATGGCACTCGTCCTGATGTTCGCTGCCAATGTTTATGTAGGACTTGTCGCTTTAGCCATCATACCTGTTTATTTTATCATCACCGCCCGACAGGGAGTACGGATGAAAGGATGGCGCCGAAATGTATTCGGAACACATCAAGCTTTAAATCACGGCATAATGAACATTCTCGAAAGCATTGGCGTGATAAAATCTTTTAATCGAGAAAATGTTGAGGCCGCACGTCAGGCAGCCCTACAGCAACAATCCACAGAACAGCAGATGCAAACACGACGCATCTCCTTTTTCTTTGAAGGTTTCAAAAGTTTCGTTGAGCAAATTGGTACCGTACTGATAATCATACTCACAGCCTACCTTGTATTGACTGACTATCCAGGAATGAGCATCGGAAAGATAATGTACCACGTACTACTATTTAACAACGTCAGCGCACCCATCCGCCAACTACACCGCATATATGACGACCTCAACGATGCCCTAATTTATGCAGAGGGTTTCTTTGGAATACTTGAGGACAACAACGAAGTTGAAAAAAGCGGCAATTACAAGCCGACCAAGGTGCTTGGCAATTTCGAGCTGTACAATGTTGAATTCACATATCCCGGCGGCACTCACGCCATTCGCAATCTCACAATGAACATTAATGCCGGCAAGACCACCGCCCTTGTCGGTCTGAGCGGGGCCGGCAAAACGACCATTGTCAACCTTTTGGATAAATTCTATACACCTGACAGCGGAACAATAACCCTTGACGGTGTGCCACTGGAAGAATGGGACACACAGACGCTGCGTGACAACATCGGACTTGTATTGCAAAAAAACCATATTTTCAGTGGCACTATCGAAGAAAACATACGTTATGGGAAACCATCGGCAACACGTGAAGAAATCGAAGAGGCTGCCCGCAAAGCATACATCTACGACCAAATCATCGCACAGCCAGAAGGTTTCAACTCCCAAGCCCTGCAGCTCAGCGGTGGCCAGCAGCAACGCATAGCCATTGCCCGTATGTTCCTCAAAAATCCACCTATTATTTTCCTTGACGAGCCTACAGCCAGTCTGGATGCAATTGCCACCGAACAAATCAAAGCCAGCATAGATGCCATTAAACAAGGGCGTACAGTAATAGTTATCTCACACAATATAGGACAAATCATTGATTCCGATCAGCTATACGTACTCGACACCGGTACTGCCGTACAAAACGGAACCCCTGACGAAGTCTATCGCCAAGGGGGTCTGTATAAGGAAATATTCGATGCCAGTGCCCGCAGTATGAATGTTGATAAAATCGCAAGCACTATTGAAAGTTGAGAGTTACAATCCCAACTTCTTCATCATTCCAGGCTTGATTTCCGTTTGGAAAATTTGCTGATACTCGTCAAAAGTGTAACGCTGGTTATCACCCGAACAGATAAACCACAATTGCATAGCAAAATCATAAGCGCCCTGATAGCCTTGAAGAATTTGCGTCAACCCACGACCTTTATTAAAAATCGCGAATGAAGGATATCCAACTTTCGGTCCCAGTATGGCTCGGGTAAAAGGGTGTGTTTGAGCCTTTTGTCCAGGAGACTGAACATTGTTGTATTTTATATCGTTCCACGTGAACGAAGCACTACCCTCGGCATCAAATCTTACCGGAATGTAATACTTGTTCAAAATGGCAGCAACAACAGGGTCGCTGAACGTATCACGATCCATTTTCTTGCACCATCCGCACCACGATGTCGAAAAATCGACAAAGAAAAGTTTTTTGTTGGATTTTGTATCGATTTGCGAGGCCTGCTCTATAGTTTGCCATTTAACCTGTGCACTTGCAGGTGCGACAAACAATGCAGCTAAAAAAAGTATTGATAAGAGTTTTTTCATTCCAAATAATTATTAATTCAAAAATATCATAACTGAAAAAGCGGATAAATATTTTATAACTAATTATTAAATAAACTTAAAAAGCATTTTGTCACCATTCTATCTTCCAATCTGATTCCATTTCCTGTTTACTCTCGTCAAATTCCTCCTCACGATCCATACGGTCGCGGACACGGAACAGTTTACCAAGCCAGTCGTCTTTTTTCGATTTGACTTTTCCGGGATTGGCTTTATCCTCCTCAATTATCTTTGTTATTTCAGTGACAAAATGTTCCACATAGCGTTCCGACACCTGTTCGTCGCGATGTATAGAAGCTCCAGTATAGTAATGACGGATAATGGAATCGTATGAAATACCCAACGAAACCATACGAATAGTACCTTCCTGGCTTAAGCCCACGCCGTGTCCATAGCCGTGTCCGTTGAGCACAACGTCACCAGTCTTTGAATCTGTTGAAACAGAAAAGAAAGTGGATTTAAGTTTGAAATCGGTACGCACACGCGTCAGTTGGACACCCAGTATTTTAGCCTGCCTATGCGGCTGCTGGAATCCGAGAAGCGTCTCGCGCACTTCCGGGTCTTGAATATTAAGTTTATGAGTTTTGGCAAAGTAATTGAGCCACTTGTCCTTGGGAATCACTTTAGTCCAATCCGACTGACGCATACGAAACGAGAAGGTATCCTGCACCGAACGTAAATACGGCAAAGCAGTACGCCATACATCTTCCGAATTTGCCGTTTCACCGCCTGAATTTGAATGGAATGGTGTATCAATAAGCTTTCCGTCAGCATCGACAATTGTTTCACCGGACGACTGCATAGTTCCCAACATAATATCAGGCCGTATGCAACGATTCTGATATGCTTGGCAATGGACATAGTCGCAAAAATTAAAGCCGTCGGCCTTGTGTTTACCCATATTGCGCAAAGCCCAGGTACGCGAAATGGTAGCCTGAATACGGAAAATGTCGCTCTGTTGGCCGTATATTTCCGATTGAACAACACCGGCAAGATATGTTTCGAAATCCACATCGTTGATAATACGAAGGTTTTTGGCATCAAAGGCCGACACAACAAGATTTCCTTCGTATGTGCGCTGTTTAACTCCTTTGGGATTCAGGCAAAGAATGCAAGCCGTATCAACAGCACGTAATGTAACTTCCTTAAACACACCGTATTCGTAATTGTTCACCGACACCTTAACACCGGCAACCGACGGGAGTAATTCGACCGACATACCCTCACCCAGCGAAGATTCCAACAAAGAGCTGTCACCGGCATAAAGGTCATAAAGTCCCAAGTCGAATGAGACATAAAGTGCTTCAATATTGTTATTCGAAAAAAGACGCACTTTGACCCGTTCGGCGTTGGAAACGAGCGGAATAGTAACAAAAAGAAGGATAATTATTAGTGAACGCAGATTCTTCATTGTTTTGCTGTTTCTTTAATAATAATATCAGCGGTACGTTGAGAGGCGCCAGCACCTTCCAGAATTTCAGCGAGAAGATCATATCCGTCGAAAATACGCTGTCTATTAGCCTCGTCAACAGTAATCTTGCGAAATTCTTCATCCAAAACTCCATCATTGAAATCACTCTGTATCAACTCAGTGACCACAGGAGAGTCGGTAATGAGGTTAACCAGCGAAATATATTTTATTCGTGAGCCGATTAGAATACGAGCAATAAAAGCAGACAATCTATTACACTGATAACAAACCACCTGAGGAACACGGAAAAGAGCAGTTTCAAGGGTGGCAGTCCCTGAACAGACAACAGCGGCATAAGAATTGCTCAGGATGTTGTAAGTGTTGTCATAAACGACATTGAGATTATCTATATTTGACGGAACATATTTTTTATAGAAATCGTTGCCGATTAGCGACATCGCAGCAATTGTAAAATTATAGTCCTTGTGTTGCTGAGCCAAATGGACCATAAGCGGCAGCATACGTCTCAATTCCTGTTTGCGACTGCCGGGAAGGAGTGCGATATTTTTAGTTTTATCTTTTGTACCGTCATTTTCACTCTGAAACGATTTTGCACGATAACGATCCACCTCATCGAGCAGCGGATGGCCTACATAAACCGCATTGGGAAAATCATTGTGAGCGTAGAAATCGCGTTCAAAAGGCAGGATGTAGCATAGTTTGTCCAAATCGCGACGCATAGAACGGATACGTGCTTTCTTCCAAGCCCATATTTGTGGTGAAATATAGTAAAAATTACGAAATCCCATGGAATGCGTAAACTTTGCGATTTTAAGATTAAATCCAGGATAATCTATAAATATCATCGCATCTGGCTGAAAAGCAATGATATCTTCTTTACAGAAAGAAATATTGTTTCTTATTTCACCCAAATGCGACACCACTTCGACGAACCCCATAAAAGCAAGATCGCGAATATGACGTACCTGAACAACATCGGTCGATGCTGCCGCAATTTCGGCCATTCGGTCACCACCCCAGAAACGAATTTTCGCGTCGGGCTGACAACTCAAAATAGCCCTCATCAAATTGGCACCGTGAAGGTCGCCAGAGGCTTCACCAGAAATGATGTAATACTTCACAAGGCTATAGCTTTGGTTCTGAACAACAAAAACATAAACGCCACAAAGGTCACAAAAAGCACAATGATTAGCGATTTAGTTACTATAGGGAATTCTTTGCGTTTGGCGAAGTGGCGCAAAAGCAGTATAGGTGGAACAAAGCAAATAGCAAACCAACGTATATGTTCTTCTACCGGCTGACCAGCGACAAGCAGTCCTACATATAGCAACGCAGCTGTCAAAACCTCGGAGCAAGCAGCTAACAAGACACCCTGCAACACACCATCGTGTTTGATAAGACTAGACATATAACTGTTTGATTATATCAAGTTTAGAATAGGCAGAAAAATCAGTTGTAGTTGGCACGATTGAGACATATCCGTTTTCCAGAGCCCACTGGTCAGTGTCATTTTCTTTATCTTCACATTCAAAACGACCTGACAACCAATAGTAAGGTCGTCCGTGCGGGTCGGTACGCTTCTCATAGCTATCGAGCCAGCGAGCTTTCGACTGACGACAAATCTTTACACCTTTAATAATGCCGTCGGCAGGCACTGGGATATTGACATTCAAAGCCGTATTTTCCGGCAATCCCTTCTCAAGTGCGGTTTTAATGATTTTTTCAATAAAAGGAACCGAAGGCTCGAAGTCTGCATACGGGCTGAAATCAAGAAGCGAAAAACCTATAGCGTTGAGTCCACTGACAGCAGCCTCAAGAGCGGCACCCATAGTGCCCGAATATAGCACATTGATTGAAGAATTGCTGCCGTGGTTGATGCCCGACAGGACCAAGTCAGGTTTTCGTGGGCAGAAATACTCAGAGCAGACCTTTACACAATCCACAGGTGTACCATCGCACATATATATTGAGCACTCTGGCTGTTCCGAGACAGGATAAATACGAATGGGCCTTGAAGATGTGAAAGAATGTGCCAGTCCCGAAGCATTGCGTTCCGGAGCCATCACAACCACGTCGCCGAATTGTCGTGCCACACGGGTAAGAACACGGATCCCTGCCGCTTGCAGTCCATCGTCGTTAGTTATAAGTAGAAGAGGTTTCATCGAGCAAAGTAACTGTGTTCGCGACCCAAGAAAAACGAGGCCGGCTGAAGGATATTATCAAATATATAATACTGAATAAGAACAGTATCGTTATTGTCAAGAATCGCATAAAGACGGTTGATATCAAACACCTGGTACATCGACGTGTCTGGCATAGCACGCAGGTCGTCGGGGTTGGAGTATTTAATGTAGGTCTTAAGAGTATGCGTATTACCATCTATGTCAGTGACAGAAAGGATTGTGCGCGGGCTGGCGGAAAAAGTGGTGTCCAGTTCCACTTGCGGAACAGCCTTTGCATATTCGTCGAAATTCAAATTAACAAAAGACGACAGCAACTGTGCGACACGTGCCGTATCGAATCCTTCAGCCTGGTGAGGAGGATTGAGCAGATTGAAGACAAAGCCCTCTCCTACCCTTTCTACACAAAATGATTCCTCTGGTGATGAAGGTATCTGCAATTCCACTTTGGCGATACGCTGTACCGGGAGACTGACAATCGAGTGACTGCGCCAGGCGTAAGGATCAACCACAAAACGCGGCGAGAGACATCCTCTAAATCCCGGAATATTAACTATATAAGCATTCTTATCCCCTTCGCGGTACATATAAGTCGCCATCATATCCTGCGTGTCGTGTCCCACATAAAAGACTCTTTTGTTTTGGAATGGGAAAAGTCTGAAACGGTCATTGAACCAACTAATTCTGTAGTCTTTATAATAGACTTCCACCTTCACACTTTTCGCTGCAATCTGACGTATAACGTTCTCCGAGGCAGCCTTGTTCACCTGACTGCGAATACGCATATCCGACAGCGTTTGCAATAACAGTTCGACCATATGCGGACTGGCAGCGAATTGACCATCCACATACCACAACGAATCTTCGACATAGTCAAGTGACACCCTGTTGTTTTCCTTGTCGGCCATAAAGATTTTCGACACAGCCCCAGGATAGCCAGCTGCCTCGATTTGAAAATCTTGTCTGAAAGTGCGACTGCGTCCGCGAGAAAGTACGACAACAAGTGTAAGGACTCCAAGAAGTACAACAGCAACGGTTATTATTACGGATTTACGTGATTTCATCAAATAAATAATAAAAATTAATAGATAGGATTATTTTGATTTGAATCGGAAATATCTAATTGAAAGGACAATAGTAGCAAGCAAAAGAACAATGAGCACTGGATATACCACATTGGCAAACTGGTAGTAGCCGCGCTGCTCCTTGACCTTGGCAACATCCAGACGACGGATGGCAATAGAACGCGGACGGGCATCGATCATAGCCTCATCACCGGCCAAATAATTGATGGCATTGAGGATAAATGACTTATTGGCAAATTCAACATTAGTATATCGGTCATAGCCAAGAGGATAAGGGTAACGTCCCTGGTCGCTGATCCCGACACCATTGCGGATAATATCGCCGTCCGAAACAACAATCATCTGGGTTGGCTCGTCACATTGGGGCTTGTAGGCTATCTCTGCCAGTTCTGAAAAGGCAGAGGCAAGTCTGTTGCGGAACAGCGACTGAAAACGTCCCTCAAGCAAGACAGCCACCGGCAGATTGCTGCGGTTGAAAAGCTGCTCATCAACCTGAATCATAGCGTCGCTGAGTTGAATATTTACAGGAGCGTTCTTGATATGGACGTGGTCGGAGGTGGTAAGCAGGACAGTTTTATCGATATCATTGTTAATCAGGTCAATGCTGCTTATAAAATCTGTTTTCAGCACATCCAGATTGCGTACAATGGGGTGCTTGGAATTAGGCACCAGTGTCGGGAAATAGTACCACGGGACCAATTGCATACGATTGTCGGCGCCCATCATCGGTATTCCACGACAGCGATAATCCATCACAAGGTCTGAATTCACACGGAACCCGTAATTGAAGAACATCTCTTCAAGGTTGGTAGGCAGCCGCGTTGCGAAAGACTGCGGCTTGTCCTGCAGGCTATCCATATCGGCGTCAAGGGCATCGACGAGCCAAATAACTTTGCCGCCATACATAACAAACTGGTCGATAACGTACAAGTCGCGGTCAGTGAAGGTAGTAAGCGGTTTAGGAACCACCAGCACGTCATACTTGTTGTTGACAGAAACACTGGAATCAGTCATATTCTGCACCCGGCCTGTAAGCGCGCTGATATTGCGGTCCAGAAGGACATTCTCAACAGTATAGTCCTCAACAAGGGACATTTGGATATCATAAAGGTCGATATTGTTAAGCTCGCCGTGTCCGAGAAGAAAACCCACTCTGGCCTTGACCGGACGCGAGAGACGATGCAGTGCCGTAACAAAGTTGTACTCAAGATTTTCGACAGACGTGTTTATAATTTCATCTGTTGATCTGCCACTGATGCCAGCCGACTGAAGTTGTACTGCTGTCTCACGACCCTTGTAGCTCACTTCCATAGCAGGATAAACCATCTGCTGCTTCTGAACACCGTCGTTTTCCGACGAAACGGGTCTTGGCGTCAGACCTTTTTTTACAAGCATCTGGTAGAACTGTTTTTTCTCCTCGTCGTTCTTGAAACCGTTGGGATCGACAAATTCGTATTCCACATTGCGGCTGTATGCACGGAACTGGTCAAGCATATTCTTGATATCGTTGCGGAAACGGCGATATTCTGCAGGCAAGTCATTGCCGTCAAGATAAATGCGAAACAGAGCCTCCTCGTCGAGGTCTCTTAGCATCTCTTTTGTGCTTTCAGAAAGAGTGTATCGTTTTTCGGAAGTAAGGTCGAAACGTGTAAAAAGGAAACTGCTGATGATGTTAACAAAGACAAGGATGGCAACAACAGCAACAATTCCAAGTATGTTTTGACGACGTATATTATTCATTTGTAGATTGCAAAATTAATATTACAGAGAGTTATATAGAGTTTTTGGACTATAGATTCTGGCAGTCACTATTTACAGGTTTTATTTTAGCGTTTCCATTTACGCGACTGGAGCACCAGTCGGGTCAGCATCAGGAAAAGGACAATGACCGAGAGGAAATATACAACATCGCGAGTGTCGATAACGCCGCGCGAGATAGATTCATAATGAGCCTGCAGTCCCAGCGAGCGCAACAGCAAAGCAAAACCACCGTGCATCAGCTGGTAGAGCGATTCAAAGCCCAAGTAGCAGAAGGCACAAAGCAGGGCAGCAATTATAAATGCCACTATCTGATTGTTTGTGAGCGAAGAAGCGAAAAGACCGATAGCAACGAAAGCAGCCCCAAGAAAGAGCAGGCCGATGTATGACCCAATGACACTGCCCGTGTCGATATTGCCGATGGGGTCACCAAGACGATAAACCGCCCAGTAATAAATCAGAGTGGGCAACAGCGACACAGCCACCAGCGTCAGCCCCGCCAGGAACTTGGCGCAGATGATGGTGAATTCCGACAGTGGCTTGGTGAGAAGCAGTTCAAGGGTGCCGTTCTTTTTTTCTTCGGCGAACATACGCATAGTAATTGCCGGGATAAGGAAGAGATAGAGGAACGGTCCGAGCAGAAAGAGGCCGTCAAGTCCGGCATATTTATAGTCAAGAATGTTGAAACTGCCGCGGAACACCCAGAGCATCAGTCCTGTAAAGACCAGAAACACAATGATGGTAAGATATCCCGTCAGCGAGGAGAAAAAGGTTGAGAGTTCCTTCTTGTATAATGCAAACATTTTAATTATTGTTTGAATGCTTGATTTGGTGAATGATAGAGTGTTTTTATAAGTAAACGTAGGAATATCCTATTCAAATTTCACGCGCTTCGAGGCGTTCGAGCGGCCTTGGTATTCGCCAAACGAAAGGTCAAGAACAGTTTCGAACAGCAACTGGGTTGCTTTCACTATATAACGTCTGTCGATATTTTCAACAATATCGCTAGGCACGTGGTTATAACGGCGTCCCTTGTAGCTTCTTATGTTTATCGAAGGAATCCCGACCTGGTCAAAAGCGACAGCATCGCCTTTGGGTTGTGTTTTTAATCCCACAGCCACATCATTGCTGCAGTAGGTGGTATCGACCTTTTTGGCCACATTCCACAATTGCGGATAACGTTTGTTGCCCATAACCATTATGCTGTCGCCACAACCTACGGTAGAAACATTTACAAAAGCCTCGATGTTTTTCAGTGGCTTGAAGTTAGAAACGAAAATTTGCGAACCTAAATGCTGTTGTTCGCCTGAAGCGAAAAGGACAAAAACGATACTGCGCGATGGCTGATCATCGGAATACTGCAGCATACGTGCCGTTTCGAGCAGTGCTGCCACACCCGAAGCATTGTCGTCGGCACCGGGGAAGAGGCAGGTGGTTCCTTGCATACCCACGTGGTCGAGGTTGGCTCCAACAACAACATATTCGTTGGCCAGGCTCTTGTTGCTGCCGGGATAGATGCCGATAACATTGGCAGTCAGCGATGCCGGGTGATATTTGGCATTGACGTCTATTTCGAATTTCTTGCGCAGGTGGAACGACTGCGGCTGATGTGTGTCGTCAATTTTGCGTACAGCCTCTTCCAGCGTCATCAGCTCGTTCTGCAGCAGGCGGTCGCCACAATCACGAGTGGGTTGAATCACAGGGAATGTGGCCAGATGCGGCAAAGCGCCGTTATAGACGAATCCTTGCACCTCGTAGGGCGAGCAAGATGGCGACATATTGACCACCACCAGGGCGCAGGCTCCGTGAGCCCTTGCCACACGGGCCTTGTCGCGTATCTGGACAAAGTTGTCAGTAACCGATGAGGGCAGAAACGATGGAACTCCGCTCAACACCATCACCACTTTGCCTTTGGCATCCACATTGGCATATTCGTCAAATGCACCATTGTCAATACCATAGCCGCAGAACACCACAGGAGCGTCGGCATATCCCCTACCCGTCATACCGGCACAGCAGAAATCTCGTCCAAGGACATACACCTGCCTTGTGTCGCTGGCATTGACATAGCTGTTGAATGTGCAGTTTTCAATTTTATTATACTCCGTTTCAAAGTATTGCGCCCATTCGCCTTTGTAGGGCTTCACACCGTAGCGTTCCAAGGCCTCGATGACATAGTCGGCAGCCATAAAGTATTCGTCGCTGCCCGACAGGCGGCCTTCGTATTTCGACGACGACAGTTCGCGGATATGGCTCAAAAGCGTGTCGAGCGAAGCCTCCTGAGCCGCTGCACCGCCACTGGCGAGAACCAGACAGGCCAATGGTGCCAAAAACCTGCGTAATTTCATATCATTAAGTATTAAATGCTTATTTCTTCAACAATTCAATTTGTGCCTTGAGAGCCTCTATTTTCTTTTCGGCATCGGCTTTCTTCTGTCGTTCAACAGCAACAACCTTCTCTGGAGCGCCATTGACAAACTTCTCGTTGCCCAGCTTCTTCATCACGCTGGCCAGGAAACCTTCAGCATATTTCAGCTCTTCTTCCAGTTTTTTGCATTCGGCATCAACATCTATATCCTTATTTTTCAGCGGAATAAAGCATTCTGTTGTACCTACCATAAAACTGACGGCACCATCCACTTTTTCCGACACATATTCTATCGTTCCGACATTGCCCAGTTTCTTCACAATGCCGTCAAAGCGCGGGTTGAAGCCAACACCGTCACCCTTGACGACAAATAGGTCCAGAACCTCCTTGGGCGACAAACCTTTGCTGTTACGCGTGTTGCGCACACCGGCAATGATTTCGCGTGCCAGGTCGCAGTCGTCAAGCATCCTCTGGTCGAAGAAGACACTGACAGGCATATGTTGCATCATAACGCTGCTGTTCTCTCCAAGTTTGGCAACATTTTCATTCTCATCGCAAGTTTGCAGTATGTGCCATATCTCTTCCGTGATAAACGGCATAAACGGATGCAGCATACACATCAAGCGTTCGAAGATTCTGATGGCGGCATTGTAGGTTTCGCGGTCGATGGGCGAACCGTATGCCGGCTTTATCATCTCGAGGAACCACGAGCAGAAGTCGTCCCATATCAGTTTGTAGGTGCTCATCAGCGCCTCGCTCAGACGGTACTGTTCAAAGTCCTTTTCTATTTGCTCCAGCACGCAGGCCATCCTCTGCTCCATCCATTCAATGCTGACAGCGTTTTCAGCCGACTGCTGCAGTTCGCTGCTTACCGTCCAGCCTTTCACCAGGCGCAAAGCATTCCAAATCTTGTTGGCAAAATTACGACCCTGCTCACAGATGCTCTCGTCAAAGGGCAGGTCGTTACCTGCAGGTGCCGTCAGCAGCATACCCATACGCACACCGTCGGCACCGTACTTCTCAATAAGTTCAATGGGATCGGGACTGTTGCCCAACGACTTGGACATCTTGCGGCCCAACTTGTCGCGCACTATGCCTGTAAAATACACGTGCTTAAAAGGCACCTCGTCGCGGTATTCTTCGCCGGCCATAATCATACGCGCCACCCAGAAGAAGATAATATCCGGTGCCGTGATCAGATCGTCGGTGGGATAGTAGTATTTAATCTCCTCGTTGTCAGGGTTGCGGATACCGTCGAAAAGGCTTATGGGCCACAGCCAGCTGCTGAACCACGTGTCCAGCACATCCTCGTCCTGACGCAGAACACCGGTGTAGCCGTACTTCTCTTTGGCAATTTTGCGAGCCTCATCCTCACTTACCGCCACAATAATCTCCGTCCTCCGTTCTCCGCTCTCCGTTCCCAGTTCAAGATAATATGCCGGAATACGGTGGCCCCACCACAACTGGCGGCTGATGCACCAGTCCTTGATGTTCTCCAGCCAATGGCGGTAGCTGTTCTTGAATTTCTCCGGATGAAACTGTATCCTGCCATTTTCGACCACCTCAAGAGCCTTCTTGGCTATCTCGCTCATTTTCACAAACCACTGAGTGCTCAGTTTGGGTTCGATGACAGCATCGGTACGTTCCGAATGACCCACCTTGTTCACATAGTCTTCCGTCTTTTCAACCAGATTGGCCTCCTCAAGGTCCTTCATAATGGCCTTGCGGCAGGCAAAGCGATCCATACCGGCGTACTTGCCGCCGTTCTCGTTGAGCGTTCCGTTGTCGTTGAAAATATTGATCGATTCAAGGCTGTGCTTCAGTCCCAGATTGTAGTCGTTGATGTCGTGTGCCGGAGTGATTTTCAGCGCACCTGTACCGAATTCGCGATCCACATACTCGTCCATAATGATAGGCACTACCCTGCCGACACCCGGCACGATTACCCTCTTGCCTTTCAGCCACTGATAGCGCTCGTCTTCGGGATGCACACAGACAGCAGTGTCGCCCATAATGGTCTCCGGACGCGTCGTGGCAACGACGATATAGTCCTTGCCCAATACTCCGTTCTCTGTTCTCTGTTCTCTGTTCTCCACGAAGTACTTCAGGTAGAACAACTTGCCGTGGCTTTCCTTATAGATAACCTCCTCGTCGCTGACGGCAGTCAGAGCCTGGGGGTCCCAGTTCACCATACGAGCACCTCTGTATATCAGACCTTTGTTGTAGAGATCCACAAACACACGTATAACGCTCTCATAGCGAATGTCGTCCATCGTGAACGCCGTGCGGTCCCAGTCGCAGCTGGCACCCAGTTTGCGAAGCTGTTTCAGGATGATGCCGCCATATTTCTCTTTCCATTCCCACGCATATTTCAGGAACTCGTCGCGCGTAAGGCTGCGTTTGTCGATACCCTTCTCGGAAAGCATTTTCACCACCTTCGCCTCTGTCGAGATACTGGCGTGGTCCGTTCCCGGCACCCAGCAGGCGTTCTTGCCCATCATACGGGCGCGGCGAACCAGCACATCCTGAATCGTGTTGTTCAGCATATGACCCATATGCAGCACACCCGTCACATTCGGCGGCGGAATCACCACCGTGTAGGCCCTGCGGTTGTCGGGCTCGGAATGAAACAATTTCTTCTCCAACCAGAATTCATACCACTTCTCCTCTACTGCACGAGGATCGTATTTCGACGCAATTTCCATTTATTATTATTATATATTATTGTTACAATATTTTAATACACAATCCAATACACCACCATAGCCCAATCAGGCCACGTTGGTTCAATCTGCAAAGATACGAAAAAATTGATAATTAAGAATTGAAAGTTGAAAAAAGTATAGTACGTGAGCGTCCTCGCCTGCGATGGCCTCAGTTGTCTCGGATTTGCAACTTTGTTGTCTCGGATTTGCAATCAGTTGTCTCGGATTTGCAATCCGAGACTTCTTAATATAAGGATTTGCAATCCGCAAGACATTCAAATACAAACTGATACGGATCACAAATCCTCATAATAAATTGCGGCGGATTGCAAATCATGAGCGGTCGAAAGATTTATAAGGTACCGAGAATACGCTGTCTCGAATCTTATAGCGATGGGCGTATTTCGAGGTATCACCACCGGATAGGAATATGCCCAGTACCAT
>JAGDCN010000083.1 GCA_017958525.1 Bacteroidales bacterium
ACGATTGAATTGCTGGAGCAGCTTGAGATATACCACCTATCGAACATAAACCGTGCCAGCGATGGCCAGCGCCTGGAGAGCCGTCCGCAGAATCTGTTCTACACTTTGGTTGGCGATGCCGCATCATATAGCGAGGCCGAGGCGCCGTGGGACGACGAAGTGGCCGAGGCCGGACAGCAGAAAGTCAAGGAGTTGAATGAGAAATACGGTGCGCCGATATTCAATTTCGTCTATCGTCGCCGCGCCTGGAGCGAGGGCGAGCAGACTTGGCTGGGCTATGAGCGCAAGCGCGGTGCCATACTGCATTTCAACGACTTATTGTTGGGCAACACCAGCGAAGCCGATAGAGCCAAACGCTTCCGCTGCGAGACTATCAGCCTGTGGCAACAGCTGGCTGTGCCCGATATTCAGTTTGTCATTACGCTGGACACCGACACCGAGCTGGTTCTTTATGCCGCCCAGAAGTTGATAGGAGCGATGGCCCATCCGCTGAACCGCGCCGTGGTGAGTGCCGACGGCCGCCGTGTCGATAGCGGCTACGGCATTATGCAGCCACGCGTGAACGTCGATGTGGAGGTGACCAACAAAAGCCGCTACGCCCAGTTGTTTGCCGGCTTGGGCGGTCTGGATGTATATACAACAGCCAGTTTCGAGCTGTACCAAGATATATTCAACGAGGGAAGTTTCTGTGGGAAAGGAATTTACGATTTGCGTATATTCCAACAGGTGCTGAAAGGCACCTTCCCGGAAAACCTGATTCTGAGTCACGACTTGATTGAAGGCTGCCATATCCGCTGTGGCCTTATCAACGATTTGGAGCTGTTTGACGACAACCCGTCGAACTATATCGACGATGCCAAGCGCCACCACCGCTGGACGCGCGGCGACTGGCAAATCATTGGCTGGCTGCGCAATACCGTCCGCAACGAACGCGGCGAGAAGGTAAAGAACCAGGTGAACACCATTGGTAGATGGAAGATATTCGACAACCTGCGCCGTTCGATGCTGAGCCTTGCCGTGCTGGTAATAATCTTTGCCGGCTATGCGTTGTCAATCCCTGCATCGGCTCACATCAGTGCTGCGTGGTATGTGCTTGTCGCACTGCTCGTTGTGGCCAGTCCTATTGTATTCTTCATTCTGGGACAAATCACCAAAGTGCCCAGTTTCGGTCGCCGCTACAAATACTATATGACCCTGATGCGTGGCTTTAAAGTTATTGTCTATCGTTCACTGGTGCAGTTTGCCCTATTGCCGAAAGAGGCGTGGATGTACACCGACGCTGCCGTTCGAGCCTGCTGGCGTATGTGGTTCAGCCACAAGAACCTGCTGAACTGGATTACCAGCGACGAGGCAGCGAAGAGCACCAAAGGCACACTGGGTGACTATATACAGAAATTCTGGTTCAACTACGTAGCATCGGCAGCCCTTGCAATCATCACGTGGTATACTTTAGACAACCGTTCCGACGTCCTTCTTTCCGGCGACATTGCCGCTGCCGTTGTCGCTGGTCTGGTGTGCATTTCCTGGTGCACCGCTCCGCTGCTGATGTACTGGCTGGGCAAGAAATTCCCGCAAGACAAGAAGAGTCTGAACGAGAAAGAGACCTCGGAGGTGCGCCAGCTGGCCAAGGACACGTGGCATTTCTTCGACAGCCTTATCACGGAAGAGAACAACTGGCTGATACCCGACAACTACCAGCTGAACCGTGAGCAAAAGACCGACTACAAGACATCGCCGACCAATATCGGATATTCGCTGACAGCCATTGTCAGTGCCGCCCAGCTGGGCTTCATCACGCACCGCGAGGCCGTAGTACGTATGGGACACATCATCGACACTGTCACGCAACTTGAAAAATGGAACGGTCATCTATTCAACTGGTACCATATCAAGACGTTAAAAGCCCTGCCCAATTTTTTCATCAGTACTTGCGACAGCGGCAATTTCGTGGCCTGCCTCTATGTTGTCAAAGGATTCCTGTCCACCCTCGACGAGTCCACAAGCCAATCAGAAACCCTGATGGCAAAAGTGCAGCGCCTGATTGATATGACCGATTTCTCGAAGCTGTACAACCCAGAGTTGGATGTTTTCAGCATCGGCTACGACTCTGGTGCCCACTGTCTCCTACCCTACCACTACAACAATTTTGCTTCCGAGGCCCGTCTGACCTCGTTCCTCACCATTTCGCAGGGCGATGCTCCCTACAAGCACTGGTTCTGCCTCGACAAGACATTGGTGCAGTACAAAGGCTACAAGGGAGTTGCTTCGTGGTATGGCACACTGTTTGAATACTTTATGCCGCTCATTTTCCTGCCCACCTACAAGCATACACTGATGGACGAGACCTACAGTTTCGCCATCCGCGCCCAGCGTGCCTTTATCCGCAATTCGAAGTTCGACATTTCGAGTTCGAAGATGCCGTGGGGCATTTCGGAGACCGCCTACAACGAGCTTGACGATGCGCAGAACTACAAATACCACGCTTTTGGTGTTCCCTACCTCAAGTTCCAGAACACCACACCCGACCGAATAGTAATATCACCTTACAGTTCGCTGATGACCATCTCGATCGACGATCGCGCTGTCTATGACAATATGCAGAACCTGAAGCGGTTGGATATGTACGACGAGTTTGGTTTCTTCGAGAGTTTCGACGAGGAGGACCACGTGCCCGTCCGCGCCCACTACGCACACCACCAGGGAATGATTCTGGCCTCACTGGCCAACTATCTTGGCAACCACTGCCTGCAGCAGTTCTTTATGCAGGAGCCTGCAATGCTGTCGATGGAGACCCTGCTGAAGGAGAAAGCCCAGGTGAAGCCATATATAGACCTCAAAATCACGCAATACAAGCGCTATCAATACTCCAAGGTTCAGACCGAAAGCGACGCCCGCGACTATGACGGCATCGCCAACGTGCCCGAGATGGGAGTACTCAGCAACGGCGAATACACGGTAATGCTCAACGACCGAGGCAGCGGTTTCTCGCGCTACAAGAACATCTACCTGAACCGCTACCGCAAGATCAGCGCCGACCATTACGGTTCGTACCTCTTTATCCGCAACCTGAAGAGTGATCGTATTTGGTGCAACACCTATGCGCCACTCGATGTTTTACCCGAAGGCTACCGCGTCAGTTTTGCCGGCGACAAGATCCGTTTCCTGCGCAGCGACGACGGCATCGAAACCTGCACCGACATCACCGTCCTCAAGGACCATTTCGCCGAAATACGCCGTTTTACCTTCACCAACAGCACCAATGAAGATATCGATCTTGAACTCACGACCTATGCCGAAGTGGTGCTGGCCAGCCGCGGTGAGGATGAGAGCCACCGCGTCTTTGCAAGTATGAAAGTGCTGAGCGAATATGATTCCGAACACGAGGTGTTGCTTTTCAACCGTCCCGCCTCGAACGGCACACGTCACTTTGCGATGCACAAGCTGTGGGTTGAGGAGGGTCAGCAGGAAAGCGCTGCTGCCAAACAACCGAACCTGGTTGAATACGAGACTTCGCGCCTGAAATTCCTCGGCCGCGGCGGCAGCCTGCAGCACGCATATATCATCGAGAATCGCCGCACACTGACAGGCACTGTCGGCACCACGCTCGACCCCATTATGAGTATGCGCCGCCGACTGCACATTCCCGCCGGCAAACAGATAGAAGCCTACGTTATCACCGCCTTTGCCAAATCGCGCGAGCAGTTGCTTGACCTTTCCAAGATGTACCAGAACGCCGTCGATATCGAACACGCTTTCAAGACAGCGTCGGTATTCAACAATATGCGCACCAGCGCATCGCTCCTCAAGGGTTCGCAGATGCGTCTCTACAACAGCATCGGCAAATACATAGGTCAAACGGCAACCCTGGGCAACTTGCGTATGCCACTGTTGGCTAAAAACACATTGTCGCAAAGCGGTCTGTGGCGTTTCGGCATCAGTGGCGACTTCGCAATCGTGTTGATGGAAGTTGACAGTATGGCCAAATCAGGCTATGCCAAAGAGATGCTACGCGCATTCGAGTACTACAAAGTCCACGGTCTTGTGCTCGACTTAGTGTTTATCAACGATGCCACAGGCAACGAGCACGACAGTCTGGCACACTTCATCCGCAATATGGCCGACACCGAGCGTCTGTGGGTCAACCACCAGAACGACGGCAAGGTTTATATCCTCAACGGCAGCGACATCAGCGACGCCGAGCGCACCCTGTTGCGTACCGTGGCCCGTTTAACGTTCAACACTGCCGACGGCCTCACCATCCAGCAGCAGCTTGAGCAACTCGAAGCCGTCAACCAGCAATATCAGGACAAAGTGGAGTATCCCGTATTGCGTCCGAAAAAGGAGTTCCGCGTATGGAGCAGCCTCGATTTCTACAACCAGTACGGCGGTTTTGACCGCGACGGCCGCGACTATGTCGTCACCAACACGAATACGCCGATGCCGTGGATTAACGTCATTGCCAACGATCATCATTTCGGTTGCATTGTCAGTTCCACGATGGCAGGATTTACATTTGCATACAACGCACAGCAATTCAAACTGACAGGCTGGAGCAACGACATTGTTCGCGACAACGCAAGCGAGATGCTACTCATCGACAAGCAGCAGTTCGTTCCCGCAACGGCCCGCCACGGACAGGGTTGGTCGGCCTTCGATGCCGATTATGATGAAATAAAGGTCAATGTGCGCATCTTTGTTGCCATCGACAAGATGGAGAAATACTATCAAATAAAAGTTGAGAACAAGACCGACACATCCAAGCAGTTGCAGCTTGATATGGTCTATAAACTTGTGATGGGCACCACCGAGGAAGAAACCGCACGCTACCTCTATTCCGAGTGGGACCAAGCTGCCAACACCCTTTGCATCCGCAACGTCTATCACCCCATTTATAAAGACCGCACAATGTTGCTAACCGCCACCGAGTCCCTCAACGACATTTCGCTCAATTACCCCAACCGCAAACGTTTGGGAATGGAGATAGAATTACCTGCCAATGGCGAAAAAGAGGTGGCTTTCGTTATCAGATGCGAGAATGTGGGAACGCCAGAAAGTGCAAGTGCCGGCATATTAACACCTCAACATATCAACATATCAACCATCAACACCGAATTCGACCGCGTCGTTGCTTTCTGGGACAAGAAACTCAACTTAATACAAGTAGAGACCCCCGACCGTTCGTTCAACTATATGCTCAACCGCTGGTATCTCTATCAGGTCTATACCTCGCGACTCTTTGCCCGCGCCGGTTTCTACCAGGTGGGTGGTGCCACCGGTTTCCGCGACCAGCTGCAGGATGTGATGTCCATACTATACAGCGACCCAGCATACGCACGCCGCCAGATCCTCGACCACGCCGCACACCAGTTTGCCGAAGGCGACGTTCTTCACTGGTGGCACGAGAGTATGCACCTTGGTGCCCGTACAACCTTCAGCGACGACTACCTCTGGCTCATCTTCGTCACCTACCAGTACGTACACATCACCGGTGACAGCGATATCCTACTCGAAAAGGTACCTTTCTGCCAAGCCGACCCCCTCGCTCCTGGCGAAGCCGAACGCGGTATGCACTATGAAAGCGGAGAGTCGAAAGAGAATGCCACATTATATGAGCATCTGCGCCGCGCTATGAACCGTGCTATGTCGCGCATCGGTGTCCACGGACTTCCATTGATGGGTTGTGGCGACTGGAACGACGGTATGTCAGCCGTCGGTGTCGGCGGCAAGGGCGAGAGCGTTTGGGTAGCCTTCTTCATCGTTGACCTTACCCCAAAACTCGAACAACTGACACAGATGATGCCCGATGCCGACCTTGCCTATTGCGAAGAACTTCAGGCTTTCCGCAACCGCATTGTCGATGCCATCCAGCATTCAGCCTGGGACGGTGCCTGGTTCCTGCGCGCCTACTACGACAACGGTGACCCGATGGGCAGCCGCAACAACACCGAATGCCAGATAGACCTCATCAGCCAGGCTTGGAGCATACTGACCGATGTAGCCACTTCCGAACAGACAAACAGCATTATGCGCGAAACCGACGCCCGCCTCGTCAACCGCGAACACGAAATCATCCAACTTCTAACACCTGCCTTCCGCAATTCGCAACCCTCGCCGGGCTACATTATGAACTATCCCGTCGGCGTTCGCGAAAACGGCGGACAATATACACACGGTGCTATGTGGTACATAATGGCACAGTTGAAGGAAGGACGTTATGATATGGCTTACTTCCTCTACTCGCTCATCAATCCCATACACCGCACTCAGACCCTTGCCGACGTGCTCAAATATAAGGTCGAGCCTTACTGTATCGCTGCCGACATTTACAGCAATCCGCAGCATCCGGGTCGTGGCGGCTGGACTTGGTACACAGGGTCAGCCTCGTGGGCTTACAAGACAGGTATCGAGAATATCCTTGGATTGCGTAAGCAAGGCAATACTATCACGATGGATCCGCGCGTACCTACCGAGTGGCCTGAATTCACCATCCGCTACCGTTACGGCAACAGCACCTACATCATCAAATACTCTCGAACAAACACGCCGACCACACCGACCACCGTTGACCTTGTTGACGACGGCCTGGAACACGAAATACAAATACACTGAATTAAAAATGGAAGTAAAAATGGACGATAGATACGTATTGTCCTCTTTTACTTCCACTTTAACTCCCAATTAATTTTTATGAGAAAAACTGTTATAACACTCTTCCTCTTTCTAATTGCCATTGGCATCTCCCACGCCTGCACCAACCTTATCGTCGGCATCAAAGCCTCCAAGGACGGCAGTGTGATGTGCAGTTACAACTGCGACGGTTTCGGCTTTTCTGGCTCACTTTTCTACAGTCCCGCCGGTCGCCACTCAACAGACGAGTTGATTGCCATTCACGGATGGGGTCCGACGCACGAAGGACGATTTGTAAAACAAGTAGAGTATACATACAATGTTGTGGGCTTGATGAATGAGCATCAGGTCACCATCGTCGAAACGACCTTCGACGGCCGGCTTGAGATGCAAAACAGCGATGGTCTGCTCGACTACTTCAGCTTGATGCGGCTGGCACTACAGCGGTCGGCAACGGCTCGCGAGGCAATAAAATGTATGGCGGAACTGGTTGCTGAATACGGATACAACAGCACTGGCGAAAGTATCACCATCTGCGACCCCAACGAGGCCTGGATTATGGAAATAATAGGCAAAGGTCCCGGTCGCAAAGGCGCCGTGTGGGTGGCGCTGCGCAGCCCCGACGACTGCATCTGCGCCCACGCCAACCTGAGCCGCATACGTCAGTTCCCACTGGAAAAGC
>JAGDCN010000084.1 GCA_017958525.1 Bacteroidales bacterium
AGCACGTTGTTGGGGTCGCCCTGCGCCTCTATCTTGCCACCTAGTTGTCCGCCTGCGTCGGTCGTAACGGCAATCACGGTCTGCTGACCAATGGGGATGACGCGGCAGTTCTTGGTATAGTCGCTGTTACGATAGGTGTCAAACAGGTCGGGATGCACATATAGCACAATACCGTCGGCCAGGGCGTATTCACGCTTAAACGGAAAATTAGCACCTGGCAGCACCATCTTCGTCAAAGGACAATTATAAAACATGTAATAGTCGTTGGCAAACTCGGTGAGCCCCGTTCCGAAGGTAATCTCCGTCAACGATTGGTCATAATAGAAAGCTCCCTGCCCAATGGTCTTCACACCATCAGGAATGGTTATCTTCTGCAAACTGCCACAACCGGCAAAGGTGTTATAAGGAATGGCGGTCAGCGCCGAACCGTCGGCAAAGGTGAAGGTGCGCAACGAGTCACAGTTGTCGAAGACGGCGTCACCCAGTGTCGTCACACTCTTCGGCAGAACAAGACTACGCAACCGGTCACAGTTCTCGAAGCACTGCTTGCGGATTTCCGTCAGACTGGTGGCTTCTCCCAGATTGATGGAGGTTAGGTTGCTACAAGCTTGGAACGTGTACTGTCCCAGTATTTGCAACTTGCTGTTCAGCGTCACGCTTTCCAACTTTTTGCAGTTGTAGAAAGCATCACTGCTTGTACCGTCGGCACCACCCGTGGCAATGATGTTTTGTCCGAACACAATGCTGACAATGTCGTATCGGTTACTGACATAGCCACTAATGTAAAGGACGTCGTGACTGTTATCGTCACTGTCTGTCACGCGGTCGGCAATGACGATGTGACCAGCCTTGGCTGCGTCGGCACTATAGGTCTTGATGCGCGTAAACGTGGCGGGACCGTCAGCCGAGTCATAGCTGTAGGTAAGCTCGTTGCCGTTAACGTCAGCCACCGTCACCTCATAAGCCATTGCCGTAAGCGGCAAGAACATGGTGAGCAACAGCCCTCGCAACGCCACACTCTTTAAGAGAGAACTGCTAATAGCTAACAGCCTGTTTTTACGTATTTCCTTCATAGTTTATCGTTTTAAGTTAATACTCAATACATAATGACTCTGCAAATATAGGAAAAAATTTGTTAGGTTGTTCCTATTTCTGCAAAAAAAATTCCAAAATGGAAGAAATTGCTACTTTACCGATTAACGGAAAGAACGGATGACAAACCAGATGTGCATGGCGATGGTAGTCAACAGACCATAATGGCGGCGCATGACGTCGAAACGCTCAAAAAGGGAGGCACGATGGTTTTTTGTCGTGGCTCCCTCTTCTGTATAGTTAGCCACAACCATCCTGGTATTGCATAGCGAAAGCCCCATGCGTTCGCTTTCCCTCATGACTCGGATGCACCAGTCGACATCGGCAGAGAAACGGTAGCGGGTGTCATACTGCGTGTTCTTGGCAATGTCGGTGCGGGCATAGAAAGCCTGATGGCAAACGAGCATACCGTGACGAAACGACCGCCACGTGAGTGTTTCGGGGGGCTGCAGGCGACGGGGATGCAGGAAACGGCCTTCAGCGTCGACGATGTCGGTATTGCCATAGAGTACACCAGGCTGTTCGTTTTCAGGAAACTCGTTTAGTCGGCAATGATGCACGATTTCCTCAAGAGTATAAGCTGTAGGAAGGCTATCGCCGGCATTCAGGAATACGATGTAATCGCCCGAAGCCTGTGTCAGACCTTTGTTCATGGCGTCGTAGATGCCGTGGTCGGGTTCTGACTGTATGATGACCTTATGTCCATTGTCGGAGACGTCACTTTGTTGCTTGTATTGCTCGACTATCGCCAGCGTCTGGTCTTTCGAGGCACCGTCGACTATCAGGTGTTCCACACCTTCATAGGTCTGGCTGCGAACACTGTCGAGCGTGCGTTGCAATACCTTCTCGGCATTATAGGTTATAGTAACTATTGAAAATCGAATCATGTCTTATGCCTTATTTCTCATAATGATAGCGTCTTAATGACTTTCGCAGGATTGCCAGCGACGATGCAGTTGTCGGGAATGTCGTTGAAAACGACGGAACCGGCTGCAATTTTGACGTTATTGCCAATGCGGATGCCACCATAAATGATGGCACCGGTATAGATGCTCACGTGGTCGCCAATAGTGGGTCGGCCACCCTTTCCGTTGCCCAATGTGACGAGTTGCAGGCAATAGAAGTCCTTACCGATGCTCTCGGCATTGAGATAGGTGGCATAGTTGTGTTCGAAGTGGGCACCAGGACCAATGGACGGACACCAGATATTCAGTGTGCGTTCTGGAGGCAAAAGCCACCGAATTGGAGCAGAGAGGTATTCTCCTATTCTATAATAGAAAAGATTGCGGAACGTGCGTTCACGAGTGCAGGCCTTGATGAAATTCAAAACGGTAGCCTTGCCGTCTTGGACCTTTAATAGGTCATCAGCTATCGTTCTTCTCTTCACAAGGAAGATGGCGATATGTGGCAGCATGCGCAATGTCGATGCTGAGAGCAGGATCATTTGTGTGACGGGATTCATCGTTTCATCGTTAGGGGTTGCAAACGTTTTTGATATTCTTCAATATAGCGGTTAGCGACGCTTTGCTGCGAGTAGCAGTGTGTGACTTTGTGTAGACATGCTTGACTTAGAGCCTGTTGGTCGGCTTCTGCCAACACATAGTATATACCCTGTGCCAAGTCGGCAGCGTCCTGGAATGCGGCGACGTAGCCATTCTCTTGGTGGTTAATCATCTCTGGAATGCCCCCCACACGGAATCCAACGCAAGGTACACCACAAGCCATTGCCTCCATAATGGTGTTGGGCAGATTATCTTCCAAGGATGGTAGTACGAAGACATCAGCTGCATTATATACTTCAACAATACGTTTTGGGTCGCTGATGTAGCCGAGCGGATAGGAAGGCAATGCCAGTTGTGCCGCAACGTCCTCAGCGTGACCACCCAAAATAGCGATACCTGTATTCTTTTGCATGTCAGGGTGTTCGCTAATCAATTTGTTGATAGCATCGACAAAATAGCTGATGCCCTTGCGTGGGTCGGTGACGCGTTGAGAAACGAAGAGGATGATGTGTTGTGCTTTGGGCAGGCCTAATGCTTGGCGTGCTTGCAACCTGTCTATTGGGTGGAAGATCTTCGTGTTGATGGCATTGGGAATGCTGACTATATGTTGATTACGCAACAGCCCGCTCTTCTTGGCTTCTTCTGCTAACCATTGGCTACAGCAAACGAAAGTGATACGCTGACCGCATAGGGTACGTTCTTTTTTATTCCATATCCGCTGAGCCAGACTGCCTCCAGGCAACAGAGGGCATTTATCACAACTTGTATGATGTTGTTCGCATCCTCGGGCGTAATGACAGATGGCGGTGGCAGGCCAGATGTCGTGCATGGTCCAGACAACGGGTTTGCCTGATAGCAGGATTTTACGGATGCCTTTCAGCGAAAGCATTCCTTGATTAATCCAATGCAGGTGAATAACGTCGGCCTCCTTGAATTCCGGAAGTTTGGTAATATCCGAACCGCAGTTGGCAATGTCAATCTCGAACAGATGTTTACGCTTTAGGCGAAGATGCAGCCAAATGCAGAGACGCTCCCACAAAAAATGCCAGCGGAGCTGCCACGTCTGGGGTAATGAGCAGACCGAGAGATTGGTGGTTTCCTTGTCGCGTACCAGCATCTTGGCTTTCACACCGTTGTTGTTCAGTGCTTCCATCAGGCGGTTGGCTGCTACGGCCGCACCGCCGGTTCGTTCACTCGTGTTGACAATGAGTACTCGCATACCTTATTTATATAATACAATGCAAAGGTACGAATAAGTGAGCACAATACAAAATAAAACCGCATTTATTTTGTATTGTCGAACGATAGTCTCTTCTCGTGAAACGAAAAGGTACGAATTAATTCTTAAAAGCCATTCACATTTGACCACAAATGTGTTAATTTCTGTTTGGTATCGCACACAACTCTTGATTTAAATCAATTTTATGGTGCTTTTTTACACTTAATACATCAAAAGTATTGCATAATTTGAAAAATCGTTGTACCTTTGCATCGTCAAACAGAGACAATGCTTGACTAAGTGAAGTCGGGCAACTAGTTAATAGATTGTTTTAGGTTAGTAGTAATATTTATAGTTTTAGGTTTTTAGTTATTGGTATTAAGAAAGTTTTAAATGTGTTAGGATAACAGTGGTCGTCGCGAGACGCTCATAACTTTCTTTTTAAAGCGAAAAGGTTA
>JAGDCN010000085.1 GCA_017958525.1 Bacteroidales bacterium
ATGGCCTTGAGATGACGCGGAGCCACATAGCCCCCAACCCCGATGATGGCAAAGTTCTTCATTTGATGGTATGAGTCATTTGATTTTTTCTTTTGCCGTCAACAATACGAGCCATAACATTGCTGAATCTGTCCAGTTTCGTACGTCTGTGTTCTATCCGTTTTTTCTTGTATATATATCTTTTCGTATGTTTTGTACGCAAATAGGCCAGATAGAAATAAGGTCCCCATATAAACACAACACCTGCAAGCAAAACCAATACATACTGCAAGAACGAGTTCAAGCCCATAATTGCTGTTACATACCATACAGCAATGACTAAAATATTTTGCATAAGTATTCTTAGCGTTGCTTGCAAATGGCTCATTCCCACATCAACAAAAGCGTGGTGCAAATGTGTCCTGTCTGGTTCAAATGGCGATTTACCGTTCAGCACTCTCATAAACACCACTCTGACCATATCAAACACAAAAGCCGACAGCAGTGCTATATTGAAACTTATGAAATAGTTGTCCGTAAGCAATGTCTCGTCAAAAAAATAGTATGTATCCGGGCAAACCGACATAAAGATAAACATACCGAGAACCAGTGAACCCGAATCGCCCATATACATTTTGTATCGCTTCGAGAAGACATTGAATACAAAGAATGACAACAATGCACCGAATACTGTAAATGAAATCAATGCGCTTACAACAAATTCGTGCTCCATATTCCAGTAGCCCATAACCAAGCCGGTCATCGCTCCAAGTCCCGATGCAAGACCATCAATGCCGTCAGCGAAATTGACTGCATTAAGCAGTATCATTCCCACAAACACCGTTACTATGCAGGACAGCCATCGCGGCATAGCGCCAAAGCCCAAAAGATTCACAAGAGAATCAATGCCATAGTTGCCGCCAAAGTATAAAAGCAAAAGAATAAAAGCCTGGATTCCCAGCTTAAACTGCCAACTGAGTCCAATATTGTCGTCAAGCATACCGAAAATATAGAGTATCACCATAACGCACAACGCTGGGAACAAGCCGCTTATATTGTATAACACGTTTATGACGATACAAGCCACGCACATTACAAGCATTATCACCGTACCACCCATAACGGCCACGGGACGATCCTGTATTTTGCGTGCATTGGGGTTGTCTGTCATACGCTTACGACGAGCCATCAGCACCACCATAGGTAGCACTATCGGCATAATTATCACCGGTATCAAGACAGACAATATATATACTAAATCTATATTAACCATAAATTGCATTATGTCAAGCAAAAAGTGACTTGACAGAATTGAGAGGTTAGATATATATGGGGGGGGGTAAAACACTGAATATTATTTAATTACACAAGAATTTATCTATTATTGTACATCGACTCGTAGTATTTCTCGTAGTCACCGCTGGTGATGTTGTCCATCCACTCCTGGTTGTCAAGATACCAGCGCACAGTTTTCTCTATGCCTTCTTCAAATTGCAGGCTTGGTTCCCAACCCAGCTCGCGCTGCAGCTTACTGCTGTCAATGGCATAGCGCATATCGTGACCGGCACGGTCGGTGACGTAAGTGATGAGATCCATATCCTCGCCCTCTTTGCGGCCCAACAGGCGATCGACCGTGTTAATAAGCACTTTAACGATGTCAATATTCTTCCACTCGTTGAAACCACCGATATTGTATGTCTCGGCTATTTCTCCTTTATGGAAAATCAGGTCTATGGCACGGGCGTGATCCTCTACATAGAGCCAGTCGCGCACATTCTCACCCTTGCCATACACCGGCAAAGGACGACGATGACGGATATTGTTGATAAACAGAGGTATCAATTTTTCGGGGAACTGGTAAGGGCCATAGTTGTTCGAGCAGTTGGTAACGATTGTCGGCAAACCGTAGGTGTCGTGGAATGCACGCACAAAATGGTCGCTGCCAGCCTTGGAAGCCGAATAGGGGCTGTGAGGCATATATTTCAAATCCTCAGTGAAAAACTTTTCACCGTATGCCAGATGATGCTCGCCGCTTGATGCTTTAGTCGAAAATGGAGGCTTAACACCCTCTGGGTGAGTCATCTCAAGTGCACCATACACCTCGTCGGTCGAAATGTGGTAGAACCGTTTGCCTTCATATTTCTCAGGCAACGACTCCCAGTACAACTTGGCGGCCTGCAGCATACTCAGCGTACCCATCACATTGGTACGGGCAAACGTGAACGGATCCTTGATGCTGCGATCCACGTGGCTCTCGGCTGCAAGATGGATAACACCATCTATATGTTCTTTCTGCATCAAGGCATATATAGTGTCGAAATCGCACACATCAGCTTTCACAAAAGTATAATTCGGCTTGTTTTCAATATCTTTCAGGTTAGCCAGATTGCCTGCGTATGTAAGTTTGTCAACGTTGAAAATGTGGTATTCGGGATACTTGTTGACAAAAAGCTTTACTACGTGAGTTCCGATGAATCCGGCGCCGCCGGTGATGATAATGTTCATTGCTTTATGGGTTTAGGGTTTACGGTTTAATTGGTTCGTTTTATTGCAAAAGAATTCCGACCGGTATTCTTATAATTCTCAACTACTACTTTTTAATCCCTCAAGGCATTTAGCCAGCGATACCGTCCAATGGGGTATCTCGATGCCGAAGGTCTCCTTGATTTTGGTTTTGTCGAGCACCGAATAGGGCGGACGGACCACCTTGCTCGGAAACTCATCACTGTGACAAGGCTTAATTTTGCAGCTTGCCATACCGGCTTGGCGCGCTATCTCGACAGCAAAGTCGTACCAGCTGCAAACACCCTCATTACTAAAATGATAGATGCCGTCCTTGCCGCGATAGTTGTCATTCTCGACTATATCGTATATGACGCGGGCCAAATCGCCGGCGTAGGTCGGGGTTCCTATCTGGTCGAAAACAACATTGCACATTTCTTTCTCGCCAAGGATGCGCAGCATCGTTTTGACAAAATTCTTGCCATATTCGCTGTATAGCCATCCAGTACGAATCAACATATAGTGGCATCCCACCTCTGTGATGGCTTCCTCGCCGTGCATCTTGGTACGGCCATAGGCACCTGTTGGATTCAGTTTGGCATCCTCGCCGCAAGGTGTGTTATATGCATTTCCACCAAAGACATAATCAGTGGAAATATGGAACAACGTGCCGTTACTAACCTTCATAGCATCGGCCAGATGACGCACAGCAACGCTGTTCACCTGCTCCGCAGTCTGTTCATCATCCTCGGCACGGTCCACATTTGTATATGCAGCGCAGTTTACAATGACATTGATGCCGTTGGTGAGCACAAAATTCAATACAGCATCGCGGCGGGTGATATCAAGTTCCTCGATATCAGTAAAAAAATACCTATGCTGCGATTCTGCACTCAGCAGCCTCATATGGCTGCCCAATTGTCCGTTGGCACCTGTCACCAGAATATTCATTGGCGTTCTCCTCCTATATCTTTCAGTCGCGGATGGTTTCTGTCTTTTTCCGACAAAATAACTTTGTCGGACGGCACCAACCAGTCAATGGCCAAGTCGGGGTCATCCCAAGCTATGGCACCTTCACTGGCGGGATTGTAAAAATTGTCACATTTATATTGGAAAACGACTTCGTCGCTCAACACCGAAAAACCGTGTGCAAATCCTTTGGGGATAAAGAACTGGCGATGGCCTTCAGCTGTAAGTCGGACAGCCACATACTTTCCGTAGGTCTCCGAATTGGGGCGTATATCGACGGCCACATCAAGCACTTCACCCTTCACAACACGCACCAGCTTGCTCTGTGCATAGGGTGGACGCTGAAAATGCAATCCACGTACCACGCCATAAGACGACTTCGACTCGTTGTCCTGCACAAAATGCACCTTGAAACCAGTCTTTTCCTTGAATTCCTTTTCATTGAAACTCTCAAAGAAATAACCTCGTTCGTCACCATATACTGTCGGTTCAACAATCAACACACCCGGTATTTCTGTCTTGATGATTTCCATTTTTATTTTAGTATTCTATAGTTATTTATTAATTAGTCCCAGTAGATATTGCCCATATTGGTTTTTAGCCATTGGCTCAGCAATGCGGCGCAGTTCATCGTCGTCAATCCACCCCTTTTCGTAGGCAATGCTTTCCAGACAGGCTATCTTCAGTCCTTGACGTTTCTCGATGACCTCGATAAAGGTCGAAGCCTCCGACAGCGAGTCGTGCGTGCCGGTGTCAAGCCAGGCAAAACCACGACCCAGCAGTTTCACCTTCAACTCTCCGTCATTTAGAAATGCCTGATTCACACTTGTGATTTCCAGTTCACCGCGAGCCGACGGTTTTATGTTTTTGGCTATACTGACAACCTTGTTAGGATAGAAATACAGTCCCACTACAGCATAGTTCGACTTGGGTTCTTTGGGTTTCTCTTCTATCGACAGCACGTTGCCTGCTTTGTCAAATTCTGCAACACCATAGCGCTGAGGATCAGCAACCCAGTAGCCAAAAACGGTAGCTTTCTGTTCCTCTTCGACATCTTTCACTGCCTCGCGCAGCAAACGCGAGAAACCGTTGCCCTGGAAAATATTGTCTCCCAAAACCAAGCAGACCGAGTCGTCGCCAATAAAATCCTCGCCGATGATAAAAGCCTGCGCAAGTCCGTCGGGCGACGGCTGTTCGGCATAACTGAAACGGACACCGTAGTCGCTTCCGTCACCCAAAAGCCGGCGGAATGCAGGCAGGTCGAATGGTGTAGAGATAATCAGTATATCACGGATGCCGGCAAGCATCAATGCCGATATGGGATAATACACCATCGGCTTGTCGTAGATGGGCAGCAACTGCTTGCTGACCCCTTTGGTTATAGGATACAGGCGGGTCCCCGACCCGCCTGCCAACACTATTCCTTTCATAGATTACGATTCCTTGCCCTTCTTCTCGTTGTCTTCACCATAGCCATAGCCATAACCGTAGCCATAACCGTAACCATAGCCGTAACCGTAGCCATAGCCGTAACCATAGCCATAACCATAGCCGCCATAGCCGCCGTAACGTTTCTTGATAAGAGGAGTATCGGTGAGGACAATAGCCATATTTTTGAATTTCTGCTTGTCACTGAGTTCCTGGATGAACGGGAAGGCACCCTTGCTGAGTTTGCCAACACGCATAATGTACATCGTCAGGTCGGCAGAACGGTTCACGATAGCCGAGTCGGCGACAATCTGGGCAGGCGTCGAGTCGAGAATGATATAGTCGTACTTTGTACGCAGATATTCAATCAATTTCTCGAAGCGGCCGTTCATAAGCAGCTGAGTAGCATTGGGCGGAGTCTTCTCGCAAACGATATAGTCGAGGTTCTCCGACGAATCGCTCTTGGTGATAATCTTATCAAAATCTTCTTCCTTGCCAAGCAGGTAGTGGATGATACCCATACGGTTGTGGCGGTCGATAGTCTTCGATGTGCTGCGTTTGCGCAAGTCGAGGTCAATCAAAACCGTTTTCTTGCCCGTATATGCCAGCGACAGCGACAAGTTGATAGAGACGAACGACTTACCTTCACCAGGCATTGTCGAAACGGTCTGAATGACCTTCTTGTCATCATCGTTGAGGAAGAACGGTATGTTCGAATGCAATATTCTGAATGCCTCCGTAACCGTGTCTGTACCGTTGGCGGTAACCAGGACCTCGTCCTTGGCACGGCTTTCCGGTTTCTGCGGAATTTCAGCCAACACAGGAATGCTCAAAGCGCGTTCCACATCGGGTTTGCCGCGCAGCTTGGTGTTGAAGAACGACACCAGGAACATCACTGCCGCAGGTATCGCAAGGCCGAGAACAAGACCTACAAGGGCAAACATCATCAGACGCGGGCCCACCTTGCTCTGCTGGGCACTTTCAACCACTTTGGCATTAGCGATGGTCACTGCCAGATTCAAAGCATTCTCCTCGCGTTTGCTCAACAGGTAGAGGTAGAGCTCCTCTTTGATTTTCTGTTCACGACCAACCTCGGTGACAGCCTTGGTCGTAGTAGGCATATCGCTGATACGACGCTGCATCAACTGCTCCTGGCGCTTGGCGCCCGACAGCTTGACGTTGATCGAGTTGATAAGGTTGTTGATCGAAGCCTTGATAGCCTCGCGGGTATTCTGCAGTTCCTTGGCATTGTTCTGCACGCTCGGATGGTTGGGACCGGCACCCTGCAGCAGCTTCTGATAAGACAGCAACTGACTGTTATAGACAGCAATAAGGTTGGTCACACCTGCATCGCTGATAATCAGCGACGGAATCAGGGAATTGTCGTTGTCGTGGTTGGTGATATGTTCCTGCACCATCTTGATGGCGGCCAGTTCCACTTCAAGCTGGGCAACCTCGTCGGCATATCTCATTCCCGACTGCAGCACCGTTCCGCTTGCCACGGCAACGTCAGGCACATTGGCGCTCTTCTGCAGGTTCTCGACACGGGCATCGACAGCCGCAAGTTCACTATATATCAAAGCAATACGGTCATCGATAAACTTCTCGGTTTTCTCAGCAACCATATTCTTGTCGTTGATGACATCCTCGTTATAGACAGCAATCAACGTATCAACAACCTCTTTGGTCCTCAGCGCATTGGCATCCGAGTAAGAAATATTGAGAATCGAAGCAATCTTGTCGGCTCTCGACACATTCAGGCGAGTTTTCATACTTCGGGCAATGTCATAAAGCGGAGTAAAGCCCATATCGAAAGTCACACCAAGGTCGCGTTCCTTGCTGAAAGCATCCATCTTTTCGACCGAGAAGCCTGCATAGTCGTTGATATTGACAATCTGCGCATACGAAGCCTTCTTCTTTTCGCCTTTCACTCGATGGCCGTTGAACGATGTAAGCTCATAGTTGAAATAGTTCTCGTCAATTGGCGTAACTTCCATAGTCATAGCCAGTTTCACACTATCCACCTGCTTGTTATAGACCTTCAGACGCATCGGGCTGTCCTTGTAGTACGACACCTTCTTGAATGCATCGCTGCGAGCGCACCAGCTGTTCATACCCAGACGCTCGGCCGTTTTCATCAGCAGCGGAGTCGATTTGATGATATACATCTCGTTTTCAAGCGACAACGAGCTGGAATTAAGGCCCATATTGGCGAAAATAGCATCCATATTCTGGCCACGGGAATAACGGTTGCCGTTGTCCTCGCGAACAAGGATTGTTGCATTGGATGTAAACGTTTTGGGCTTCGATTTGTAGGCAAAAGCCGTGATGACCAAACATAAAAATACCGAAATGACAAACCAGTACCAGTTGTTCAGGACTATGAAGACAAGGTCGCGAATCGATATCGCGTTCTCATTTTCCTGCATCGGATTGGTTGTTTGATTGACTACTTGATTGTTATCCATAGATGTTACTGTTTATCTGTTTATGATATATCGCACTGTTTTATCGGTTGTTATAGTATTTGCTCAACGTCCAGTAGTAGAACATCGACGACAGCACCGAAATCACCGACAAGCCGCTCGAGATGTAGGTCATCACAATCGGGTCGCGGTCGGCGTTGCGTTTCTTGCGCAAATTGGGCTCGACATAGACCACATCGTTCTGATGCAGATAGTAGTACGGCGAATTGAAGACATCCTTCGACGCCAGGTTCAGCGTGCCTATGATACGCTTGCCGTTCTCCTCGCGAATGACGGTGACATTCTCGCGCTGACCCGTAATCTGAAGGTCGCCGACCATACTCAACGCCTCGAAGATGGTCAGACGCTCGCCCTGCACCACCAGCTGGCCGGGACGCGCCACATCGCCGAGCACACAGACACGGAAGTTCATCAACTTGACAGTCACCACAGGGTCCAGCACGTGGCCGTCGGCCACAAGCTGCTGCTCAATCATCTTGGCCAACTCGTTGTGAGTCAAGCCAAGAACCTTGATTTTGCCCAACACCGGGAATATGATGTAGCCATCCTGGTTCACCAGATAACCCTGCACTGCGTTGCCGCCGGGGTTCAGCACTGCACCGTTGCTGACTGTAATCTTGTTTGTTTCCTGATTGAAAGGAATCGTTGCCTGGGGCGTTTGACTCTCGACATAGATGTAAAGAATGTCGTTGGCCTGAATACCCTTCGAGAACTCTCCCTCGAGGACCGTTGCCGAATCGCGAGCAGCATCGTGGACGTATGCAATGTCGCGCTGTTGACGGCACGAAACCGTCAATAAAAGCAGGCCTGCCATTGGCAATAGGAGTCTGAACTTCTTCTGCATTTTGTTCGATTTTTATTTATTATTATTTAGTTATTCCATAAAACAATGCGCAATAAAAAGTAACACAAAACCTTGCAATACAAGATTTTTGCAAGCATTTAAAGATTCTGCGGCACTTCTTATCACACCGCAAAAATAAACATTTTTCCATAAGTGACAAAATTTATTTCTGAAAATATTGATTTTTTCTGTTTTTGCGACCCGTTTCCATAGTATGGCAAACGCATTGTCATCACTTGTCAAAATCCATTTCTCCTTACAACACAATATCCAATGCCCCCTGCCCCATCCTATCACCCCCCTCTGCCGTCCTTTGCCCTGCCTTATCTTCTCGCAAACCCTACCCCTGCCACCCAATGCCCCCTTCCTTCCACCCCCCTCGCACCACCCGCACAGAATAAAAAACCAATAAAAATTTCACATAAGTTTAATCAAACTTTACAAAGGTAAAATTTAACAAAAATTTGATAGGAATTTGGTAAGAATTTGATAAAACTTTGGTCCCTCCCAGGTACCTGTTATTCAGGGTCTTATACCTTCGCCAATTTTGGGCTTAATTTAACCATTTTTAACGGAAATTGTTAAAATTTAAGATTTGGCATAAAAAATTTCAATATAGAACTCATATTCTGATGATTAAATTGTTAAAATCATCTCGGTTTCAACAGTTGAAGGAATTTGTAATTACGCGGGCAATTTTTCACTCGAAAAAGCGTTAAACAGAAGTTAAAGTATTACGATTGGCGGCAAAGACAAAAAAGAAATGCCAAAGACCTGAAATAGAACGGCTGACGGCAAAAAACAAAGTAATACGATTAACGCTGAAGGCTAAAAAAACACAACAAACGGGTAACGAATATGCAAACATTTCTCCGACAGGTGGCACAACGCATTTGGGCAGAACATCAGCACGATATGGATCGCGTTTTGGTGGTTTTCAACAATCGACGTGCAGGACTTTTCTTGCGCAAACAGATGGAAACCCTCAGCGAGAAACCTTTCTTTCTGCCCAAGATAATCGGCATCGACGAATTGATCTCAAAACTTGGCAACCAGCAGATTGCGCCTCACGAATTCCTTTTGTTCGAGCTGTTCGACATACACAACTCGATGGAGGGCGTGGAACGTCGTTTTGAGACCTTCGAGGAGTTCATCTCGCTGGGCGAAATGATGATCAGCGACTTCTCGGAGATAGACCTTTACTGCGTCGATGCAGCACATCTTTTCAACCATATCACCGAGCATAAACGTCTGGGCGAATGGGATGTATCCGGAAATCCGCTCACACCGTTCCAGGAGAAATACCTCAATTTCTACAAGTCGCTATACACCTACTACAGCGAGCTGCGACGCCGGCTGGAGGGCAAAGGTACGGCATACGCCGGAATGGCCTATCGCAACGTGGCGGAGAATATTGATTCTATGATAGATAGCATTGATTTCAACCACATCTACTTTGTCGGTTTCAACGCCTTGTCGGCCTGCGAGTCGCGCATCATCGACTGCTGTGTGCGTCGCGGCGTAGGCACACTGATATGCGACGGCGACGAATACTATTTCAAAGATGAGACACAGGAGGCCGGCCGTTTTCTGCACGCCAATGCCGAACGGTTTCCTGGCATCGGCGGTTTTGAAAACCATTTTGCACAGAAAAACAAGACGATACACATCATAAACTGTCCCGAAAACATCCTGCAAGCCAAAACTACAGGACTGATAATCCGACAGTTGCTGAGCGACAGCGAGCATCCTGCCGCGGCACAGGACACTGCCATAGTCCTGGCCGACGAGAAACTGCTGCTGCCAATGCTAAACTCGCTGCCCGAACAGGTGAAGACAACCAACGTCACGATGGGTTTCCCGTTCATCTATACAGGCATCAACGCCCTTGCTACCAACATATTGGCTCTGTATTGCAACGCCAGGGACGGCAAGTTCTATCACGTCGATATAACCAACATCCTTTCCGACAACCTAATAGAAAAATATCTGGATACAAGGAATTTATATTCGCACGTGAGCGACATTGTCAATACACAGAAAATAATCCGCGCCACAGGAAAAGAGATCGAATCTATGTTGGAGGGCATAGAAAAGGCTAAAGACCTGATGTTCATATTCGAAAACGCCTCGCCAACAGTCGATGAGACGCTGACGCTGCTGAAACGGCTGTTTGCACTTTTCAACTCCGCAAGCCTGCTTGAGAGCAACATCAAAGAGAAAGAGTCGCTGGCTTGTTTCGTACAGACAATCAACTATTTGGAGGAAATCCAAAGCACCTACCACTTCATCACCCGGATCGAAACACTGCAAAACATCTACCAACGACTGGCTAACCGACGTTCCGTAGCTTTCTATGGCGAGCCGCTGCAGGGTCTGCAGCTGCTGGGAGTGCTTGAAACGCGAAGCCTTGACTTCTCGAACGTAATAATGCTCTCCGTCAACGAGGGCACTATGCCTTCGGGCAAAAACACCAACTCATTGATTCCATTGTCTTTAAAGCGTCAATACAACATACCAGGCTTCGAAGAAAAAGACGCCGTATATGCCTACAATTTCTACCGTCTGCTGCAGCGCGCCGACAACATCTGGCTGCTATACAGTTCAGACGCCGAAGGAATGGGCAAAGGCGAGCCCAGCCGATTCATATTGCAGATCAAGAACGAGTTGGCCGTCCGTCATCCGAATATAACAATCCAAGAGGAAACCGTCGCCGCCATCAACAGGAAGAATACATACAGCAGCGAGGAAAAGGGAATACAGAAAAATGCCAATACGATGAAGAGACTTGACGAGATGGCACAGAACGGTTTCTCGCCATCGGCACTGAACCGCTACCGCAACTGCCCATTGCAGTTTTTCTATGGTGACATTCTGGGTGCACGAGAGCGTCAAGATATGAGCGAAGAGCTGGAAGCCAACGAGTTGGGCTCATTCATACACGAGATTCTGAAGGAAATATATTTGCGCGACAGCGACCATATCATCAAGGCCGAAACACTGGAAAAGGCATTGCAGGAGACTGGCAATCTGGTAGATGCCACTTTCAAACAGATGGTGCTGAAAGGTCGCAGCGAAGACGGCAAAAACCACATATACAGCGAAGTGGCCAAAATGCAGATTTCGCATTTTCTGAAGGGCGAGATAGAGACGCTGAAAAAAGGCACACGGATAGAAATCAGCCTTCTCGAAGACCCGATGACAATGCCGTTCGAATTTGTGCAAAACGCCGTGTCCAAGACCGTCAACATCAACGGAATTGCCGACCGCGTGGACTTTGCAGACGGGATGCTGCGCATAGCCGACTACAAATCAGGCAGTGTCAAAAGCGAAGAACTTTTTGTCGCCGACAAGGCACCCAACCCTCACGATGTGCCCGACAAGTGGTTTCAGGTGATGACATACGCCACGCTTTACTGCTTCAAACACAAATACAAAGGTCCGTTCACAGCCGGTATTTTCCCGCTCCGCACCCTGTCGTCGGATTTCCTTCCCGTATCGTGGGAGGGAGAGAAAGAGATGGACTTTTCACACATTGAGCGTTTCAGGGAGCTGCTTTCAACGCTGCTGGCCGAGATTTTCAATCCCGAAGAGAGTTTTTATGCCATTCCTGACAAGGTGCGCTGCGAATACTGTCCCTACGCACGCATCTGCGACAAACAACGCTGAATTACCGACCTATGAAGAAGGCACAACGAAGAATAGAATGAAAAAATTTCACCAAATTGAATGACAATTCAAAATTTATATGTAAATTTGCATTTTCATACAATCACTGTTTTTTGAGCCCCGAAAGGCTTGAAAAAGAGTGTATGTAATTATAAATGTGATAAAAATATAAAAAGATAATAAAACAGGCTAATGGTTCTAAAAAACAAAAAAGGGTCCCATTTTATGAAAAAATCAATCTTCACCGTCTTCCTTATGTCGCTACTCCTTGTGGGTTGCAGCGGTTTGTCGAAAATGAAATCCGACAGCAAGAAAGTGCGCTACCAGGCCACGCCGAACCCCGTTGAGACACGCGACGACAAGGTCGTGGTTAAATTTGTCGGTTCCTTCCCCGAAAAATATTTCAACAAGGGTGCTGCCCTGTTCATCCAACCCATCTTCACGTGGGAAGGTGGTACCATCCCCCTCGATCCCGTCACACTGAAAGGCGAGAACGTCAACGGCGAAGGCATCACCATCAACTATGAGAACGGTGGACGTTTCACATATACCGACGAATTTGATTTCAAGCCCGGTATGGAAACCGGCCGCGTCACGCTGGCACCTGTAGCCTACCAAGCGTCAACCACCGACGACGAGGCCAAATTTGCCGACGAAATCCAGCACAAGACCGTCACGTTCCCGACAGTGCTTATCTCCGACGGTGTGAACAACACCTCTTCGTGGGTCAATATTCGCGGCAACATTTCCATTTCGCCAGTCAACTACAACAAGACGCAGGGCGTCATCGAAACTGCCGACATTTATTTCCCCAACGGTCTTTCGACTCTGGATTGGAATTTCCAGATGAACCGCACCTTCAACAGCAAGGCCCAGCTCGAAGAACTGCGCCGCATTATGCTTGAGAACGGTCTGCCCAAGCAAATCACCATCACAGGCTGGGCATCGCCCGAAGGCGAAGAGACCAACAACGTGGGCGTCAGCAAGAACCGTGCCGAAGTGGCCACCGTGCAGATCAAACGCGTCCTCGACGATGTGCTGAACACTATGGCCAGCCGCAAACAGGTACCCGCATACGAAATCGACCATTACAAATATGAGTTGCAGAAACAGATAGTCGTTTCGACCCGCGCTGCTGGCGAGGACTGGGTACACTTCGTCATTATGGTTGAAGAATCGGACATTCAGGACAAGCACGCCATCGTCAATATTGTAGAAACGCAGCAGAACCTCATCAAACGCGAGCAGATGATCAAGAATATGGCCGAGACCTATACACAGCTCAACACCGATATCTTCCCCAACCTGCGCCGCGCCCAGATAGCCCTCTACTACAGCGAGGCCCGCAAGACCGACCCCGAATTGGCAAAGCAGGCCACTTTGAATCCTGCAAAACTCACCTTCGACGAGCTGATGTATGCCGCCTATATCAACTACAACTACGAAACCAAATTGAAATACTACAAGTGGGCCACCGAGAACTACAGTTCGGAGTGGGCTGCCTGGAACAACGCCGGTGCCGTTGCGTTCTATCTTGGCGACTATGCCGAGGCCGAGCGCTACCTGAATATGGCACGCCAGATCAACCCCCACAACCCCGATGTGCTTAACAACACAGGTTTGCTCTGCCTGGCTCAGAAAGACTACGCGCTGGCCAAATACTACTTCGAAGAGGCCGAGCGTCAGGGTAGCACCGATGCCGAAACCAATCTGCCTATCCTCAATCTGAAGAAGGGCGACTACAAAGCAGCCGAGAAGCAGCTGAAAGGCAGTACCTGCAGCTTCAACCTCGCTTTCGCACAGCTTATGAACGGTGAGACCAGCAACAGCATCCGAACCCTTGACTGCTGCCTGGACCAGAACGCCGACGTGTTCTATCTGCGAGCCGTGGCTTACGCCCGACTTGGCGACAAGGTCAACAGTCTCAAGAACCTGAAGGCTGCCTGCGACGAGGAGTACAACTACAAAGAGCGTGCTGCTGTCGATACCGAGTTCAAAGCCTACTGGGACGACGAGGAGTTCAAGCTGATTGTAAAACTCTGGTAATGATAAAACGACAGATTCCCAACATCATAACTCTCGCCAACCTCCTCTGCGGAGTGTTGGCGAGTTTTTCTGCAGCCATAGGGGACATAAGTAGTGCCGCTTTGCTCATCTGCCTCGGCATCTTCTTCGACTTCTTCGACGGTATGGCGGCACGCCTGCTGGGCGTTGCGTCGCCTCTCGGCAAGGAACTCGACTCGCTGGCCGACGTCGTCACCAGCGGCGTGGCGCCTGGCTTGATTTTGTTCTCGATACTCTCCGAAGGCGGAGGACCCTTGGTACGGTTCTTTAGCCTAACGGCTTTTCTAGTACCGCTTTTCGCCGCCTACAGGCTCGCCAAGTTCAACCTCGACACCCGACAGAGTCATAGTTTTCTCGGCCTTCCCACTCCTGCCAACGCCCTTATCTGGGTCGGCTTGGCACTATACTTGGTCCCGCTTGGAAGTTGCGACTGCGAATTGTGCATAGCCGAGGGTGAATTTGAACGTAATCCCCTTCTCACAAACAACGTTTTCCTAACGACACTCATCATCATATCGCTCGTCACCGACATCTTGATGGTCAGCGAATTACCGATGTTCTCGCTAAAGGTGAACTTTAAGGACCTGAGCTGGAAAACCAACTGCATCCAATATATCTTCCTGATTGTATGTGCTGCCATCATCGCAGCAACGCGGCAATGGTATGCTATTTCGCTGATAATCCTCTGGTACATACTCCTTTCCATCATCACTCGCAAACGCCACAATGCCGAATAATCCCCGCGATATAGCCATTGCCGACTACGACTATCCCCTGCCTGACGAGCGCATAGCCAAGTTCCCGCTGGCCGAACGCGACCAGTCGAAACTGCTGGTCTATAAGGATGGCAACATCGCCGAATCGCAGTTCTTCCACCTGCCCGAACTATTGCCCGAAGGTGCTATGCTGCTCTTCAACGACACACGCGTCATCCACGCCCGACTCTTTTTCCGCAAGCCCACCGGCTCGGTCATAGAAATCTTCTGCCTCGAACCCTGGCAACAGCCTGTCGCCACAGCATTCGAAGAACGTCAGCGCTGCACGTGGCTCTGCTTCATAGGCAACAACAAAAAATGGAAAGAAGGGGTGCTGACTCGCAACTTCAGCATTCAAAATTCAGAATTGACCGTTTCCGCCTCGCGCCGCGAGGCCATAGGCAATGCGTGGATTGTTGACTTCGAGTGGACCGGTGGTATAAGC
>JAGDCN010000086.1 GCA_017958525.1 Bacteroidales bacterium
CTCGGTGAAGGAGTAATCTTTAACGGCCACGGACAATACACCAACAATTATGGCTATGGTCCCTCCGACATTTCGTCAATGTTTGAATGGAACTTCGGAAACGGTGACGACTCATCGGGTATCAACCTCAAGAGCGTACCTGCAAGATATCGCGACCTTGACTGCTATGATGTAACTCTGCGACTCACTGACATCAAAGGTTGCAATTCCACTATTATGGAATCAGTGCGTGTCAGGATCTCTGATAATCCCATTAAAACGATCTTTGCCCTTAACCCAATTTGCACAACCGACTCATCAATCGTCAATATCGGTTACGGTGGCGATAACGCTACAATTACAATGAAATATTTGGAATTCCAGAAAGCCAAGTCCCGCGCCATCGATTGTCGAACATTTATTCCTGACGGAAAAAACAAACATTGTCTACAGGCCGACGGACAAGACTGTTTTTCTGCACCAATCCGTTTTGACGATTTTCCTGCAGGACGTACAGTTCAGTCTGCCGAGGACATCTGTTCCATCTGCATCAACTATGAGCACACATTTATGGGCGACTACCGTTTATCAATCCGCTGTCCTACCGGCGAAACCGCAGTACTCAAATACGCAGACTACGGTCACGAATCCGGTCTGCCACCAGATATTATAGACGCGCACAATAACCCTAACGGTCCCAAAGGTTATCTTAATGGCGGTGTCGGTGGAAGTGGAATGAACACAGGACTACCATACGGGAATTCAAGTTCACCACCATACGACAGAGGTTGTTCAGGTGGTCAAGGTTCCGGTCCTGAACCAAACTATTGCGATAGTATTTGTAATATGTGGGGTATCGGACTTGACTATTGTTTTTCACGCAACGGAGAATACACTTTGACGAGTGGTAAACCGGCGAACACCACAGACTTTGCCCAAAGCGATTTCATTGCCACACAAGACTGGCAGGTAAATTATACAGACTACCAGTTCCCAACCGTACCAGCCCCATACGCTCAAGTTGGACTTACGCCAAACCCAATGACTATTCCGACCAAACAACCAAGCGACCACGAAGGAAAAACAAATTACTACCTACCTGTATCCGACCTCAGTGACCTTGAGGGCTGCCCACTGAACGGCGACTGGTCTATCATTGTCTGTGACTGGTGGGGAGCCGATAACGGCTGGGTGTTCAACTGGGCACTTGACTTCTGCGGCATTAGCGCCGGCGGTGGCTGCGAATACCAGGTCGGCATCGACAGCGTTATCTGGGAACCTGACTCAGCTTACGGCGACTTCGACCTCGGATACTGGCGCGGTCTTAACATCGATATGACAAATCCCACACGCTCAGTTATAACGGCACACGACACTGCCGGTTATTTCCCCATCAACGTTCGTATTTACGACGAATTCGGCTGCGAGTGGGACACCACTACCTCTATACAATCTGTATGGTCACCAACACCTGAACTTGGCGATAACATCCTTATATGTGATGTCGAAACAGTAATTCTTGATGCTTCAGACATACATACAGACTCCAATTATACCTACGCTTGGGAGCCTTTCGGACAAAAAACAGACACTATAGAAACACAAGGAATGATGGGATCGTCAACGCTATATACCGTCTCTGCGACCCACCAGGAACACGGTATCACTTGCGAAACTCGCGACTCGGTGCGTGTCAACATCAACCACCAGCCACTGCCCAACTTCGACCCAGGCGTATATCCCCTCGAAGGCTGCGAGCCATACACCATCCACTTTGAGAATACATCGCAGTATGGAGACACATACTTCTGGGACTTTGGCGACGGCGACACATCGTCCTTGATGAGTCCCACGCACACTTACGGCACTGGTCAATACAATTTCCGATATATCGTCAAAAGCGAACATGGATGCTCCGACTCGTTGGTATATGAAAGACTCGTCACTGTCTATTCCAGCCCCGTGGCCCAATTCTCGTGGGAGCCTATGAACCCGACAGTGATGCACCCCGAGGTGACATTCCACAATCTTACCATCCCTCAGTCGGACGACAACCGCTACTATTGGGAAATCCAGTATGACCGCGACAACCACATATCCTACCACACCCTTACCGATGTCAATCCCACCTTCGAATGGGAGACTGACGGCACTGATATTTCGGGCAACTATGTGGCACGCCTCATTGCTATGACCCAGAATATGGGTCCCAGTGGCAACATCGTCGAATGCCGTGACACCATTGAGAACAGCATCCTTCTGGTCAACGACTTCCTACAGTTCCCCACGGCAGTGACGCCCAATGGTGACGGTGTGAACGACAAGTTTATCATTCGCAACCTCATTGAAGGTCTTGGATTCCCCAACAACTCGCTGGCTGTCTATGACCGCTGGGGTAAACGCATCTTCTATAAAGAGAATATCTCTAAAGAAGAAGACTTCTGGGATCCCGCTGCCACCAACACGCCGACAGGCACCTACTTCTGGCGCTTCACAGGGAAAGGCTACCTGGGCGATATACAACGCAACGGAGTTGTAGAAGTCATTAAATAAAATCATTCCCTTAATTACATAAGCCCGCTTAACAGCGGGCTTATGTAATTATTAAACCAAGCCATTGTCATAAGATAAAGAAAACAAGATGATATTAATCATATAGTTTATTTTGTTAGCATTATTAAGCACAGATGACACTAAATCCAAACATATACAAACAATTATCAAAAAGTCTCTGTATTCTTTTGCTAATATTCTCAGCGACAAATGCGAAAGCACAACGCATTGCTCATTTCAATATACCCGACAATATTTGTATTGGTGACACAGTCCGTGTAACATTCGGATTCGATATGTCACACGATATTATGTACCAATATCCAGAAATAACCCGAGGTATTGTCGAAACTGTTTTTTTACCAGATGGGATTCCCTGCGGTAATATGCGCTGTGCCTACACATCAACAATAAACTTTACCGACTTTGCAGAAGGCAGCATTATTACCACATTTGAAGCCATACGATACTTGCGCCTCAATATAGAACATTCATATATTGCAGACATTTTTATATCTCTAACTTGTCCAAACGGGCAAACATCGACAATTATGAGGTTCGGAGGCAGCCCCACTGCCGTATGCTACAGTGAGATACCCGACACAGCTAATACGTGGCTTTATGGTACAAACGCATATGGATATGTCGATTTTGGAGAGCCTAACATTCACGATAACGAAGGATGTAACACTAGTAACAATCCTAGTGGAACCGGTTGGAACTATTGCTGGAGCAACAATACAATATCGGACTACAATTACGCTTCGGGCGACGGCATAATATACCGTTTGGGGCACTCGCACAACGGGAGAATTGATTCTAGCGATGTGGCCTCGCATTCAAATTTCTACCATCCAGACGTCCATTTCAACTCCCTTATAGGATGCCCCCTCAACGGTAACTGGACAGTCAAAGTCATTGACGGCTTTTTGGGCGATAATGGATACCTATTCAGCTGGGAATTGGCGCTCGACGGGAACTTGGTTGAATCGATTGAATGTCCGGCTGACTCATTTGTGGTCCTTGGTCCCGGAGCTATCCGTGCAGATGACACATCCTTTTTTCTTACTTTGCCAGACAATATCACACACGATAGCACTGTACGCTATATTTTCAAAATATACAACAACTGCGGCAATGTTACTGATACAAGCAAATATATCACCTTTAGAGCCGTACAGAATGTCAACATAAATCGAAACGTCATAGAGAACAATCTTCCATACACTTATAACGACATCGAGTTCCACGACAGCATAAGTAACTACATTTTTCCACGCACTGATCGTTTTGGGTGCGACAGTATCGTACATTTCAACCTTAATGTTTGGAGAAATTGCCATACTTATTCCGACACAATCGTATGTGCCAATGAACTCCCCACATATTGGCACGATACACTTTTCAACCATTCTGACAGTATTATCTTGAACCTCTTGACCATTAATGGTGCCGACAGCATAGTTACCGCACGCCTGACGGTTTACGGGTCCGACACTATCGACGTACAGGCACATATCTGCAACGGTGTACCCTATACTTGGATTAACGGCATTACATACTACGACAATACCCAAACACCAATATTCAACATACAAGACAACGCCAATTGCGATTCAATATTCAGATTGAACCTGTTCTATAGTGACGACGACTATACTGCTGTCATCAACGCTCATCCCAATCCTGTAAGTGCCACCAACTACAACGTCACTCTGACAGACATAACAGACAGTAAGTCGCGAATCTGGACAATCGGAAATATGAACGACACAGCAAGAATATGCTCTTTCGAATTCCCACTATATGAGGATTCTATTATTGCAACACTTTTTGCCATAAATAAATACGGCTGCAACGACAGTACATCAGTCATTATTCGCAATGGTTCACACTTTCTATGGGCACCAAATGCTTTTACTCCTGACGAACAAATCAACAAAAAGTTCTTTATTTCCACGAACCACGTCCGATCAGGTATTGTATATATATACTCACGCACCGGCAATTTAATCACTTCTTTCGACCTCCTAACCGGTTTTTGGGATGGAAATGCCAACGGGAAGCCTTGTCCTCAAGGTTCATACGTTTGGAAAGCCACATACACCACTGATAACGCCCCGAAAATACAACTCGGTGACATCGGTAACGTTATACTTATTAGATAAAAAACAGACCGCTGCCTGTCTGTGAGACAAGCAACAATCTGTTAATTTAAATAAAAGTTTGCGTAAAAAGATTAGCGGATAAGGGTTATGGTTCCCTTTTGGTGCTGCAATCCCTTCACTGCATCATTGAGTTCGATGATATACACGTAGGTTCCCATCGGCTGGGCTTGTCCGTTGGCAGTGCCGTCCCATCCAGCATTGACATCCTTACTGTGATATACCTGACGGCCGCTTCGCGAGTATATGAAAATCTCAAATGATACAAGATTGGCTTCACTATTAACTCTTACCTTGAAAGTACGCACATCGTCATTTGGATCGTCCGGAGCAAATGCATTGGGAATCCATACTGCAAGTTCATCATTGGAGACTTTAGACTGTGTCGAGGCAATAGTTTTACCCTGAGACTCTCTTTTTTCTTCAATGCCGACAGTTTCACTGGTCTTTTCTTGTGGAAGCGACGGGGTCGCGACTGTTTGTTGTGCAATATCAGATTTCAGTTTTGTATTGTTTTTAGCCTCGTTCATCTTTTCTGGTACTGAAACTATCGACGATGACTCGGCTACAACGACTGTTTCCGATTCGTCAATTGTGGCAAGAGTTGGAGCTGATGTCGATGTACTGGTCTCTGTTGTTGTGACAGGAGCCAAAGTCGTTGACTGTGACGATATTGCTGTCACATTTGGCGTCGTATGACTTGAACTACTGTTTTCATTAACAACTGCACTTGAGGTCGGCTGGCTGTTCTGCGCCACCGTCAATTCTTCATTCGACTGCTTTGAAATCCCAAAGATAGAAACAGCAGCAATCACACCACCGATAACCAATGCCGTTGAACCTATTATTGCTCTGCGACGTCTGACAATGGTGCGAGTATGCATAGTGTTTTCAATCGACGACCATACACTTTCGTCAGGTTGAACACTATAGTCTTCCAATTTTTCCTTTAAATAACTCATTTTATATAGAATGTTTTTATTCGTTTATTGATTTTTCCGATAATGTTTTATTTGGATGAAACACAAGATGTCAGTTTTTCTGCAAGCATTTTCTTTGCTCTAACAAGAGTCCCGCGCAATGACGACGTTTTTACTCCCATCATTTTTGCCGCCTCTTCATACGAGTAGCCTTCTATCTCACAAAGGTTGATGGCGGCACGAAATGTTGGCGGCAGCGTCTGCATCGTCTGAACAACGATAGAGGCGTCAATTCTTGACACGATGTCGTCGTGGGTGGTATAGTCACTTACGTAATCCGTGTTAATCTCGTCCGCAGAAGCCAAAGGCAGTTCTTTACGCTGCGAGTTGATGGCAGTATAAACCATAATGCGACGCATCCAAGCCTCGATTAACGATTTGTCGCGCAGTCGATGCAAATTTTCAAATACCTTCACAAAACCATCGTTAAGCACATCTTCGGCGGCAGCCCTGGAATTTGTGTATCGCAGGCAAACACCGAACATTTTCGGAGCGAAGCGATCATAGAGAGCACGATAGGCTCTTTCATCTTTGCGTAGGCAACCTTCAATTATCTGTGCGTCATTTTGGTTCATCTAACTATATAGTCACAAAAAATGCTCAAAACGCTGCAAAAAAATCAAATATTTATTGAAATAATCTCCAGTATCCTATTTTTCAAGACTTTAAATCTTATATTTTTTTTATCGAAAGTCATCCCGTATTCACGTGAATCGCTATTGTGGTACGACGGGCGTGGGTCGTGGGCCAAGATGTCAAGCATTGGTTGGCGCAAAGGTTCGTCGATAAGTTCCAAAAGATGCGGAGGACAGTGTACTTCAAGCAGATGCGAAGCCGGCGTTGGAGCAAAACCGCTACGGGCATCGGGATGCGCGTCAGTATATGGCAAGTAGGGCTTAATATCCATTATCGGAGTGCCGTCCATAAGGTCAGCACCGGCTACGTATAGCAACGGGCCCTCTTCGTTTTCACGATCGACACCGAGAAGGCGTACGGAAGAAAGACCTAGTGCATTGGGGCGGAATGGCGAACGGGTGGCAAAGACACCCATCCTTTGGTTGCCCCCCAAACGCGGCGGACGAACCGTAGGAGAGAATGTTTCCCGTTCATTGGCACTAAAATGCCAAATAAGCCATAGATAATCGAACTCGTCGATTCCTCGTAAGGCTTCAACATTACGGTAACGAGGTTCAAAAACAATTGTTGAGACGATACCATCAACAATATTGCTTTGCCGTGGAATGCCAAATTTCTCTGCAAAAACTGTACGTATATATGCTATAGGTTCTATATTCATTTGTGTGCTATTCTACGATCGATAATGTCATTTAGCCAATAAGAAAGGTCTGCCGAGACGATGCCGATGGCTGCTCCTGCCAACACATCGCCAGTCCAGTGACGGTCATTGTAAATGCGCATAAAACCTGTGACTGCAGCTACAAAAAGACCTGCAGCCGGAATCCACGGCGATGTCTGCCCGTATTCGAGTCGCAGCATTTCGGCACCCGAGAAGGCAAAAGAGGTATGGCCCGAAGGAAAACTGGTTGACGATCCACGGTCAGGTCTCCATTCATCAACTGCCAACTTTAGAGATTGTGTGATTGCTGTGCTTATAATGATACAGCCCACTGTGCGGCGCAGCAGTGGCCATCCGTCGTGTCGCGAATTTACACCGAACAAGTTGAGTGCAATAACTGAAGTCAACGGAACCCATTGGATATAGTTATCAAAAAGCAATGGCTTGTGATCAAAACTGCTGCGACGCCACATTTGCACTTCTTCGCGAATGAGGACATTCTGACGTCGCATAGGTTCAAACAGCATTGGAGATGCACCGACAGCGATGGTCAATCCTGTCAGCGATGCCGGCAACGGCTTTTGCCATACAAGCAAAGGCTCATTAGCAAACTTGTACGATGCCGTGTCTTGCGCAGTAGCGGACAACGACGAAACGGGCAACAAAGCTATCAGAATCAATATGCGAGCTGAAAATCTCATTTAGAATGTGTAAAGGTGTTAATTTTTCATTACGTTAGTCAGCAGACGCACAAATAACTAATTTTCCATTTATGTACTGTGGCACAATCTGGCAGGTATCCAATGTGAGGGCCCACCTGATATCGTTCTCATAGTTAAGTCGCTGCAAACGTTTAACGTGTGTGGCTTTTAAACAGTAATTGTAGAGGTCGTTTTTTGCTTCGCGCCAAAGCGATTCAGCCATTATTGCCGCATCGTTAATCAAATGGATATCACACCCTTGCTGAAACATTTTTTCAATCAGCGCACCAGCAAAAAGCGTATCTTCTATCGATGGGTCTCCTTTCCATCCTGAACAGAGAACTACCAAGTCTTCCCTTTTATCAAGCGCCAACATCTTTGACAATGCAGATATGTTGGCAAAAGTACCAATATAAAGTCGTTCAGATGAGGCAGCACGAAGGATGGAAACCGTACCGTTGGTAGTGGAATAGGCAAGTCGCTGGCCACGCAAGTCCATTGACAAGTATTCTGTCGGTGAGTTTCCGCACAAAGCGCCAGAGATTTTTTCGCCGTTGCGTTCTGCCGCCAATGTATAACCCCTCTCGCGATATTCTGGCAATGGTTCAAGTGAATCCAGCGGCACGATTTCGTCGGCGCCAGCACAAAAAGCGGCGCAGATGGCCGATGTCGCACGCAGCACATCGACAGCGACAGTGGTGTGATGCAACTGAATGTTTCGACCATCATAAAGAGTTGGTGACAGCACAACTTCGATTCTCATACCTATTGTCTTTAATTTTTGGTTCTTACAAAAAAGAAACAGCAGCTTGTAAGCCGGGTTCTGTAATTGCACAAGCAATTCTCTATCATTAATCTAGGACATCCGTCACCGAATGCCTCAATCGACCTACCCCCCGACAACGGACGAGTCAATCCTTAACTGCCGGTATATTTGGTTTTTCAGCCCATAAGGTTTACCACCATTATGCATCACTGCAAAATGTCGTGAGCTCTTACCTCGCGTTTTCACCCTTACTTTTTGCAGGCGTCATACCTGCATAAAGCGGTTTGTTTTCTGTGGCACTTTCTGTGGTGCGACTCTTGCGACGACGCACCCCTTCCCGTTAGGAAGTATGGCGACTCTGCGCTGCCCGGACTTTCCTCCCGCAGATTGCTCTGCCGGCGATAGAGCGGCTGCCGTTTCGGATTGCAAAAATACGACTTTTTTTATTATCAGGGGGAAAAAATATTTGACGACCGATGAAATTTGCAGACAATTCCATTTTTATTCGTATCTTTGCAATTTGTTAAAACCGCAAAAAAAAGCGGAAATATCAACAAAAGACTATATTATAAATCTAATATCCAAACATATAGTAAAACAATATGAACAAAAATTCATCGTTTGGGAAATTGATAACAATTATCGGGATTGCTTTGCTGTCGGCCTGCTCGTCATCACAACCTGTAATAGATGAGACCGTATTGCTGGCTTACTGTAAGGAACCGACAGAGGCAAATATGGAAAATTTGTCAAAAAACTACAGTTCGATAATCAATAAAACACGCAAAAAAGGTCTGAAACAACCCGGCATATACAGCGACTATGCCGTAACTCTTGTCAAACAGGGTCGTAGAGCTGAGGCCAATAGCTGGTTTAATCGTGAAATAAGCGAGTTCGCCTCTTCACGGGCCTATGTTATGCAACTGAAACGGATGTTAATACCCGAATTCATCAACGACAACAGTATTAACACCGAAACCCCAACAGAAGACAACGAACAACAAGGGCTAACACCTTCAAGCCGCAACGCAGCCGAAAAACGTGCAGCGTCAGTAATGGAAGAGAAAGAAAACAATGGCAAAGAAAACAAGTAAGAGTATTATTATGAAACGGATATCAACAATCATCATATTACTTGCCGTACTAATGGTCGGATGCAAAAGCGAAAAGAAAATCAATTCTTACGAAGATATATACAGCGAACGTCCGACAGTGATTTATTTGGCCCCCATATATGACAAGGCCGAACGCAAAGTGGAAAAATATCCCACCGACATCGAATACAACAACGAGTTGAATTACGCCAAGGCATATCTCTATCAGACACTTTCGGCACCTTTAATCAACAACGGCTATTACGTCATCGGTCCTGTGGCTTCTGAGCAGATTGCCCAAGACAAAAACCTCACCCCAAAGCAATTGCGTAACGGGGACCTGTCGGATTTCCGCAATACATACGGTATCGACGCCGTAATAAGTGTCACACTGCACAAATGGAAAGACGAAAACGGAAAGAAAACCGCCTTTCTTGAATATCAGATGCGTTCGACAAAAACAAATATAGATTTGATGCACACCTGGGTGATGGCAGTCAAACAAGTATCTACAAACCTGAAGGGCGATCCAATAACGCTTAGCAACGACACCCGCTTTGCAAAACGCTTCGGAATGGACAACGGCACGGCCCAGCGTTGCTTCCTCGTTGAGAAAGTCAACGACTATGTACTTCGCAATCTGCCTACAAGCAGTCTGAGACGACAATTTGAGAGAGACCAGTATCAAAACGCAAACCCATCGTACATCAAATATCAATGGATTGACGGTGGCGCTGATGTCGAGAACTGCTCGGCCGAAGAATATGAAACCAATGCATTCCTATAATAATCCTGTAAAAAATAAACACTTTCGCATTTTTCACTTAATACAACAATGAAAAATTTTTTTATAACGTTCCTGCTTGCTGCCTTTTGCAGTAGTGCATTTGCAGTACCGGCATATCCCGAACAAATAGTATTCACTCAACCTGGAACCGAAATAACAGTTTCTATTTACCTTAAAGGTGACGAGCGCGTCCATTGGGCCGAAACAGTCGATGGATACAGCCTGCTGCACGACGACAACGGCAGTCTTGTCTATGCCTGTCGCAACGAAAGAGGCAATATGGTTCCTACCAACCTGCTTGCCACCGATCCTGAAAATCGGTCCAACGAAGTTAATTTATTCCTGAAAAAAACACCCAAGCACCTGCGTTTCAGCAAACAGCAGGTTGAAGAAATGCTTGCCATCTGGCAACAGGTTGAAGATGCCAAAACAGGGCCCAAGGCAATGAGCGACGTAACCGGCAACAAAAGATTCCTCGTAATTCTCTTTGCCTTCAACGACAAGCCACTGACACACAATATTATTGAATTCAAACAACTGTTCAATCAGATAAACTACACCGCAGGCAGCAACGTAGGCAGTGTGCACGATTACTACTATGATGTCAGCGGAGGTCTCTTCTCGCTGCGTGTCGATATTGCCGGTCCATATACTGGAGTCCACAATACGTCCTTCTATGGCAACACCAACCAAGGCTATCAGGTTTTCGCCCACGAAGCAGTGGATTCAGCGGCAAAAGATGTCGATTTCTCACTTTACGACAACGATGGTGACGGCTACATTGACGGTCTGCACATCATCTTTGCCGGCTACGGCGAAGAAGCCGGTGGCGGAGTAAATTGCATTTGGTCACACAAATGGAACATATTCAATCCGCCGACCTACAACAATACTGTTATCGACGTATATTCCTGTTCTCCGGAATGCAAAGGCTCAAGCGGCGGTTCTATTACCAACATCGGTGTCATCTGCCACGAACTTGGACACGTTTTTGGTGCACCGGACTACTACGACACCGATTACGAAGAAAGTGGTGGAGAATACCCTGGATTGGGTCAATGGGATATAATGTCGAGTGGCAGTTGGAACCGTAACGGAATTTCACCTGCGCACCACAACCCCTATACAAAAATATACATCTACCGCTGGGCCACCTGCGATACCATCGACGCGACTCCTCGCACTGTCGTGCTGAATCCTATAGAAACATCCAACAGCGATTTCCACCGCATAAACACATCGACACCTGGCGACTTTTTCTTGATTGAGAACCGCCAGAAAATCAAATGGGATGCTGCAACTCCCGGGCACGGTATGCTGGTCTATCACATACATCCTAACGCCAATGGTGCCAACGTGAGCAACTATACTCACCCTCAACAAATTTACATCTTGGCACGTACCAATCTTACCGACACCTTTCCAACGTCAAACCCCGTTTCCTACGGCAATCTCAATTCCTCTGCTGCCACATATCCCGGCGAATATCCGACACGCTCTTCGTTGACCGACAACACCGTACCCTGGTTCCGTCCCTGGTCAAAACAGCCAAACAATATATCATTCTTAAACATAGCTGAAAACAGCACAACAAAGAAAGTCTTTTTCACTGTCGGCAATGCCAGCCCCGATCCGCTCAGTGCCAGCGCCGATGGCTTTGACCAACAAGGCATATCCCTATATTGGACTCCATATGCCAACTATAATACTATGATTGCCATAAACTCTGAATCCAACACTTTTGGCATCCCCGAAGGCACCCTCAACATTGGTGACACCATCGAAGGAGGCGGTATCATAATTTACAAAGGCAGCGAATCAAACATCGTATTGAACGAACTGCAGCGCAATCATACATACTACTTCAAGGTATTTAGTTGCATCAACAACGAAACCTATTCCGACGGCATCAATACCCAGGCCTCTACTCTTGATTGCGACAATTACAACTGGCAATACGAAGATTTTGAAACGACATCGCACAACAGTTTGCCGGATTGCTGGGACGGATTATGGACCGTTGACAGTCTGATGGGGCAGCAGGCACTCGTCTGCAACGGTGAAGGATGGCAGGACGTGAATAGCCGTCCCTTCACATTCGACACAATACACAACGCAGTACTGCACTTTAAAGTGCATTTCGGCAACCTTTGCGACGAAACAGCCTGTTTGAAAACCGAGTATCGCAGTAACCCCACAACACAATGGCAGACTATTGACAGCTCCACTTGGGTATTCGGCACAGCCACCTGGCGCGACATATACCTGCAGCTGCCCGACGCTGGCAACTACAGCCGCATTCGCTTTACTGCATATACATCCAATGGCGCCGGAATCGCAATCGACAACATTGAAATCCAGAAAGGATCATTGATTTTCGCCAGCAGCGACAATAACGGAAATATTATACCACGCGGATATTCAATTCTCGAAGAAAACGACACACTCAAATACACCCTGACACCACTGAACAGCTACCACCTGAAATCATTGAAGATTGACAACCTATCCATCGACATCAATTCATTGATAGTACAGGACAACGGTTCATACATTTATAATCTTACCGGCTTCAGTGGCGAACACACCCTGATCGCCACATTCGAGAAAAACGTGTCTATCAACATCGTAGAGACACCAACATTCAGTGTTTATCCCAACCCTGCCAACGATTTCGTCAACATACACACGACACCCGGCAACATTATTACATTGTACGACATCACCGGTCGCAGGATAGACCAGCAAAAAGCCGCAGATAAAACATTGGTTTTCAACTTAAAACAACTACCACAAGGCATTTATATATTGCGCGACGAGAAAACTGCCGTCAAGGTAATAAAAAAATAAATGTTAAACAATTATAAAAAATTTACCAATATAAAAAACCTGCGTACCTTTGCAAATTGAAATAAAAGTGAAAGTAATCATCTAAAACATTAAAAAACAATGAAGAAAGTATTTTTATTCCTTGCTAGCGCTATGATTTGCGCTGCTATGGCTGCTTGTGGTGGCAACACCGAGGCAGAAGACACCACCGCTTGCGACAGCACCGCCGCTTGCTGCGAGAAGACCGAGGCTGCTGCTACCGAGTGCACCGACGTCAACAACGACGCTCGTCAGGCCGCTATTATGGACGCTGCCCAGCAGATCTGCAACTGTGGTGACATCCTGAACTGTGTCAACACCGTCATCGACCAGAGCTTCGCTCAGTATGCTCAGGACGAAGAGTTCAAGGCCGCTGTCAAGGCTGAAGCCGAGAAGTGCATCGCCAACAAGGTGAAAGACGCTGCCATCGACAAGACCAAAGAAGTTGCCAAAGACGCTGCCAAGAAAGGCGTTGAGGAAGGTCTGAAAGCTCTGAAGAAATAAGTAGAGTCTTCCAAAAGAACATAAAAGCGACCATTCGGTCGCTTTTTTTTTACCATTAAACAATAAAAGCACTAAATTCGAGTTTAATTGTTAATTATTAACTCCTAAAAAACTATAAGAAATGAAAAAAAGACTGTTATTCTGCTTCGTTGCACTGGCAACAACACTGATGTTCGCAGCCTGTGACAAAGATGAACCGGAACCTGCCGGAGAAACTTTGGCCGACAACACCCTCGTTTATGACGGTGTAACCTACGAAATGATTCCCTTCGTTGAAATCTACAATGACAACCTCACTATGCTCAACGCCTTCTCGAAGGACACATCTGTCGATGGCCAACCCAAGATAATGCTTGACCATTTCCACATCCGTTCCAATGATGAATTCAGCGATTGGAACACAACCACCGACCTTGCCCACCCCACAAGCGAAGAATTCTACGAAATAGCCTTTATGGGCGAAGTTCTGACAATGGTTGGAAGCGGTTCCGTTAATGGCGCTAACGGAATGATTGACGGTGTCGAATATGAAAACGAGTCGGTATTTACAAGTGGCACGCTCAAAGTCACCGGCGAAAACGACGGTTCCGGCAAAGTGCTGGTCGAGCTCGACTGTGTACTTAAAAACGGCAAAGCCCTGAGGATGAAAATCCGCTCCACCCACGTAGGAATGGGCGAATAAACAATTTTCACTTTACAAGAAAAGTTAAATCCTGCATTAATAAACCCCGAAAGTTGAACAAAACTTTCGGGGTTTATTACACACAATAGGTTCTGAAAAGGGTATGCAACATTTTGAATTATTATAGGTTGTATTTTTACCATTGCAACATACTAAATATAAATCACGCGCGTTACTATTATTATTTTCAGCCTATGCAGAACACTCAACACATCACGGACAACCTTATTTATGTCGGTGCCAGCGACCGCCGACTGGCCCTGTTCGAGAATATCTATCCCATCCCGCGTGGGGTAAGTTTTAACAGTTACCTGCTGCTCGATGAGAAGACGGTGCTTTTCGACACCACCGATGCCTCAGTCGCTCCACAGTTTTTTGAAAATATAACTTTTGCCCTTGCAGGCCGCCAGCTGGATTACGTGGTAGTGCACCATATGGAGCCCGACCACGCCGCCTCGCTAATGGACCTCCTGCTGCACTACCCCGACGCCACTGTTGTCACCACCGCCAAAGCGGCACAGATGATTGGGCAATTCTTTCCCGACACACAAGTAGCACACCTACAGACCGTCAAGGAGGGCGACACCCTCACCACCGGTCACCATATGTTGCTCTTCACAATGGCACCTATGGTGCATTGGCCCGAGGTGATGATGACCTACGACCAAACCACCGGAACCCTCTTCTCGGCCGACGCCTTCGGCACCTTCGGCGCGTTAAGCGGAAACATCTTTGCCGACGAGCTGGATTTTGAGCGCGAGTGGATTGACGACGCCCGCCGCTATTTCGTCAATATCGTAGGCAAATATGGTCAGCCCGTACAGACTGTGCTAAAGAAAGCCGCTGCACTCGATATCAAGATGATATGCCCGTTGCACGGACCTGTGTTGCGCAGCAATTTGGAGTACTTTATCGGCAAGCACGACCTTTGGAGCCGCTATGAGCCCGAGCATCGGAGTGTGGTCATCATATACGGCAGCATCTACGGCCACACCGAGAGTGCCGCCCTGCGCCTGGCCACTCTGCTCGCCGAGCGCGGTGTGAAGAACATCAAGGCCTACGATGCCAGCCACACACACGTCAGCGAGCTGGTCAGCGAGTGCTTCCGTGCCAGCCACGTTGTCTTTGCTTCCAGCACATACAACAACAGCATCTTCACCCCAATGGAAAACCTCCTCCTCGACCTCAAGGCCCACGCCTGGCAGCGCCGCACGGTGGCCCTCATCGAGAACGGCAGCTGGGCACCGCAAAGCGGCAAACTGATGCGCGCCGAACTGGAGCAGATGAAAGAAATCACTTTTGTCGGCGACACTGTCACCCTCAAGAGTGCTGCACAGCCATCGCAGGAAGAACAACTTGCCGCCCTCGCCAACAGTATCTATGAATCCCTTTAACCCTTAAACCATATCAACATACCAACAATTCACCTTCAAACCCTACAACCCTTAAACCCTCAATCCCTTTAACCTTTCATCCCTATGCTCGACAACAAAGCCATCTTTAATATCAGCTACGGCCTCTTCGTGCTCGTGGCTCGTCAGGGCGACAAGGACAACGCTTGCATAATCAACGTGGCCCAGCAGGTCACCAGCGACCCACTGCAGATAATGATCTGCGTCAACAAGCAGAACCTCACGCACGATATGATACTCCGCACACTGAAGTTCAATCTCTGCCCCCTCAGTGAAGAGGCAACGATGAAACCGTTCCAGCACTTCGGATTCCAGAGCGGCAAGACAGTCAACAAATTCGCCGAATGCAAGCAGGAGCTGCGCACCGACAACGGACTGCTTTATCTGCCCAAGTATATCAACTCGGTAATAAGCTGTGTCGTCTCCAAGAGCATCGACCTCGGCACACACACAATGTTCATCGCAATGCCTATGGAAGCCAAAGTACTGAGCGACAGCCCCTCGATTACCTACGCCTACTACCAGCAGCACATCAAGCCCAAACCCTCAAACCCACAAACCCTTGAACCTTCGAACAAAAAGAGATGGGTCTGCGACGTCTGCGGCTATGTCTATGAAGGCGACGAACTCCCTGCCGACTTCATCTGCCCCTGGTGCAAACACACCGCCAGCGACTTCAAGCTGGTGGAATAATGAATCCTCCCTTTTATATTAGCCATACCTGTGACGCTGGCAAGATACAAAAAATGAAGAAAAAGCAGTTTTTCTTCATTTTTTTTTGCAACTTGAGTAAGATTCAGGGCAAAAATTACGTCTATTATTATAGATGGAGCAACATAGCAGACCGCGGTATGAGGTTTAATCTCAAATAATTCAGAAGCGAATATAACCGTCATCCGCCTAAGTGGCGGTTTCTGTAGTACACTTTTTCGCAAACCACCAGAGCCCCAAGGCTAGCAGCATCATACTGCCAGCAAGAATCAGAAGTATGACAACTTTGCCTTGACCATCCAATTCAATGAAAGAAAGAGAATTGTTGATAATATGGATTATCATACACAGAATAATGCTACCCGTGCGCCAATAGAGCCACCCGACAATGATTGCGAATACGAACGAGACGAGGGAATGCAGGCCCACTCCGTGAAACAATGCAAAAATCACAGCGGTAATCGGGATGGCCAGCCAAGGACGGCAACGCGACTTTAACAAGCCACCAAGAAGAAGTCCCCGAAAGCCAATCTCTTCCAGCACAGGACAAAAGATGCAGCCATAAAGAAATCCTGCAATTCCAGAGAATAAGTGTTCACCCGTATTCTCCAAAGATTCAATCTCTTTAGAAAAAAAACGTTCTAGGTCAACCAAATTAAAAACAGAAACCAAGACAAACACATAAGCGACGGCAATCAAGACAGACATCCCGACCGAAGACCAGACCACACGTCTTTCGATACAATCAAACGACAACTCAACATAGCGTTTGCCCAAATAGAGAAAAGTCATCAAGACAAAACCAGAAAGCATCGTCCAACTCATAACATCATCACTGCCGGTGATACTTCCTATAATGTTGCCAATTACAGCCACAGCACAATAGGACAAACACCAAAGCAGGAATCGCAATGCTGTTTTACCAATACTCTCTGCCATATTATTGAATATTTGCCCTTAATAACGACTTCTCCGACTATTTATTGCATATAATCAAACTATTAAAACAAAAAAAGGAGTCCCTCATCGGAACTCCTTATAAAAAATTGGCGGCGACCTACTTTTCCACAAACAAGTGCAGTATCATCGGCGATGTGAGGCTTAAC
>JAGDCN010000087.1 GCA_017958525.1 Bacteroidales bacterium
CTGTCGTTCATCGGCGTGATGCTGCTCTACTGGAGCCCGCAGGGGGGCACACTCTCCACCGCCGGCGTCGTCCTGGTACTTGTCTCGGCCATCACCTATGCCGTCTATATCATCATAATGAACCGCGCCAGCCTGCCGATGTCGTCATTCAAAATCAACTTCTACGTCCTCATCTACTGCGCGTTGGGCAACCTCGCCGTTGCACTGCTGCACGGCGACGGATTCCAGATACCCGCCACATTCTACAGCTGGATGCACGTCGCCTGGCTTGCCATTGTCCCCGCCATCCTGGCACTGGTGATGATGGTCTATGCCGCCAAATACATCGGCTCCACACCCACAGCCATTATGGGCGCACTCGAACCACTCACCGCCGTCCTCATCGGCATCTTCCTCTTCGGCGAACTGTTCTCGCTGCGTCTGGCAATAGGTATATTGTTTATTTTTAGTGCAGTAATAATCATTGCGCTACAAAGCAACAAAAAGAAACAATAAAACCACAAACAATACGTTATAAAATATTTAAATGAAATTTAAACCAGCAAAATGTCACACATCACTTTGCTTCTGATATTCCTTCTGGGTGCTATGGGCATCTCCTTCCTCTGTTCCATTCTGGAATCGGTGCTTATGTCAACACCGCTGTCGTATATCACTATGCGCGAGGATGCCGGATTCAAACCCGCCACACGCTTCAAAGAATACAAGACCGACAACGGCAAGCCCATCGCAGCCATCCTGTCGCTCAACACTATAGCCAACACCATCGGCGCCGCTGGTGTGGGAGCACAAGCCACACAGGCCTTTGGCAGTCAATGGTTCGGACTGGTGTCGGCAATCACCACAATCCTTATCCTCATTTTCAGCGAAATCATCCCCAAAACCATCGGCACCACACAGTGGAAACACCTTATGGGCTTCACAACCGGCACCATACGGTTCCTGATTGTCATAATGTACCCGCTCGTGCTGCTTATTGGACTTCTCACCAAGCTCTTCTCAGGCAAAGAGGAGGAAACCTCCGTCAGCCGCGAAGAGGTGGCTGCAATGGCCGACGTGGGCGAGGATGAAGGTGTGCTGGACGAAGACGAGAACAAAATCATCCAGAACGTCATCAAACTCGACGACATCAAAGCCTACGACGTGATGACGCCTCACAGCGTCGCCGCCGTGGCACCCGAATCGATGACCCTCAAGGAGTTCTACAAAGAAGAGGAATACAGCCACTTCAGCCGCATACCCGTCTATGCCGACGACCCTGAGTATATCACAGGATACATACTTCGCAGCGATGCCCTCGAAGACTTGGCCGAAGACAAGTTCAACAAGAAACTCAAAGAGATAAAGCGCGACATACACCTCTTCAACGAGGAACAGTCGGTCAGCGAGATATGGGACTCGCTGCTCAAACACAAAGAGCAGATAGCCATCATCATTGACGAATATGGTGGATTCCAGGGAATTATAACCCTCGAAGACATCATTGAGACCATCTTCGGACTTGAGATTATCGACGAGAACGACGAAGTGAGCGATATGCAGCAGTACGCCCGCGAACGCTGGCAGCAGCGTCAACGCCGCTTTAAAAGCATCCGTCTGCCAGAGGAAACGGAAAACGGAGAACGGAAAGCGGAAAGCTGAGCGCGGAGAACGTAAGGACTTACCCCCGTGCAAGCCCGAAACAACAAAGACGCGTCAGCCAGCCAATGTTAAAGTTAAGGTTAAAGTCAAGGTTAAAATGAACATAGCAGCACTGGTTTCAGGAGGAGTGGACAGCTCGGTTGTGGTACATCTGCTCAAAGAGCAGGGATTTACACCCGACATCTTCTATATCCGTATAGGTATGGAGGCGGAAGACGGCTTCATCGACTGCCCTGCAGAAGAGGACATCGAGATAACATCCTATATCGCAAAGAAATACGGATGCCGCTTCGAAGAAGTAAACTTGCACAAGGAATATTGGGAAAATGTGGTGAGTTACACCATCGAATCGGTGCGCAAAGGCCTCACTCCCAACCCAGACGTGATGTGCAACAGAATGATCAAATTCGGAGCATTCAACGACAAACGCGGACACGACTACGACCGCATCGCCACAGGACACTACGCACAAACCGAGGAACGGGAAACGGAAAACGGAGAACGCAAAACCTTTTTGGCTGCCGCAAAAGACCCCATCAAGGACCAGACCGACTTTCTTACACAGCTCACTTACTCACAGATTGCCAAGTCAATGTTCCCCATTGGGCACCTGATGAAGAGCGAAGTGAGGGAGATTGCATCAGCGGCGCATCTGCCTTCGGCCGACCGCAAGGACAGCCAGGGCATCTGCTTCCTCGGCAAAATCAACTACAACGATTTCATTCGCCGCTATCTTGGCGAAAAGGAAGGAAAGATTGTCGAGCTTGAGACTGGCAAGGTGCTCGGCACCCACAAAGGCTACTGGTTCCATACCATAGGGCAACGCAAAGGCCTGTTCCTCAGCGGTGGACCCTGGTTTGTAGTCAAGAAAGACACCGAAGAGAACGTGCTCTACGTTAGCCAGGGCTACACGCCAGAAGCGCAATACGGCAAGGAAATCAACCTGTTGGGTTTTCACTACCTCAGTGCCGACATCTGGAACACGCCTGCCGACAGCAGCCCCATCGACGGCTGGAAAATACCCGTCAAATTCAAAATCCGCCACACGCCCGACTTCGCCCAAGGCCACCTGACCCGTGTCAGCGATCCAGTTTATGGCACCCTGTTCCACCTCAGCAGCGACACCAAGATTCAAGGCATCGCCGCCGGCCAATACGCCTCAATCTACGACAACGACGCCCATCTGCTCGTCGCCTCCGGGATGATAGTTTGAATCCACAACATAATATTAAGATTCTCACCACATTACCATTCAATAATAAGCAGTGTCGGATTTGAAATCCGACACTGCTTATTATCAGGATTTGCAAAACGTTAATACTGGCATTTTGACTAATGATGAGTAGTGTTTCGGATTTGCAAATCCGATTCAACATCGTGCTATATGAGTTCTCCATTGTCGTGGCACGAAGAGCTGAACGCGAATAAAATCTTTTATACTGTGTAAAAAATACTTCTTTTTTGTTACCAATGAAATGAGAAGACCATCAGACGGTCGGATCGTTTCGTTGCTTACAGGAAGTTGCAGGCTCGTCCTGTGCAGCGGAACAGGATAAGAATCAGGAGCTTGCAAAACATAATACAAAACAAAATGAAAAAACAGATCAAAAGACTCGCAATGCTGCTCTTTGTCGTAGCAACAGTTATCACTTTCAGCGCTTGTGGCGAGAAAGAAGAGGAAAACACACAACTCTCCGACGACTCGGCACAACTGACAAACACCAAATGGATCTATTCTGACGAAGACAGCGATGTCAGCGTTTATGTCGATTTCAAAGAATGGAAAAGAGTGCACGTAAACAAGACATATATGGACGACGGGCTTTTAACCCAGGACATCTATGACGGCACCTACACCTACTCGGCAGGCAACGGCACAATGACTTTATACAACGATTTTTCCTCTTTTTCCACCTTTGAAACCACTTTCAAGATTAGCGGCACAACATTGACGCTCAACCTTAAAGGCGAGACGTTCTCCTTGACCCAAGAATAATGTCGGGTCCATAACGTCTGCCAGCAAATGTGGAAACAAATATAACGCTATTTTTCGACGCGCTGCAGCGTCACGTTGAGAGTCTTGGTGGCCGAGCCTTCATACCAGTGGCCGTCGCCGCCGGTGAGTTCGGAGTATTGGAAGGTTACAGGAACAGTGTCGTTTTGGTAAGAGCCATTTTCTGAACTATCAACGTCTGCAAAAACTATTTGTATTGTCTCTTCCGGATAAAGAGGCTCTACTCTGGCACTCAAAATGTAATCGCCACTGGCACTGGTTATATCGTTATCCCAATTTCCGGTAACTTTAATACCTGGTATTGGCTCACCTGATGGATTTGTTACTTTACCCTTGACAGTATACTTAGCCTCAGGGCATC
>JAGDCN010000088.1 GCA_017958525.1 Bacteroidales bacterium
AACCGCCTGCGAGATTTATACTTGGAACGGTACGACTTACACCGTTAGCGGTAACTACACCTACAATCACGCCGATGCAAACGGCTGTACGCAAGTTGACACCTTGCATCTGACAATCAACAATCCAGTACATACCGCCACGAGTGAAACCGCCTGCGAGATTTATACTTGGAACGGTACGACTTACACCGTTAGCGGTAACTACACCTACAATCACGCCGATGCAAACGGCTGTACGCAAGTTGACACCTTGCATCTGACGATCAACAATCCTGTCCACACAGCTACAACCGAGGTGGCTTGCGAAACATACACTTGGAACGGTACGGCTTACACCGTTAGCGGTAACTACACCTATAGCCACGCCGACAACAACGGTTGTGCGCAGGTGGATACTTTGCATCTGACGATCAACAATCCTGTCCATATGGCGACAACTGAGGTGGCTTGCGAAACATACACTTGGAACGGTACAGCTTACACCGTTAGCGGTAGCTACACCTATAGCCACGCCGACAACAACGGTTGTGCGCAGGTGGATACTTTGCATCTGACTATCAATTACAGTGTTGTGGCGTATGATTCGATAACTATTGCTTCGACAGAACTGCCATACGACTATCACGGCAATACTATTGACGCCGGAGGCAACTATACCTTCACGGGTGCGACGACGGAGGGGTGCGACAGCACAATGCACCTCAATGTCATCGTCAACCAGGATGGCATTGATGACGTGTCGATCGACACTGAAATACGTGTATATCCAAACCCCACTGATGGTGATGTCATCGTCGAGGGCAGGGGTGTGGAACGCATCGAGGTGATGGATGTCACAGGACGGGTTCTGATAAACCGACGTTGTGAGGGGGCGGCGGATTGCCGTATTGATATATCTACATTCGGTCAAGGGGCATACCTGTTGCGTGTCACCACAGTCGACGGCGTTGCGATACGCAAGGTCGTGAAACGTTAGAGACTCTGTTTTTTAAATATTTTTTCTAAAAATCCCGATTTGTTCGGGATTTTTTGTATTTTTGTAGTTCGATATGTTGGGCTAAAAATAGTCCAATGGTTTGTGTATAAGTAAACTATATAAATGCAATATCAGATGAAAAAGATATTAACCCTACTGGCATTTGCCGTCATTCTGCAATTCCCTGCAAAGGCTCAGTTCGTCCACTATGGCGCCCGCATCGCCAACGGTGCCGCGTACGTCGCTGACGACCTGCTGACACACACGCCCATCTTTGGTTTCAGCATCGGCGGATATGTCGATTATATGTTCACCGAGTGGAAAAACCCCTGGGCAGAGAATATATACCTACAGACCGGTCTCAACATCACGCGTCGCGGTACCAACTTCCAGCAGGTTTTTGTCAATATGCTCTCCATCCGTCAGGGTTTCTTCCATAACTGGTATGCCCAAATTCCTATCATTGCAGGTTTTAAATACGAGATTCCGCAGCTGCCGGCAGGTAACTACGTCAATTTCTTCTTGGGCCCCACGGTTAATGTAGGACTCTTTGGCCGCCTGTGGGACCGCCAGGTGACACCAGGTATGCCGCAGAGTTCCAACAACTACGACACTTTTGTCACCGGCAGCAAGAGCGACCGTTCATCTTTCAAACACCAGCGCCGCATCGATGTGGGACTTGTCCTCGGCGTCGGCTATCAGTGGCATAATTTCACCTTCGACCTCTATATGGACCACGGTTTTGTCGCGCTGATGAAGAAGGACGACGTGCTGGCTCCGTTCGACCAGACGCAGAACCAGAACAACCAAAACGGAAATACCACTCAGAACAATACCAAGCCTGAGGATCGCAACGCATACACGGGTACCAATAACGCCTTTATGCTTGCTATCGGTTATCAATTGCCAATCAACCGATAACAGGAACCATTCCCTACGTAGGCGGGATAATCAATAAGTGTATGTGGTTATGCTCGTTTGCAAGTTGGGAAAATATGTATTATATTGTGAATGACCATAATGGTCTCTGGTTGATTCGTTTTTTTGATTCATATTTTTTTTATTAGAACACTACAATAAGATTTTAGAATGAGAACACGCAGATTTATCATTTCAGCTTTTTTCGCTATTTCGACTCTATTTTTTGTTTCCTGTTTCGGACAAAGCCGCCTGGAAAAGCTTGTGAAATCCATCAATGACGAATGCCCTTATTCGGCTGGCGAGTCTGGCGAGATGACCAGCGCAGAAATCAAGGATGGCAATGCTGTTGTGACTTTCACCGTCAACGAAGAACTGATGAACATCGAAGTGCTTCAAGCCAACCCGGACCTGTTGCGCAACAGTTTGGTCCAGATTTTTAACAATCCGACGGACGACCTGAAGGATCTTATAGACGAGCTAAAGCGCTGCAATGCTGGACTGACATATGTTTATGTGGGCGATGTTTCCGGCAAGTCGATTTCTGTTACAATGACAAGCGACGAGTTGAAGGAAATGTCGAAATCAAACAAGGACAAAAACCCTGACGAATTTCTTGACGCCCAGATATCCATTACCAACGCGCAGACGCCTGTCCGTATCGATGAAATGACGGTGATGACCCGTCTTGAACGCGAGGATGACTGTGCTATGTTTTACTACGATGTCGATGAGTCGCAGTTTTCATTTGACGAAGTAGAGGATGCCAAAGATATGGTAGTTGAAATGTTGATTGAAAATTTGCGTATGCAGAAAAACCAGCCTGAAAACACGGCATTTATCCACGCCTGCAAGTTGGCCGATGTTGATATTGCATACAAATATCGCGGCACTACCACCGACCGCGAAATTATATTCATCGTTCCGATCGATTCGATTTGAATGCATTAATTTGATAATGCGTTAATACTGCACTCTGTTTCCCGTTTCCCGTTTTCAAAATGTCACTGTCAGCTTCAGGTTAAGCTGGCGGGCGGTGAGGAAGTTGGGCACGGGATAGTACTGGTTATTGTAGTCTGCCACCCAGGTGTATGAGACAACATTGTTGTAATTGAAAAGGTTGAAAATTTCAACTGAGACAAGTATGTCTTCGATGTGCTGCATAAGGCGGCTGTCCTTTATTTTCTGGAATCGCGACAGTTGGATGGTGTTGCCCCAATCCACACGGAAGTAGGCAGGGTAGGTGTCGCCTTTGGCGAAATAGCGCTGCCCGGGGAATGCGTAGGGCAGTCCGCTGCCGGCCAGGAAATTGAGCGACATCCGCCAGAACGGTATGTTGGGCACGTAGTCCTGCAGGAATATTTTGAAGCTGATGAGCTGGTCGGTGGGTCGTGCTGCCCAGCCGCGGTTGTCGTTCAGGATGTCCTGTTGTGCAGTCATCAGTGACAGCGAAGCCCACGACTCCAAACCTTCGACGAACTCGCCACTGATGCGGAGTGACAGTCCTGCGGCGCGTCCAACGGCATCGTTGTTTGCATCGTAGCGTATGCGCAGGTTGTCAATGCGGTAGGTGATAAGGTTGGTGACGTATTTATAGTACAGGTCGGCAGTGAATTTGAACGGTTTGTCGTTGATGCGCAGGTTCCAATCCATTGTCCCCATAGCCTGATAGGAGTGCTGTGTGCGGATGTCGTGGTTGAGTGTTCCGTCGTCGTAGCGGTATTCGCGATAGAATGGTGCCTGGCTATAGATGCCGGCGGCAAGGCGGAAGAGTATGTCGCGCTCCCATTTGGGTTTGTAGTTAAGGCTTAGGCGTGGTGAGAGGAACAGTTCGCGGTTGTGCAGTGATGTGATGTCGAAAGAGTAGGGGTGTCCGTAGTTCGAGGCGTTGCCGGTAGTGTTGTCATTGGTGAAATTGATGTCGTAGGCCGTCAGGCGCAATCCGCCTACAATAGAGAAGAGGTCGCCACGGTCGGTGTAGAGATCCACATTGCGTTGCACGAAAGCATACAGGCGCATTGTTGAAATGGTGTGGTTTGCTCGACAGAACTGCTGCAACACAGGTGTCAAAGGTGCGTTCGCACTGTCGCCCGGCGTGGGCAAGACTGTCGGCATTGCGTATCCTGCTGAATCGACCCACTTCCATTCGCGCATCTTATCGCGTACCTGCTCGTACTGCAGTTTCAATCCCCAGTCCCAGTTGCCCAGACGCGCGTAATGGCGTCCGTGCAGCTCTGACGAGTATATGTTCGTTGTCAGATAGTTGCGCGCGTGTTCTAGGAATGAGCCTATACCGCGGTCGAAGCGTTCGGGTTCGCCGTTCTCGCCGACATTGCCAACGTTAAGTTCGTAGAGCATAAATTGGCTGAGAATGTCGTATTGTTCGGCTTCGTTGTTTGTCTGGAACGAGTTTGTCCAGCGTAGCCTGAAATCGTCGCTGGGATGCCAGTCGGCGGTCAGTGCCGCCAGTCCGGTGCGGTAACTGTCACGCTCCTGCCCTTCGTAATAGACCTCGAATTGCATTACCTCCTGCCAGCCGCCGAAAGTTGTTGTCTGGCTGTCTGGAACGAGACCGTAGATGTTGCGCGACGCTATTGCAAAAAACTGCAGGTCAAGGTTGTCGTTGGCACGGTAGGATACTACAGCTTGCAGGTCCGTGTATGAGGTGGTGTAGTTGCCTTTGGTGTCGAGTGAATTGAAGATATAGCGGTTCGAGTGTTGGCGTAAACCAATGGAGTAGGCCAGTCGGTCGCCTGCAGCGCCTTTTAACGATAGTGATGCTCCCAAAAAAGATGCCGACGCGTGTCCCTGTACGTCGTGGAAAAAGCGTTGCGACGTGTCGGCTGACGCATAAGGTAGCCCGTAGTTGATATCCAGCACTGATGCCATACGATCGCCGTATGTGGCGTCGAAACCGCCTGGCGAAAACATAATGTTATCAACCATATTGGGGTTGATTATCGATGTGCCCTCCTGCTGTCCGTTGCGCACCAGCATCGGGCGATATACCTCCACGTGGTTTATGTAGATAAGGTTTTCGTCGAACGAACCGCCGCGCACGGAATACTGTGACGACATCTCGTTGTTCGAGCTGACGTCTGGCAGCGTTTTCAGCAACGATTCCACGCCGGCCTGCGGCCCGACATTGTTTTCGACCTGTTCCATTTTGATGCTCGTGAATGTGTTGGTCCGCGTGCGTTCGTCGGTGACAGTCACTGTGCCCAGTTGTGTTGCTTGCTGCGAAAGGCTGAAGTCCATCACTGTTTTGCCTGCAGCGAGTTTTACGACGGTGTCGCGTGAGGCATAGCCAGAATAGCGGACAGTCAGTCGCACTGCGCTGTCGGCTGGCAGCGTCAGCGTGTAGCATCCCTTTTCGTCGGTCACCGCCCCGCGTACTGGGTCCAGGGTTATGGCGGCTACTGAAGCATAGTGCAAGGTGTTTCCCGATTTGTCGGTTATGCGACCTTGTAGTGTTGCAACCTGTTGGGCATCAAGCAAAAAAGGCATTGATAGCAATGCCGCGAGGAATAGTCGTTTGATATGATTCAGGCCGAATTTCATCCCTCAATTAACGACAAAGGCAAATCTTTATTGTAATAAGTACAATAAAAATAAAATGTTCTGCGTTATTGTTTGAAAATAATCGACGATGAAACAGTGCCTGTTTATACTCCTTGTTGCTATGGGCTTTGCCGCAGGAGCGCAAAACCTATCGCTGACATTTACATCCATTACCGATGCGAAGTTTTTTGTATATCTCAACGGCACATTGCAAAATGAGCGCTCGTCGGGGATGGTGACACTTAACGGGTTGGAAGAAAAGGACTATCACGTCCGCATTGTCATCGACGACCCTTTTGTGGTGGCTGTGACGCGCACCATCAAGCCCGAACCCAAACGCAGTGAATACACGGTCCAATTCAACGCAGTCCGCGAACGCGTCTATCTGAAGCCCGCTGCGACACCCTCGAAGCGGCAAGTCGAGGAGGAGAGTATCTGGGTTCAGACAGAAGACAACAACGCGACGCAGCAAGAAGAACCTCGACCGCAAAAACAGCGTACCTCCTTAAGACGCAATCAAGTAGTGGATACGGCAACTCAGCGTATATTGAACCATATTAAAACTCCGATTGTGGAGGAATGACAAGATAATTGCAAAACGAAAAAATACATTTTATGAGAGTAAGAATAATATTAGCAACATTGTTGTGCTTGAGCTTTATAGCCAACGCACAGAACAGAATTGACAATCAGGGCCGCCGACAGGGACACTGGATCAAGACAGACAAGGACGGCAGCCGCATCTTCGAAGGTGACTTCGTCGATGGCAAAGAAACCGGCACCTTCAACTACTATTATTCCGACGGCACGCTGAAAATCCGAAACACCTTCACTACGCCGGGCAAATACTGCACCCACGAAGCTTACGACCGGAAAGGTCAGTTGATGGCAACGGGTTTCTACAACCAGAAAAACCGCGACGGTGAATGGCGCTTTTATGGCGAGGATGGTCGCCTGATAAAAATAGCCTCATACAAAATGGGTATCAAGGATGGCGCGCATATCATTTTCAACAAAAATGGAGACACTGTCGAGGTTGCCAACTGGCAGGACAACCACCGTCACGGGCGCTGGTGGAAGCGCATTGGCGAGAAAGGCTATATTTGCGGCCGTTATGAGAAAGGCCTTATGCAAGGGAAGTTGACTGAATACGACGGTGAGGGCCGTATGGTGCGCGAAGGCAACTACAAGGACGGTGTGAAAGACGGTGCCTATCGCTATTACGAGAATGGTACCCGCACGGTCGATGAAAACTGGCAGGATGGCACGCTGGCCGACCGTAAGATTTTGATACATACCTCGTCAGGTGCGCAGTGGCAGTCGATTTTCGGCATCGCCTATTTTTTGCCGATGGGCCAGAGGGGAACACTGCTTTACCTCAACGACGGAAGCAAACTGGTCTGCACCGATGCTCCCGATATCATTAACGAACGTGTGGGGCGCGAGACGTTTGTCCTTATCGACCGCAAATCGCGCGTGATGGCCAACATCGGCAGCGTTGTGGGCATTGTCAAGGATGATGACGGTCGCGAAACGCTCGACCTGCTACCAAAGCCGCCGTTCACCATCTTTCCGGATGAAGAGTGCATCAAGATGGTACGCTCACTTAAACGAATCGACGAATTAGATGAATAAAAAAAACCAGGACGATACCACATCGTCCTGGTTCACATTAAACACTATTACAAAATCCAAATTATTACGAAAGCCTATTCTGTAATTGAATTCTTGTTTTGAATTCGAATGCAAAGATACACAAAAAATCATATAGGCAAAGAAAAAAATAAAATTATTTTTTTGGGAAAACTCTAAATGAAACTATATCAGAAAACTACTCGCAAAATTTTTTTTTTGAGGTGTATGTTTAAAATAGTATAAATCTGTTTTTTGAAGTGTGTTTTTTAGAAAACTTAAAGTGAAAAATGAGAAAAACTGACAAGTCGAAACCTACAAAACTCAAAAATGATTTTCAGGTGCTGTTGATGGAAATATAACTCCCCATAACCCGTCATATTTTTAACTTTCAACTAACAATGACCATAGCTGCGCATACTTTAGGCTGTAAACTAAATTTTGCCGAGACTTCCGACCTGATTAGAAAATTCATCCTTGCCGGCTGGCAACAAGCCGACTTCGACGACCGTGCCGACCTCTATGTAATCAACACCTGCACCGTAACCGCCATTGCCGAAAAGAAATGCCGCAACGCCATACGCCAGGCTGTCGCCAACAATCCCGATGCCATTGTCGCTGTTGTCGGTTGCTTTGCCCAGAATGCGGCAGATGCTATAGCCGCCATCGAAGGCGTTGACATAATTCTCGGCAATGACCGCAAACACGACCTGCTGCGCTATGTCAACGATTATTTGAATAATAAAAACTCCCAGCTTCCAGCTTCAACCTCCAATCTTCAAAAAACAGACTTCCACCTCGCCTACTCGCACGCCGACCGTACCCGCACCTTCTTCAAGGTTCAGGATGGGTGCGACTATTTCTGCACTTACTGCGCCATTCCGTTTGCACGAGGTCGCTCGCGCAGTGCCTCGGTGGCCGAAACGTTGGCAATGGCCAATGAAATCGCCGCCAGTGGCACCAAGGAGGTTGTCCTCACCGGAGTGAATACCGGCACCTTCGGGCAAGGCAGGGGAGAGACCTTCCTCGACCTTATACGTGAGCTGGACAAGATAGAGGGCATTGAACGTTACCGCATATCGAGTATTGAACCAAACCTGCTTACTGACGATATCGTCCGTTTCGTGGCTTCGTCGCGTGCCTTTCTTCCTCATTTCCATATCCCTCTGCAGGCTGGTAGCGACAAGGTGCTGCGGATGATGCATCGTCGCTACGACACGGCCTTCTATTCTGATTTGTTGCATAAAATCAAGTCGTTGATGCCCGATGCTTGCATCGCGGCCGACATAATGGTGGGTTTCAACGGTGAGACCGACGACGAATTTGAGCGTGTGATGGACTATGTCGAGCGGTTGCCTATATCCTACCTCCACGTCTTCACCTTCAGCGAACGCCCCAACACTGCGGTACTGCGTATGGACGAGCGTATTCCAATCCATCACCGTCGTGAGCACAGCCGTCGGATGCAAGAACTGTCAGATATCAAGAAGAATCTATTCTATCGCCAGCAGCAAGGGCAGACGCGTCCTGTGCTGTGGGAGAGCGATATCAAGAAGGGAATGATGTATGGCTTTACGGACAACTACATACGTGTGCGGCGCAAAGCTGAAAATGTTGAATCGCTGGTCAATACTATCACCCCGTTCCGATTGGCGACGCTCGTGGAAAAAGAGGAGGTGTTCGAAGATTGTTAAAAACTTAATTCGCTCAATTGTCGCGACATATGAAGAAATTCGTATTTTTGCATTTTTAATAATATATCATATAATAATTATCTTTTTAAAACACAACAAATTATGAGTGGACTATTTGGAGTAGTTACCAAAAATCCCTGCGTTACCGATCTTTTTTACGGTACAGATTATCATTCACATCTTGGAACCCGGCGTGCCGGTATCAGCACTATCGACAATGGTGCGATGCACTTAAACATCCACAACATCCAAAATTCGTACTTCCGTACCAAGTTCTCGGACGACCTTCACGAAATGGCAGGAAATATGGGCATCGGAGTTATCAGCGACACCGACCCGCAGCCTATTGTTGTCAATTCGCATCTGGGTCGCTTTGCTGTATGCACAGTCAGCAAAATCAACAATATGGCTGAACTGGAGCAATTGTGCCTTGAACAACACCAGCAGTTCACCGAACTCAGTATGGGCGGCACCAATCCTACGGAACTGGTGGCGCTGCTAATCACACAGGGCAAGGATTTTGCCGACGGTATCAAGAATGTCTATCGCCGCGTAAAAGGTAGTGTGTCGATGCTTATCCTCACCGAGAACGGCATCATTGCGGCACGCGATTACCTTGGTCGCACACCTTTGGTCATCGGTCGCCGTGGCACCGACTATGCCGTGGCCTCTGAAAGCCACTCATATATAAACATTGGTTATCAAACCGTTCGTTATGTGGGTCCCGGCGAGGCTGTAATGATCTCTCACGACGGTCTCAGCCAGCTTATCGAACCCAACGACAAGATGCAGATTTGCTCTTTCCTTTGGATTTACTACGGCTATCCCGTGGCGCAGTATGAGGACATCAATGCCGAAGAGGTCCGCTACCAGCTCGGTTTGGCTATGGGAAAAAACGACGACATCGACGCCGACTTCGTATCGGCCATTCCCGATTCTGGAATTGGTATGGCGTTGGGCTATTCGGCCGGCAAGGGCATCCCTTACAAACGCGGCATCCTTAAATACACTCCCACGTGGTCGCGCAGCTTTATGCCTGTCAATCAAGAATCGCGCAACCTTGTGGCAAAAATGAAACTGATTCCCAGCCGCAAAGTGTTGGAAGGCAAGGACGTGGTTTTCTGCGACGACTCCATCGTCCGTGGCACGCAACTCCGTGACCAAGTCAAGATGCTGTACGAAGCAGGTGTCAAACACATCCACATCCGTATCAGCTGTCCGCCACTCGTCCACGGCTGCACCTACCTCAATTTCTCGGCTTCCAAGACAGATATGGAACTCATTGCACGTCGTTGCATCGAAGAACTTGAAGGCGGTGAGATACGCAACCTCGAGGCCTATCGTGACAGCACGACAAAGGAATATGCCGCTATGGTTGAAAAAATACGCCAGCACGTCGGTGTCGATACCCTCAAGTTCAACGATTTGAAAACGGTATGCGACGCCATTGGACTTCCAAAGCAACAGGTTTGTACCCACTGTTTCGATGGCTCCAGTTTCGATATCAGCGACCCACATATCAACCAATTGTCAATGGACCTGTGATAAAGTTGAGATAGACAGCTGTCACGAACTCTCAACTCTCAAATAAAATAACATTCAGTATCAATATGATGTTTCGTAAAACATTACTAACGTTCCTCCTTGTTGTCTCCGCCGTCGTCGTGTGGGGACAGTCGGGCGACAACGGTGCCGGCAAGAACGACACAACATTTGTGCTGCTCAGTGCCCGCGACTTGTGTGGCAACTATCAAGTCGATGCCCGCATTGTTGACGACGACAATGCTCTGCGAAGCATCATCGACAGTCTGCAGCGTGTGCAGCCTAACGCCTACCCGCTGATTGCGCAGTGGTGTCGTCAGCAGCAGTTGCGTATCAACCGTATGGTGCGCAGCTTCAACAACGACTATACGCGTAGTGCTGGTGTGATCTGGATGGATTCGATGCACTGCATCACCGACGCGGAGCAGTATATTGTAAAGCTTGAAAAAACGGCAACCACACTGCAAAGCGAGAGTGAGCGTTACAACCAGTTGGAACAGGAACGCCTTGAGGCAGAACGTCGTGCTGCAGAAGAACGCGCACGCGTCGAAGCCGCCCGCATCCAGCGTGAAAAAGATCTGCAGTTGGCCACAATGAAGGATACCATCCGCGCGATGCACAAGACTATCACCAACGTGTGCGACGCCAAGGGAGTGAGCGACAAAACGCGTGTTAAGGAACTGAAAGACATCTACTATGCCTATTTGGCGGTCTATAACCGTTACGACCTTACCGACGACAACACCACCGACAGCCATTTCCGGCAACTTGACGAACTGCAGGTGTTCCAGAATGAACTTATCGACAGCGTGTTGGGTAGCAATTCATACACCGATCGCATCGAGGCTTTCAAGAACACGCTTCACCTGCGCTCGGGCAAGGACCACAACGACGTTAACAAGTCCTACCAGCGAGTGTTCAAAAAGGTGCAGATTCCCATCAGTTTCAAGACAATTGCCGAATACTACGAATATACAGCGCAGCTCCGAGAGGTGCTTGCCGTGCAACAAAGTTACTTGAAGGTAATCGACCTGCGTGACAGCATCAGCCACAACACACATAATCTGCAGCAGCAATGCGCCAAGAATCATAAGGATATCTTCAACTCATACAAAGAAATCCTAGCCGAGGTCAATCAGATTCCTGCCTATACCACACTGGACGAAAGCAGTAAATTCATCGCCAACCTCAACGATTTTATCAATGTGCAGCATAATTTCAGCGCTGTGGTGCGACGTATCGATGCCATCGAGGCCCGCGGCGATTCTATAGTAGCCATCTGTTCCAAGAATATCGGCGATGTCGCCACGGCATATCTCGAATTGGTGGCTGCCAATGACTTCGTCCCCAGATTTATCAACCAGGCCAGTGCCAACCATTTCAACAACAAACTCGACGAGTTCGAACAGTTGCAGCAGATGTACATCAACGTGGTGGGCATCCGCAATACCATCGAATCCGGCACACAAGCCATTACGGGCAATAAGAACGCCCCGCGCGGGCTTGTGCCAGGATATAGGCAGATGATGAAATACACTGATTTCACACCACATTTCACCAATCGGAAAGGTGCCGAGGACTTCACCAAACTGCTCTACCACTTTATCGACATACAGCAGAAGTTTGTCCAGATTGTAAACAATAACAACACCATCGAGGCCAACACCAAGCAGTTCCGCGTCGCTTTCAAAGAGTATGCCAACATCAACAAAGCCTATGAACGGCTGTTGAAGACTTACGACAAAGAACTGAATATCATCAGTGAAGCCGATCTGAACAGTTATCTGGATCACCAAAGCGAGGTGCTGGCTATGCAGGAACGCTTCACCGCCTTGGCAGGCTCGCTTGACAAGGAGGACTATAACAACCGACTGAAAAAAGTCAAAGAACCGGACAAAATCAAACTGATTATGGCAGTGAAGTGACGTGAAATGTTAAAAAATGATTTATTCTTTAAAAAAACAAAAAATAATAGTATCTTTGCAAAAGTGAACACAATTGGCATAAAATAGTGTTTTGCAATACAAAAAAGTGAAAACTAAATAATTAATCATTTTATTAAACAATTAAAAAAAGTATTTATGAAGAAATTATTTTTAGCTATTGCAGCAGTCTTCGTTCTTTCAATGACTGCAAATGCACAGAACAACCTTGGTGTCCGCGTTGGTGGTGGTCAGGGTTATGGCGCTGAACTTTCTTGGCAGCACGGTCTTGGCGGCAACCGCCTCGAACTTGACCTCGGATGGGGCAGCGGCGACCATCATACCGACTTCAGCCTGACTGGTATTTATCAGTGGACTGGTGAAATCGGAAGCGGCTTCGGCTGGTATGCCGGTGTCGGCGCCCGCGTTTGCTACTGGAGCTGGGAAGCTGGTCACGCAAGTAACAGCGACATCGCTCTTGCTCTCGCAGGCCAGTTAGGTGTTGAATACAAATTCAATGCTGTTCCTATCCAACTTTCGCTGGACATCCGCCCCAGCTTCTTCCTCATCCCCGACACAGAATTCCACTGGGGTGACATCGCACTTGGCATCCGCTACTGCTTCTAATCAATCAACCATCTAATAAAAAAGGACGCATTTGCGTCCTTTTTTTATTCCACATCGGTCATTAGGGTAAATCAAGGACTTTTATTACACACTGGTCCCCGATTCCATAACAACCTAACAAGACTCGCTCCGCCATTAATGGCGGAGCGGGTGGCACGTCTTAACCTGAAAAAAAGCTGACACTTTTGGAAGCAATACTTTCAGTGAAGAATAAAACAAATTAACAAAACAACTATGATGACACATCATAGACGGATCATCTGCCAAAATCACCTTTTTATTATCAGTTTCTTTGTTGTGGTCTGACCCGAAGTGTGGATATGAACAAAATAAGACCCGTTTGGCAATTCCTTGAGATACAGTACAGTCCTATTCCCGTTTACGGGTCTGGACACCAACGTCTGCCCGTCTGAAGAAATGACATCAACAGAATTGATACGAAACGAGGAAAACACATTCACACAGTCGCAGCACTACCGCGGCAATGCCGAGCTGTAGAAGCGTTCGTATTGGGCTGGCAAAGAGATACATCAGTGGGGTTTTGTGGTTGACAAGGTCGGCCGTGCGTCGATAAGCCAGTATATCGGCAACGGAGTGTTGTCGATGGAGAAATGGGTGGTGGAATATACGCTGTCAGAGGGCGATACTGCTTTGCAGTGCGACGCTACCTGCCATTCGGGCACCCGTTCCAAGAGGGAATGGGAAGAAAGCCGTCAGGGAATCTCCTAAAAACTTTGACTCCGGATATCAGTAGTTGCGTGCGGCTTGACGGTGTCGGAACGTCGATAAAACAAAAATATGGACGGAACGGACGTTTGCCGTGTGCTTGAGAAATCTATGGGTGTATGAAAAAAATGCCGCGCCTGTCGGGCGCGGCATCGTAGAGGTTATCAGTCGATGTTGATTGGCTTGATGCGCTGATGCAGATAGGCGTCCAACTGGTCGATGGCTACGCGCTCTTGTTGCATTGTGTCGCGATGACGGACAGTGACGGTGTTGTCGTTGAGTGTGTCGTTATCGACGGTGATGCAGAACGGAGTACCGATGGCATCCTGGCGGCGGTAGCGGCGTCCGATGGCGTCTTTTTCGTCATACTGCAGCATAAAGTCGTATTTGAGCATATCGACAATTTCGCGTGCTTTTTCAGGCAGTCCGTCTTTCTTGACGAGCGGCAGGATGGCGGCCTTGTAGGGTGCCAGCACTGGCGGCAGGCTGAGCAGCGTGCGTGTCGAGCCGTCGTCAAGCACTTCGTCGCGAAGGGCGTGGCTGAAGATGGCCAGGAAGGTACGATCGACACCGATGGAGGTCTCGATAACGTAAGGCGTATAGCTTTCGTTGAGTTCGCTGTCAAAGTATTGTAACTTTTTGCCGCTGAATTCGCTGTGGCGGCTGAGGTCGAAATCGGTGCGGCTGTGTATGCCTTCAAGTTCCTTGAATCCGAACGGGAACTGGAACTCGATGTCGGTGGCGGCGTTGGCGTAGTGTGCCAGCTTCTCGTGGTCGTGGAAGCGGTAGTGGTCGGCGGGAATGCCGAGAGCGAGGTGCCATTTCAGGCGCTCTTCTTTCCAATATTTGAACCACTCAAGTTCGCTGCCGGGACGGACGAAGAACTGCATCTCCATCTGCTCGAATTCGCGCATACGGAAGATGAACTGGCGTGCGACGATTTCGTTGCGGAAGGCTTTGCCAATTTGTGCGATGCCGAAAGGAACTTTCATTCGGCCGCTTTTCTGCACGTTGAGGAAATTGACGAAGATGCCTTGTGCTGTTTCTGGGCGCAGGTAAAGGGTGTCGTTCTCGCCTTCGACGCTGCCCATCTTGGTGGCAAACATCAGGTTGAACTGGCGAACGTCGGTCCAGTTGCGGGTACCGCTGATGGGGCAAACGATTCCGAGGTCGAGGATGAGTTGCTTAAGACCAGCCAAGTCGTTGGCATTCATCAGTTCGGCATAGCGGTTGTGGATTTCATCAATCTGCTTCTGGTGTTCAAGTACGCGGGCGTTGGTCGTGACGAACTGCTGACGGTCGAAGGCATCGCCGAAGCGTTTTTTAGCCTTCTCGCACTCTTTGTTGATTTTGTCCTCGATTTTGGCTATGTGGTCTTCGATTAGGACGTCGGCGCGGTAGCGTTTCTTGCTGTCGCGGTTGTCGATGAGGGGGTCGTTGAAGGCATCGACGTGACCTGATGCTTTCCAGATTTTGGGGTGCATAAAGATGGCAGAGTCGATACCGACAATGTTCTCGTGGTATTGCACCATCGAGCGCCACCAATACTGTTTTATGTTGTTTTTGAGTTCGGTGCCAAGCTGGCCGTAGTCATAGACGGCACCGAGACCGTCGTAGATTTCGCTGGAGGGGAAAATGAAGCCGTATTCTTTGGCGTGAGAGACGACTTTTTTGAAGATATCTTCTTGATTTGCCATAATTTATATTGTTTTTACTTATTCTATAGGAGAAAGCAAAGTTACGATTTTTTTGCTAATTCGAGAAATATATGTATTTTTGTAATTTGTAGTTTTATTATTTAAACCTATTAAATAGTAGAAATACAAAAACATAAATCAAATCGAAGAAAAAAACACAGAATTAATAATTAAAAAATGAATAAGATGAAGAAACTTGTTTTTTCGGCGCTTGTTGTAGTGGCTTTGATGTTCGCCCAAAGCAGTGTTGCCCAGATCAGCCACGGCGGCGAGCCGCTGTTCAACAGCAGTATGACAAAGGCAGGTGTGCCCGAAATGAACCATCCAGGCATTGACAATCAGCGTTATCTGGACGAAGACCTTAATGCTGTCAAGGGTGCTGGTCCGTTGCGTGTCGGTGTTATGCAGGACACCCGTTTGGACGTTGTGGGTGAGGCCAAGGCTGTCAAGGACGCCAGTGGCACGCATTACCTGATGGCTGTCGAGTCGGAGGACGCAACGTTTATGACGCTTCATTTCTCGCAGTTTGAGATGCCTGAAGGCGCTACACTTTTCTTCTATGACGAGAGCGGCGATTTCTTCCTGGGTTCGTTTAACAGCAGCGATGTTCTGGACGACGGCACTTTCTATACGCAAGCCATTCCTGGCAGCCGTGTCTTTGTGGAATACAATGTGCCTGCTGGTCAGGAGCCTGGCAACCTGGTGATTGACCGCCTGTGCCACGGTTATAAAGATATCTTCCAGTCGATAGCCGGCAACTACGAGGCCATAGAGGAATCTTTGAAGGGTGCCCACGGTGTTGCAGAAGGCAACTGCCATATCAATGTGGTTTGTCCTGAGGGTGATGACTGGCGCGACCAGATTCGTTCGGTTGTGGCAATTGAAATCAATTCCGGCGGATACAGCTATATGTGTAGCGGTGCGGTGATCAATAATGCACGTCAGGACAAAACTCCTTACATCCTTTCGGCATACCACTGCCAGGATTTGGAAGATGTGCGTGGTTTTACGACCTATTTTCTCTATCAGACCAACGCCTGCAACGGTATGGTTGGCCCTGGCAACAAGTCGATCGTAGGAGCTGACATTATGGCTAAATTCAGTTACAATGGAGGTTCTGACTTCCTGCTGCTCAGACTGAGACAGAATATTCCTGACTCTTACAAGCCTTACTATGCAGGATGGGAGAGAGGCAGTGTGAATCCTACGAATGGTGCCTGTATCCATCATCCAGGTGGCGACTTCAAGAAGATTTCGTTCCCCAAAAGTGTTGTCAAAGGTACCGGTTCATACTCCAAATTCCTCGTTACTTCTTGGTACACGGGTACTCAGAATAAGGGTGTAACGGAACAGGGCTCTTCTGGTTCTCCGCTCTTCAATGCCGACAAACGCATCATTGGACAGCTCTATGCAGGCTCAAGCGCTTGCGACTATATGTCAGGTACAGACTTGTATGGCCGTTTGTTCTCGTCGTGGAACGGCGACGGTACAAATACAGGTTCTCTCAGAACTTGGCTCGACCCAGACAATACCAATATCACTAATCTTGACGGTCTTGATTTCGAGTCAAGCAGCACTGCTATCGTTAGTCCTGAGGATGCTATCAACAACAGCTCGTTGTGCAACCTGCAGGTCTATCCCAACCCTTCGACTGGCGTGATTCACTTTGACGTCGATGCTTTGGGCAGCGCCAATTATAAACTGTATGACCTCAATGGCCGTTGTGTTAAGGAGGGTCAGACGATTCTGACTGCCACAAGCCAGGCCATCGATCTGGGTGCTCAGCACAAGGGAAGTTATATTTTGCAGTTGCACACTTCTTCGCGCAGCTACACTGGTATGGTTATTATTAAATAAAAAATATTGATATGAGTTTAATGGAAGAAATAAGAGCCAAAGCAAAAGCTGCAAATAAATGCATTGTTTTGGCCGAAGGCACAGAGGAACGCACTTTGAAAGCTGCCGACATTATCCTCGGCGAAGGCATTGCCCGCCTGATACTTTTGGGCAACGAAAAGGAAATAAAAGATCTCGCCAGCCAATGGGGTCTCAAGAATATCGACAAGGCTACCATAATCGACCCTGTGACGCACGAAAAGAAGCAGTACTATGCTGAAATGCTCTGCGAAATACGCAAGAAGAAAGGTATGCAGATGGACGAGGCTATGCGTTTGGTCGAAGATCCGTTATATCTGGCCACATTGCTTATCAAGAACGGCGATGCCGACGGCGAAGTGGCCGGTGCACGCAATGCCACGGGCGATGTACTGCGTCCTGCATTCCAGGTGGTTAAAACCCTGCCGGGCGTCAGCGTTGTCAGCGGTGCTTTCATTATGGTGCTGAAGGATAAGACCTACGGTGAGGACGGTCTGATGGTGTTTGCTGACTGTGCCGCCACGCCGTGCCCCACTGCAGAAGAATTGGGACAGATTGCCGTTGTGTCGGCCCAGACTGCCAAAGCCATCGCAGGCTTTGAGGAACCGCGTGTAGCCATCCTGAGTTTCTCGACCAAAGGCAGTGCCAAGCACGAACTGGTTGACAAGGTCATCGAAGCCGGTCGCGTAGCCCACGAGCTCGACCCCAATGTCAAGCTGGACTGTGAACTGCAGGCCGATGCTGCAATAGTACCGAAAGTGGGTGCCTCGAAAGCTCCGAACAGCGACATCGCCGGCAAGGCCAATGTGCTGGTCTTCCCCGACCTTCAGAGCGGCAACATCTGCTACAAACTTGTACAGCGTCTTGCCGGTGCCGAAGCCATCGGACCCGTTATGCAAGGTATGGCAGCACCTATCAATGACCTGAGCCGCGGTTGCTCTGTCGAGGACGTGGTGAATGTTGTAGCCATCACCGCCACACAAGCTGCCGCAAAGAAATAAACCAAGTGAGATATATTAACAAAGAGCTTCCCACAATGAGGCTCTTTTTTTTATCTTTTTTTTAAAATATTTCTCTATTTAAGAATATTTATTTAACTTTGCATTGTCATTCACCTAAAAGAGGTATTTGTATTCATCTAACGATAAATCAATTACACATTCTATAGCTGAATGACGACATATATTAGTAAGACGTTGAACAGTGTTTTATCTGCGGCTACTGAAACTCGCAACTTCAAAATCATCCGCAACGATAGAGCAAAGTCAACGTCCACATCTGCATACAATTATTTACGTTGTATATGCACAGCGTGGGCGTTTGCATTGCTTATCTTCGGATGACAGGCGTGCGAGGCCTCAGTAGCGGGATAGGCAAAGTTGATTCCCGCGCTTCTTCTATATTGTCTTATCAAATACCAATAACCATCAGCACTTCGGGAATCGTGTTAGATGATAAATCAATATGTGTGATAAATGAGACAATGTATCCAAATGCTTATTTGTAGTAGAAGTATGAGATGGATATTGCCTTTGTTGGCGATATCTGCTTTTGTGTTCACTTCTTGCGGCAAAGCGGAATTGCCGACGGAACGAGTGACGGTATACAACGAAACAAATACAGATGTCGGCAAAACTTCGTTGGATGCTTTATTTGCTGATAGTGGGGCCTTTCTTAATGTGACCTTTAAAATCAATTGTCCTAAGAATGACTATACTGATGAGGTGGAACTAGGAGTTTACCGTTATAGTATTGAAATATTTAAATATCCATTGCTGATAAAAGGTAATGTTGAAGGACTTGCAGGTTATCGGCTTAAAACCAAATACAACCAGTATTATTTCGAAATACAAAGACAATATGCGGCTGATGGAGATGCCACAAAAGCCATTTACAATATGGCAAACCTTCTTCGCAATGTTTGGTATGATACGCAAAACAATACATCAAAATTTCAAAGGAGCTTATCATCAGAAATATCGGGGTTGTTTGATGAAATTGTTGATTTTCTTCTTTTGTTTTTTAAACCATATGATAACTTCTGGGGTAAAGTAATAATGTGGCCATTCTATAGGTTCGGTTATATGAGCCTAAATGCTTTTGGAGCCAACGGAAGTTTGATTTGGATGGCTGTAATTATGCTTTGTTGCTTTATGTTCCCGATTCCTAAAATAATAAAAACTTATGCAAAATCTAGAGATAAAATCGATGGAGTATCGGAAGATGTAAAATGGTCATTAATATTTACGATACCTTTCGTTCTGTTTATAGTAATAGCAGCATACATCATCAATCAGCCTTGTATGGAAAATGTGTATGTGCTGAGAGATATATACGGAAGCAATGTGGATTTGATACAAACATATCTCCGTACATATCCGCGTGGTTCAAGTGTCTGGCTAATATTATTCACTTTAGCTGTATATGCTTTTAATGCATTTTTTAGCATTGACCCCAATACAATGGATGACGATATGATAACTCAACACGTCGACAAAATAGGGAGTAAACTCGGTAATTCAATTGGATTGTTGCTTGTGGCCTCTTTTGTCCCCCGTTCCATAGTTATTGCTTTTCTTCTTGTACAAATAGTATATGTTTGTAAAAAATTATTATTTATGTCTCATTATTTGGATAGAGGTGAGACTATACATTGGATAGCTTATAATCCGTCCAAATACCATTGGGTTTTGATTGGATTTTTTTTCACAATGACAATATTGCTTGGTATCTGTTCACCGTCAGCGAATAGCCCCATTAGAACATTCCCCTCATTGCCCCAAGCTCCAATTATAGAAAAACCTGTAATTAACGCCGGACCCCAAAACAATAATACAGCTACATATTCAACGAACAAGACAAGGACTTCAAATTCGGCCACAAAACACACCACAAATACAAGTCAAGCGACCAGGCAAACCTCAAGCACGCAAACGACCTACAGGACCACTTCTTCGAGCCGAACAAGCAAGGCATCTTCAACAAGTACCAACGGTGAGGAGTTGAATAAAGTGCTAAACAGTATTAGAAAGGAATTAGATATCACTAATGGCAAGTCGCGTGCACAGAGTTGTGCTGAATACGGAGATATAGATGGTTTGGTTTATATCAACAATCAAATAAAGAAAGCTGAGAAATTGGCTCCATACAATAATGAAGTTCGCAAACATCGTCGCACATTCAACAAAATACTTAATGACAACAACATAAGACTATGAAAGCATATACGAAAGTATTTTTGGTTTTAACCCTGTTAGTATTAACAGCAAATGTTGCATTCTCGCAAACTGAACAGAAAGCCCAAACCGCATTCGACCAGGGCGACTATGAAGCTGCTGCCAACCTTTGGTCTCTGGCTGCAGACAGAAGCGACAGCCAAACGAAAGCCAACACACTGCGAGGGAAAGCATCAGTGGCTGAAAAAGCTAAAAAACTGAAAGACGAAGCTGATTATGCGTGGAATAGAAACTATCTTACCACTGCTGAAGAAAAATACTCTGCACTTCTTAAACTCAATCCGAAAGACCCAACAGCTTTAGCGCGGAGCAAAAAACACCAATATGCAAGCCAATTGGAAAAGGCAATGTATTGGTTTAACCATAAAGAGTTCAGTCAAGCACTAACTTGTTTCTCAAATGCAGGTTCACAAACCGACTGGACGTATGAACAGTTAAAAGCGTATCGTGTTTGTCGAGAGGAGGTGGATTATCACAATTGGAAAAATTCTTCTACTAATTTAGCTGAATCGTATGCATTGACATTTCTCAGTAACAATCCAAATTCAATACATTGCACGGAAGTGAAAAATTATTTGTTCAACCTATATATGAAAAATGGTAAGCCACAAAATGCTCTCAAATATGCAACTACACAATTACAAAGAAATGAAGCACAAGATGCAATTGACAAACAGAGCAAAGACAGAAATAAACAATTGAAGAAGAAAGAACGTCAAAATCAGCGTTCTTTATCGTGGGGCATTGCACCTGAAATAGTGGCATTACCACTTCTTTACACATCTACTTGCGAATTTGCCATTCCTGTTGAATTTCGATTGTTGCCTGCCTATAAGAATTTCAACATTTCGCTTGGCGGACGAATTGGCAGAAGAGGTATGGTGTTGAAAGATTACGAAATATTCACAGCGGACAATGGTATCGATTATACGATAGACAGTCGTATGGGATATTTCCAGTTTGCACCTTTTATGAGATTACATTTCCAATTGGGAGAATATCTGTATTTGGGAACAATAGGACGTATGAATTTAAACTTTGGCCATTCTTACAAGGAAGCACTGTCCCTTTATAACGCAGATTATCTTAACTCGAGAATCGGAAACTACACTTACAAACCCAAAGACTTCTTGTCACCAATATCGTATACGGGTTCCATCGAATTAGGCCTGGGTGACGAAACTTTTGCTGTTTATTTATTTTATAGTTATGATTTCACTCGCCCTGTTAATGATTTAGCCATCAACCGGATTGCTAATAATCCAAATCACGGGATGTACAATGCATTGTCAAAAACAGATTTTGTTAAAGTATATGAAAAGGCTGGTTTCCTAGGACTTGGACTCAGAATATATTTTGAAAAGTGAAAAAAATATTGATAATTATGTTTAATGCAAACATAATTATTATCAATATAAAAAATCCAATACATCTTTCAACATCGATGCTGTTGGATTCTGGGGGTCAATATAAGGTCTTTTAAGCAAAGACGATCCTATTAAAATTTTGCGCAGTGACTGCATAAGGTTCACATCCAACGCATCGGTGGCGACGGTGACATCGGTGATGATGCCGTGTTGCTCATCGATGGTGAGGCTGAGGTCGATGGCTCCCCAATCGAACTGGGCGCTGCGCGAGGCTGTGAAGGTGCGCCACTTGCCGAACAACCACTCGTCACTGCTGTATTTTTCATAGAGGCTGATGACCTCAGGCAGGCGGATAATATCTTCGAAATCTATGGTTTCTACTTTGCCGTCATATACTTTTTCAAATGCAGCAATCAAGTGTGAAACAATGTTGTCACTGGTGATGTCGGCCAACTCCGAAAGGTTAACCACGCGACTCTGGACCGACTCGACACCGTGTTTGCGCAACTTGGCCGGCTTGACTTTAAGGTATCGCGCCAGGTCGTCCATATTACCCTTGATGAGGATTGTGCCGTGGTGCAGACGCTGGTGCGTGCCTTTCGAGAAGGCGTTGCCGCTGAACTTGCGGCCGTTGCAGAGCAGGTCGTTTCGACCACTGACCTCGGTCTCAAGACCATAGTCGCGCAAGGCGGTAGAGATGACATTGAACTGTCGCTGCTGGTCGTAAAGGTCGTAGGGGGCGACGAAGCTGAAGTTGATATTGCCGTCGTCGTGATAGACTGCTCCACCACCTGTGGTGCGCCGCATAACATAGCCGCCGTCGGCCAAAAGCGCATCGACATTGCACTCGGCAAAGGGGTTCTGGTTTTGACCGATAACGACAGTGCGGCGGTTTTTCCAAAGATACATTACAACTTGATTTTGTGCCTGCTGAGACACAAGATAATTCTCGACAGCGACATTCCAGTATGGATTGCCCTGAGGCGAAACGACAAGGATAAGTTTCATTGAAAATAGTGTTTTTTTTAAAATTTAAATGCCAAAGAGAGATAGTTGGGTGCTTGGCCCAAGTGGTAGTTGCGACGGGCAAACGAAAACTCGAACTTCTTTGTTTTCAAACCAAAACCGTAAGTGAAACCGCTGATGTTGATATTGGTGCGGTCTTCGGCAGCCATCTCTGCTGTCTGGCGGAAACGATAGCCCACGCGGATGAAGAAAGCGCTGCGGATGTCTGCCTCAAGGCCCAGTGCGCAATGGCGTGCTATTTTGTCCAACGTGTTGGCTATGCCGTCATACCACGGCTTTGCTATCGGTTCGCCGGTGTAAGGGTCGATGTGTGTGTCGGGATTCAGTGGGTCGCTGTAGGTCAGGTTCCACCGCGTCAGCTGGTCCATTGCGAAAAAGAGCCGGAAAGGTGCATTGCTGGTTTTGTAGGATAGCGAGGCTGAAAGGTCGAACGGCAGTCGCTCGGTGGTACCGTCGAATGTAGCAATTTGAGCACCTATGTTGCGTGCTTGTATTGTCGCTGCAAAACGCTTGTTGTCCGATACATAGCTTCCTGCGACATTCAGTGCGAAGGCGAATGCGGTGTATGACTCGTACTGCGACAGGATAGGCCGGAAGGAAGCACCGATTGAGAAATTGGAGTCGATATTCAGTCCCCAGCCAACCGACAAAGCAATATCGGAAGCGTAAAAAGAACCTTCACTTACCTCGTTTTCGTCGTAGGCATCGAAACGGCCGTAGCTGTTGAAATGAAAGCCAAAAAGGAATGAACCGAGACCTTTAAAATCACGACCATAGGCAACCGAGCCGAAATTGCTGCCGGCGAAAAGTCCTGTGTAGTTAAGCGCCAAGCGGTTATTGTAGTCGGTCGTAATCAGGGATGGATTGTCAAGACCCACATTCAGGTCTGTGGGTGCCCAGACACTCAAATAATTGACTCCCAACGCTGCGGTGCGTGCCGACGACGGCATTTTGAGCAGCGAGAGTGTGTTCATCCCTGCCACTTGGGCGTAGGCGGAATTGAAAAATGAAAAATGAAAATTGACAATTGCGGCAAGCGCAATTGTCAACATCAATTTTGTTTTCATTCCGTTTGTGCGTGGCATTCTGGTGTGCTTTATTTTGTTTGGAACAGAAGTTTGGTCGCAAGTTAATCATTCCACACCTCTTTGCCGTCGGCATCGAGATAGCCGCTGCGCATCTTCTTGCCGTTGCGCATCCGGATAATGTATTTTCCGTTGAGGATCAGCACTTCGTCGTACTTGAATTCGGTGACGAACTTGCCTTGCACATCGATGAAGGCCCATTTGCCTTTGCTTCGCAAAGCAGCATAGTTGACCTTGTAACTGTCTTTGTGATAGTCGATTTCGCAGACAGCAGCGTCGTAGGTGACATCGGTAAGAGGTTCACCGCTGACACCAACGAAACCCCATTTGCCTCCAACTGACACGGGATACATACCACCGTTGGTCTCATAGAGCACGGCGTCGTACAATGGCCTAATGGCCCATTCGTTGTCCTTATCAACATAGCCCCATTCGCCAGTTTCGCAACGGCAGGGGTAGTACATTGGGTAAGCTTCTTGAGCCTGTATGAAATTAAAAATTGAAAATTGAAAATTGAAAGCTATTGCGCATAAAAATATACGCAATAGCTTTCTGTCTATCTGTTTTATTGATTGCATTTTAGCCTGGTAAATCTCAATTTTCAATTACCTTTTTCTTATTTTTTCTTGTTACGTTCGTGGCGCATCAGGTGGCTGGGTTCGAGAGCCATACGGTCGGTCTCAAGCAGCGAGGCAACACCTTCATCTACACGGCGTTTCTGTTCGCAAGCTTCGCAGTGGCAATCCTCGTGATATTCGCGTGGCTCGGTGTAGGTAGTGATGACACCTTCAAAATTGCGCAGGATAACCTTGTCAGGACTCTGCGATATGACATACTGAGGCATAACAGGAGTCTTGCCGCCACCACCGGGAGCATCGACCACGAAGGTGGGAACAGCATATCCGCTCGTGTGTCCGCGAAGGTTTTCGATGATTTCGATACCCTTGCTGACGGGGGTACGGAAGTGCTCCAGTCCCATCGAAAGGTCGCACTGGTAGATGTAATACGGACGCACGCGGTTGCGAACCAGCTCGTGCATCAGTTTCTTCATCACGTGGACACAGTCGTTCACGCCGCGCAGCAGCACGGTCTGGTTACCCAGCGGAATACCGGCGTTGGCCAGACGGGCCAGAGCCTGTTCTGCTTCAGGAGTGAACTCGTTGGGGTGGTTGAAGTGGGTGTTGAGCCAGATGGGATGATATTTCTTCAGCATTTCGCACAACTCAGGTGTGATGCGCTGCGGGCAAACCACGGGGGTGCGGCTGCCGATGCGAACTATTTCGACGTGCGGTATTTTGCGCAGACGCTGGATGATGTACTCAAGCTTCTGGTCGCTGACCATCAGGGCGTCACCGCCGCTGAGCAGCACATCGCGCACCTGCGGAGTCTTTTCGATGTAGGCCA